>CALHDG010000032.1 GCA_938023075.1 uncultured Chitinophagales bacterium
GTTGAACCAGGTTTAGCAGTTAAAATGGTGGGGTCTACAAAATTTTTGATCACATTACCTCCCCTATTTTTAGCCCACCTACTTTTGTTAGCTGTACCAGATAAATCTAAATCTAAATTAGATTGATTGGTTAAAGAAAGGGTTTTATTTCCAGGTAAATTGATGGTGCCGCACCAGCGTTTATCACTTTCAAAAGTCCAATCATCATAGCTAATAAATATCCTGTATTTATTCTCACTATCTTCAACAAGTACTTCGCTTGATATCTCAACTTTTAAACCACTCAAGTAAAATGGCTCTTGTACATCATTCCAGTCATCATATTCGGGGTAATTTAAAACAGGATGAATGCCGTTGATTGATAGTTCATCTCCATATTGAAATTCACTTCTAAAGTTGTTAGTTACTCTAAGTCCCGAAGGACCACCATCATCTTTTCGAATGAAATCGCCGGGATGTTCACATTTAGGATTAAAACTACCTACATTACATTTTCCGTGATTTTGATTAATACAGTGAAAAATTTCATCAGGTGAACTAGAATTGTGACTTGGATCATTCATCCTAACATAGCTTTCAACCGGCAAGCCTGCAATAGGGTTGTCTTCTCCTTCTATAAAGCCATCACGATTGGCATTCAATGTATAATCTTTTTTACCATAGGGGTGTAAAGTTTGAACGTTGTTACCAGATTGACCAGAAGTTACTGTCTCCGTGAAATTATTTAACTTACTGGTTACATACATATAGATTCCTGGTTCTGTATCTTCTAGTCCTTCTGGATCTTGATCAAACCCGGATGCATGGCTTTTTTGATGGTTCTCTATCCATAAATAATGATTAGCTTCATTAGGGTCAGGATTGGAATTTGGAATTTCGACTCGAATAGCTTCCCGTGTGCCTAATAAGTCTCCTAGTTCAATACCTGAACTATAGTTACTTATATTGCCTGGGTTCACTGTAATTATATCATTATTCTGTGGGTCTTGAGGATTGTCTCGCAACCATCCATTTACCCACATTTCATTTGCTCTTGCCGTAAAAAAAGGAAAGTTTGGATTGGCAACCATACCCCAGCCCTCTTGCATATTAAAATGAGGATGAAAAACGCCATTGGCACCAACAGCGTGGGCAGCATTATACATATTATGAGCAAACTCATGAACAAAAGTATTCATATTCGTAAATCTATTATCTCTTCCTACTTTTTGCCAATGTCCTGATTCCGACCGATTAGTATTACTTGCAAGTCCATCTCCAGCACCTGGTATCTTTTTAATTACAGCAATGTAATCAATGTCGCCATTACAGTTATTGATGTTGGTAACAGGGTCATAACATAAAATATTATCCGCACTTGAAAAACCAGTTGCACAGTTTCTTGTATCAAAATCACTGTTGTTGAGGTTCATTAGTGCCTTATCAATAAAATAAACATCATCATCTAGGCTTCTACCATCTGAAGTAACAGATACCACTTGCCCAGTAAGATCAAATTCCCCAAAAGACATAGTTCTATAGTAAGAACTTAAGTTACCTCTATCAATTGATACATTATCAATATCTTCAGTGATAAATCCGTCAGCCATAGCCCAGGTTGGTATTGCATCAGACGTAATATATGTTGGATAAGGATTGCCTTCAGCGTCTGTAGGGAATTGGGCTTGAAATTCGGGTTGATTAGTAATTGGATCAATTACTGTTTGTCCATATGTCACAAAAATAATTAGGCAATGCATGTGACCCTTAGGAGTAAACTCATACCCTTTCGGGTAATAAGATCCGTTTGGATAACTTTGTGCATTAACAAAACTAGTAGTAACTACCATTAAACATAATAGCAATAAAATGTGTCTTAAATTCATAATAAATAATTTAAAAATTAATAAAATATGATTATTTCGCGTATTAGCGATTGAAATTATTTTAATATTCGGTTTACTGTAAGAGATGTTTTGCTGAAGTTTTTCATAAAATTTATTTTTATTGTTTTAATAATTTTTATAAAAAATTACATATTTTATTATTTAGAGATACTTCTCACTAAGCTCCTACTTATTTGTTTTTTATAATTTTTTGGTAAAAGAAATTGCCCTTAGCATCTTCTGCAATTAAACCATAAATACCTGGGGGTTTCGAAAAAATTAAATGTTTAGGTGTTTTATGCACGTGTTGAGTTAAAACCACCTTCCCTTGCATATCTATTACCCTAATATTTTTCAGGTTGGGAAATTGGTGTATATTAAAATATAAATCATCACCAATTAGATTAGGGTTAATTAAGGATTGCTGCATAACGGGAAATTCGGGAACCAATGGCAACACATCCTTTGAAATAAAAGAAATGCCACCTCCCACAACAGTATTTGTAATAGTACCGTTTAAAGTTCTTAATAACTTTTGTAAGCCCCATATCAATGTGTTTTTGCTTAGTGCTAAATCTTGCAAACTATAAAAATAAATATCGCTCTGCAATTCCGTTGAATTAAGGCCTTGTTGAATTTTTCTCCATTTTAGTTCTTGATTGAACTCGAAAAATATACTACCGTTTGAAACTAATACGTTAGAATCAATATCAAAAGAGAAACCGAAAAATCTCTGCATAGAATCTTCCGAGGCAATTTCTCTTGGTACAATGGCATCTGTCCGGTTCCATAATCCATTTTCATTTTCTGTATAAACATAAATGGCACCAGCTTCTCCATTTACATTTTCAATATCGTAAAAGCTAGAAGGATGACCAATAAGTATTTGTGTTGGATTCTCATTTAAAGTTACTGTACCTACTGAACTGGCAAAAAACGTAGAGAACCAAGATGGCGATTGTAATTTTTGAACAAAAACCCAGTTTTCATCTGCTTGTTTTTTATAGATATATGCTGAACCATAATCCCTTTGATATTCTCTAATACCATTATTTGTTAAAGTATCCGACTCAAAAGGCGCGCCAACTACCATATAATTTTCATTATAAGCTATTGAGGTTCCAAACTTTTTGTAAGCGGTATTATCAGGTGGGGTAATTTTTTGCTGTTCTGTCCAATAGCCATTTTCATCTTTCGTAAAATAATATACACTGCCAATTGCTTGTACATTTTGGCTGTCTACACCTGGAGCAGCAATTACCAATTGGTCTTGCTTTAATTTCAATTTTTTGCCAAACCAATCTAAGGTATCGCGGTCGCTGGCGGTTAGTTTTTGCCAAAATTCCCATATGCCGTTTTCGTTGCGTTCAAATATATAAACAGCACCGGCAGCCGGTTTTGGGTTTTGAAGGTTGTCATCGGTATTATTATAATATGCGCCTACTACTAAAGTAGTACCGCTAATGCCTACATCATTACCAAAATAATTGAAAGGGGCTGCGTCAGGTGCGTTTAATTTTTGCACTTCATTCCAAGTGCCACTTAAATCTTTTTCAAAAAGGTATACAGTTCCACTTTGTGCTAAAGTATCGTCATTAATTGTTGAACTTTGATAATATGCACCAGCAATGGCATAATTTCCATCAATATCTACGGCATTACCAAACCTATGATGTGCTTTTACATCGGTTGGGGTATAGCGTTGGGTAAACTGCCAGTTTTGGGCTTGGGTATTAAGCACTAAGCAGCATAAAAGTGCAGGTAAATAAATATATTTGGTAATATGGGTTGCATTGTTGAATAATGGCTTTTTCATAACTTAAAAAATTTATGGATGAGATAATCATTATTATCCGGTTGGCTAAAACGCAACCAATAAATTTGACTATTATGCTTGTGCATATCAATAGTGATTTGCCTATCTTCAAACTTTTGCTGAAACAATAAACTTCCAGTCAAATCAAACAACTCTATTTGTTGATAGGGACTTGGATTGTTGATGAAAACCTGATTATTGGTTTGCATTATTTCAATATTATGCCAGTGAATTGTATTAATATTTACATAAAGTGAATTCTTCACAATAAGTTTGACATTAAAAGTTAAATCTATGTTACAGTCTGGATAAGCCCGAAGATCAGTTGCTAATATGGTAATGCAATATTTAAAAGGCCAGAAACTACTTCCATTCCACGAAGTTCCGTCAATGGCTTGCAGGTAGGCATTTCCGCTGGGTACAATTTCAATTTCCCCAATATCGTAGCCTACATCGTTGATATATTGATAATTGACTAAAGGGTCTAAATTTATTTGTAAAAAAGTAGTCCCATTACGAGGGTCATCACAATACTGCCCTTCACCAAAATTATCAATTTTTTCCAAATCTAACCGAGCCATTAGTTGAAAACTGCGTTCAAACGTTTCAATTTGGTGAGTGTTTTGGTTTGGGAAATCTAAATAACTGGTTCTAAAGTGTTTGCAATTGTCATCTATCTGGTTTAGAGCGGAAGGGTCGTAAACTCTTAAATCAACCGGCAATTGTAATTTGGAGGTATCTACTGCATCGTATGCCTCATCGTAACCTTCACCGGCACCAACAGAAAGACCAATCAATACCGAGTCTGCTCCAAAAGGGCTAACTAATTTTATGGGCATCGAAAAGTCTGGAATGAGTTGGCAATAAACATTTTTGTTGATTACCAATAGTAGCATTAGTATTAATAAACATGTATTGTTCTTTAATTTTGCCAAATAAAATAAAACAAAGGTTTTGTATTCCATATAGTCAATTTTAGCCAGTAATTTAATAAATAATATGCTACTAGATTAGGCTAAGGAACGTGAATGAAACAACTTCGTAAGTTATGCTTCTTCTTTTGCCCTTATTTTCGACTTTGAAAGTAGTTTCTATATCAACATAACTTCCTTTTCAAAGCCAAAGCTAAAAACAAAATAAGCTACTCTAATTTTACGATCTTAATTCATACAAGTTTCTAACATTATTATAAGTTTTAATTTGATAGTTTCGTAATTGTTATAAAATTATTTTTAATGTATGACATATTATTGAGCTTGTCAAATTTATGGGAGACTTTTTTTGGTGACTTTAAATTAGAATGGCTTAGTGGTATTGGCACTGAGTCTTGTTTAAGAGACTATGATGAGGTGCAAGGGTATTGAACCCAAGTGAAGTTAGAAGATTAGCCCTGATTGCAGTGGTTATGCTGCCTGAAGCGTTTGGCTTGCAGGCTAGCCGCAGCATTTGAACGGAAAGCAGGGAGCCCGCATTTAAATTCTTCTATCCTTTCGCTTCAAAAAAAATAGAATTTATATAGAATTTTATTTTGTTTCAGATAGCATCCATTCTGCTAATTTCAAATCAACAGGTGTGGTTATTTTAAAGTTATCGGGCTGTCCATCACATAAAAAAATGGGTTTGCCGTAAAATTCTAACACTGAAGCATCATCTGTAAACGTATTTTTTTGGATGTCTGTAGTATTTTGACGATCAACATGTTTAGCTGCGATATGGTAAGCCTCTAAAATTTCGTGGAATTGAAAACATTGGGGGGTTTGTATTTTTCGTAAAACTGATCGATCGACCCATGTTGATTGGTCGTCTTCAATTTTTCTTACGGTATCGGTTATTGGTATTGCCGGTATCGCATTACCTTTTTGTACACATATTTCAAAACATTGTTGTATGGTTGCAGGTTTTACAAATGGTCGTGCGGCATCGTGAATGGCAACCAAACCTTGCTTAAAGGGAACAGCTTGCAAGCCTGCATAAGATGAATGAAAACGAGTTGCTCCGCCCGGAATAATTTTAATATTGGTGGACTCCAAATGTTCGTTAATAATCGTTTTAAGTTCTTTTAAATATTCGGAATGGCAAACTATAATTACAGATATATCTATAAAAGCTAATTGAAAAGCTTCAATAGTATAGATGATGACAGGCTTGCCTCTTAAAGAAATAAATTGCTTCGGTACATCCATTTGCATACGGCTACCGGTGCCGCCTGCAACTATTACCACTGCTTTCTCCATAAGAGTTAAAGGTAAAAAAAATTAAATGACCATCATCGCATCGCCATACGAATAGAATTTGTATTTTTTCTTAACGGCAACTTCATAAGCTTTCATTGTTAAATCGTAACCTGCGAAGGAAGCGACCATAATCATGAGGCTTGATTTTGGCAGATGAAAATTGGTAATCATTCTATCGGCAATGCTGAAGTTATGTGGGGGATGAATAAACAGGTTGGTCCATCCTTCCATTTTCTTTAAATTACCTATAGCAGATACGGAAGATTCTAAGGCTCTCATGGTAGTTGTTCCAATGCCACATATTTTTGCTTTCTTATCTTTCGCTTCATTTACGGTAGCAATTGCCTCATCAGGAATAATAAAATATTCCGCATCCATTTTATGTTTGGATAGGTCTTCTACTTCAATGTTTCTAAAGGTACCCAAACCAACGTGTAAAGTTACATCTGCCATTTGAATGCCGTTTATTTCTAAGCGCTTCAACAATTCTTGACTAAAATGCAAGCCTGCTGTTGGTGCGGCTACTGCTCCTTCTACTTTTGCGTATACGGTTTGGTAGCGTTCTCTGTCGGTATCGGTGGGTGCCCGGTCAATATATTTAGGTAAAGGTGTTTGCCCTAAACTATACATAATTTGCCGGAACTCTTCATTGGTACCATCAAACAAAAAACGAATGGTTCTTCCACGTGAAGTAGTATTGTCTACTACTTCTGCAATCAACTCATCATCGCCAAAGTATAATTTATTACCTACTCTTATTTTACGTGCCGGATCAACCAATACATCCCACAACATAGAATCCTGATTCAATTCTCTTAATAAAAACACTTCAATTTTGGCACCTGTTTTTTCCTTTTTTCCAAACAAGCGAGCCGGAAAAACTTTAGTATTGTTACGAACCATTACATCACCATCATCAAAGTATTCAATAATGTCCTTAAAAACCCGATGCTCAATGTCACCTGTTTCTCGGTTTACTACCATCAACTTTGATTGATCTCTTCGGTCGTTAGGTTTTTGAGCAACTAATCTATCTGGCAATTCAAAATTGAATTCGGATAATTTCATATAATTAAAATATTTTATTTTTTTAAGGCGTGCAAAAATAGAAAATAAAAGGTATAAAAGTTCAATTTCATATCTTTAAATTGGCTAATGAACAAATATTAACAAAAGAGCATCAATTATTATTTTTTTGATATGACGTTCCTTAAATTATTAAGACATTAATCACAAAATTGATCCATTTAAATTGCAAAAACATTGTTAACACTAAAAAAGGAACTTTCTATTATTATTTAAAGTTCATTTTTAGGACTACAGTACAAGAATAATTAACTATAAACCTTTAAATTTAACATAGTTTTGAATTACTGAAGCCGGATAACGCTGGAAAATTAGCAACGAACCCGATTCTGTAACGCTCAAAATTAAACCGAAATTTGTGTAACATTTAATCCTCAGTTTGGTATAAAATATTCAGATAAGTTTCGATTAAAAATAATTGTAGATACAATAGTTAACAGTTTAGTGGCTTTAATAAATGCCTTACAAATATTATTAATTAAAGAATGTTATGTAAAAAGTGTTTGTATTTATAAGAAATAGTGTACTTTTGAGCTCAAATGACGGCAAGTATTAACAAAGCAGATAAAGATCGAATATTTGAAGAAGAGTTTTTACCTCATATTGATTCTTTGTATAATTTCGCTTACCACCTTACCTATGCTGATGCCGATGCTAATGATTTGGTACAAGAAACCTTTTTAAAAGGCTATCGTTTTATAGGTTCTTACGAAAAGGGAACTAATGCTAAGGCTTGGTTGTTTAAGATATTGAAGAATGCTTTTATTAACGAGTATCGAAAAAAGTCGAAACGACCCACACAAGTTGATTATGAAGAAATTGTTAGTTACCACGACACAGATGATACGTCTTATGTAGGAGTATCGGATTTACGGTTAGACATTTTTCAAGGGATGTTGGGTGATGAAATTACCAAAGCTTTAAATTCGTTACCTGTTGATTTTAAGACCGTTATTCTGTTGTGTGATATCGAAGATTTCACTTACGAAGAAATTGCTAAAATAATTGATATACCCATAGGCACGGTTCGATCAAGATTGCATCGTGCCCGTAATATGCTAAAAGAAAAATTAAAAGATTATGCTCAAAATTTAGGATATAAAGAAAATCGCTAATAATAAAATGGAACAAACAACAAATAAAAACGTAGCTAACTCACCTGAATTTATTGAACAAGTTCAATTAGCCATAGACGGAGCACTCCGTCCTGATGAAGAAAATGATTTTTTCCATACCATAAATAACAATCCCCGTTGTTTAGAAAAATATTACAACGAACGCAAGTTTAAACAACTTATCCACCAAAGCGTTAACAGAAAATGTTGTAAAAAAGAAGCCTTAATACAACGCATAAAAAGCAACTTAAACGAAGATTTAAGAACACACGGCTAATATTTGTACCGAAAAAATTAACATCACATAATTGTGCCATCAACTAAAGTAATTGATTATAAATTACTAAGTAGACAAATATCTGTTGTTGAAAACCAACTGGATGGGCACGATAAAATTTTGCAAGCCTTAAATTTTTTTGAGGCATCTCCGTTAATTGGCGTTACGGGTCCTCCTGGTTCGGGTAAAAGTAGTTTGGTAAATGCCCTTGTAAAAAATATAATCGATCAACAAAAAATGGTGGCTGTTGTTGCCGTTGATCCCTCCTCCCCTTTTAATTATGGTGCCCTGTTAGGCGATAGAATTAGAATGAACGAACATTTTAATCATCCGAACGTTTATATAAGGAGTATTGCGAGTAGAGGGTCTTTGGGTGGTTTATCTTCTAAAATTATTGAAATTACTGATTTGATAAGAACGCAAGGTTTTGATTATGTTTTAGTAGAAACGGTAGGTGTTGGTCAGAGTGAAGTAGAGATAGCCGGTTTAGCCGACCAAACCTTAGTAGTATTAAATCCTGAAAGTGGAGATGATATTCAAATGATAAAAGCTGGTATTTTAGAAATAGCGGATATTTTTGTAATTAACAAGGCTGATTTACCAGGTGCAAAGGTTTTGCATGCTTTTCTAAAAAAAATTGTTGATCAAAACCACGAAATACATAAACCCGACATTGTAAATACCATTGCAACTGCACAAACCGCTCAGCCAGCTAATATTCAATTGTTGTTAAAAACCATACAAAATCGATTTAATCATCATATTGAAAACTCTCATAAACGAGCCGCACTAATTTCACAAAAAGCGCGCAAACTAATAGAATACCAAATCTCCAAAACGATTCAGGAAGATAAATTACAACAGTATATTTTTGAACAATTAGAAAAAGGTTCCTTTAATTTATACCGTTTTTTAAGAAATTTCTATTAAGTTTTTGCAGGTAAAAGCACTAAGTTTGCAACTTATAATATTTTGAAAACCTCAAGTATTAGAATTTAAAAGGATGACTGAATATAAAAAGTTAACCGATGATGAATTAATACAGTTGATTTTATCAACCGGTGAACTGCATTATTTTGGCGAATTGTACGACAGATACTCGAATAAGGTGTTTAGAAAATGTTATGCTATGGTACAAAACGAGGCAGATGCTGAAGATTTGACACAAACCATATTAACCAAAACGATGCTCAACATTTCTAAGTTTAAAGGTAATTCCAGTTTTTCTACCTGGTTATTTAGAATTACCTATAATGCCTGTTTAGATCATTTTAGACTTAGAAAGAAAAAAAGAAAAATATTTACCGAAGACCTGAATATTGATATAACAGAAGTAGAGCAAACGGATGGTATTGAAGAAAAACAAAAATTAGAAATAGAATTAGGCAGAGTAAAAGAAATTTTTAAAGAGTTGGCAGATACCGACCGCATGCTTCTGATTATGAAATATCAAGATAGAATGACTGTTCCGGTAATTGCCGAAAGTTTAAACATATCAGAAAGTGCAGTAAAAATGCGCTTGCATCGTGCCAGAAAGCGAGTTTTGGATGCCTATAATGAGAAATTTTAAACTCTAAATACTTGAACAGTTACTAATATTACTTTAACAGTCTACATAATACTACTAAAAGTAAATATGGAGCATAAAAATTGCACTTGATGGACTTAGAGAATTTATACAATGAAAAAGAGTTAACCCCAACCAACAAAAAATCTTTTTTAAAATTTATAACCGGCCTCCAGCTTTTTGGAAGTATAGTAGAGTTATATACTGTTAAAGCTGTACAAACCGGCACCAAGTTAATTGAAACCGTTTTTAAAAAATAATATATTATAATAAATATTTATGAGTAGAGTAATAGACTTTTTGATTATTCTTTTAATATTCGCAATTGTAGTGTTGGGTTTTTACTTTATAAACCAACAAGAAGCCATATTTAACCTTTTTGGCAAACAACATGCCACTTCTTTAGGTTATTTAACAGGAGGTTTTGGGTTGTTTGGTTTTATTTTGGGTACTTTCTTCACGGCAAGTTCGGCATTTAGAGGAAGAAAGAACAAAAGCGATCATAACAAAAAAGTATATGACTTAGAAAGACAATTAGAGGGTATGAAAATGAGTTTAGAAACCTTAAGCAGTACTTTGTTAAATACACCATCGCCAGAAAGTACAAAAGCCATTGACATTATTGAAGATACTTTGAAAGATGATTTTAAAAACTAAAAATATTTATTGATGGATCAAGAAAACCTGGAACAATTGAGTTCAGAAAAGAAAAGAGGCAAATTTTCTTCTATATTCGAAGCATTAAAATTAAAGCATCTTATTTTATTTTTACTCTGTTTATTATTTCTCGGAATTTTGGTAAGTGGCGGTGGAAATAAGAAAGAACCACATCGTTTAGCGATAAAGAAGAAAAAAGATCGAAACCACGCTGACAAGATTTCGAAAAAAACTAAACAGATTACCAATGCAGTAACCGAAAAAACTAAAGAAGGAGCGGAAAAAGCTAAATCTACTGCTACGGACTTGGTAGAAAAAACCAAAGAAGGATTGGATAAGGCAACTGCTACTGCCAAAGAAACCGCAATTGAACTTAAAGATAAAGCAGCAAAAACTGCTGGAAGTGCAAAGCAAAAGATAGAACAGAAAAAAAATATCAACGCTTCTTCAAATAAAAATGAAGAAATAACTGACATCAGTGGCATAAGCAAAGATTCGGAAAATGAGGTTAGAGATATTGCTCAAATAGATAAAGCTAAAGAAGGTGAAAAATCAGGTTTTTTCAAAGACTTGTTTGGTAAAGATAAAGCAAAAGAAGGCAACTGCGAATCAAAGAAATCTGCTACAGATAAAAAGGATAAAGATGATGAATCTCTTACCAATAAAAATAAAGACATAAAAAAGGAAACTAAGGCTTTGGCAGATAATCAATCGGCTAACAAAAAAACAGTTGGTAAAGTCGATAAAAAACCAAAAGAAACTAAGCAGCAAGAATCAAACTCTTCCGATGATCTATCAAAATTAGAGGCTGAAGTCAATTCGTTGAAACAAGAAATAGAACAACTAAGTAGTCAAGTAAAAAATTCTCAAAACGGCAAAGCTTCATCTGAAAATGATATTAATACTATTGAAGAGAGAATTAAGTTTTGGCAAAAAATGAAAGAACAAGTCAATTCTTTTTAAATTTGTAACCTAAAAAAATAATAATTTGAAATATATAGAAGTCGATTCGTTTAAAAACTTACCCATCATTAAATTAGCCTCTTTAGATGATTTCGTAAACTTAATTGCCGAATACAGTCCTAAGCACTTGTTTACCAAGGTTGAATCATCAGATAATGAAAAAGCGGAAGCCGAAAAAACCGATTTTTTCTCCAGGACGAAAGGTTTAATCAATTCAGTAGCCGGTGGCGGCACCAAAACCGAATTTTATTTTGTAGAAGATAACACTGTGTATGCCGTTAGTGGCAATGGCTACAAAAATTTGGAAGACTACAACAAAGGGGTTGCCGCAAAATTTCAAAGTGGTGATGAGTATTATGCTTCTTTAGATGGAGGTTATGCCAATTATGAGGAATATAAAGAAAGCCTAAGCGATGGCTTTAGCAATAAAGAAGAATTTGAAAAGGCTAAAAATACGGGCTTTATTGGTGGTGTAGCAAAATTGAACGCTGCCAAAATGGCTGGCGATTTAAAGGATGCCTACTACAGCAAAGTTAAAAATATTAAAAAAGACGGTGATTTATATCGTTATGCCCGTAAATCAGGCTACGAAAGTTTTGTTGAGTTTAAAGAAGCTATTTTTGCAGGATATGTTGGTAAAAATGTAGAGGAATACCGCACTGCTCAACAAAGTGGTTTTGGTGATGCCCAAGCTTACGAAGCGGCTAAAGATGGTAATTTTGAAAATCCAACTGATTTTCAAGCAGCCAGCAGTCTTAATATAGATAGCAAAGCTATATATGATCGTTATAAACAATTAGAAGAAATTAGACATGCAAACAGCTATGGTTTCTTAGACCAAGCTAATATATACGAATTGCTTAAAAACTTAGATAGTGGTAAACTCATTTCGTTCGGCAAACTATCAGAACGTTTAAAAGAATCACAAAGTAGTGTAAAATCTAAAATACCAAGCAATACCAAAGATTGGTTGAACGTAAAAATCACTAAATTAATGAAGGTGAATTCTTTACCAGAATGGTATACTACTTCTTTTAAAACCAGTGAAGAGCTAAAAGCCTTTGTTATTAACGATGAGCACGTTCAAAAATTAGGCGAATACGATCAAAACAGCGATGTATTTATTCGCAACTAATTATCAATTTACAATTAGTATAATTTATTATATAGGCGAAATCCCGTTTTAAGCGGGATTTTTCGCTATTTTAAGTTCTACTTTAACTATAATATTATTTTATTTTACAAGCAGTAGTTTCTCTATTATTCCAATTATAAAAATATTTTCATTAAAAAATACCAGACATCTAATTCATCTCCAAAATTAGATTTTATACATCAAACAAAAATTTAATGAATAATTTAATTGAACAATTAGGTTCTGTTTTAATGAACCAAAACAGTGTTGAGCAAATTAGCCGGCAAGTAGGTTTGGATAATAATCAAACCCAAAACGTTTTAGGACAGGCTATCCCTGCTATTTTAAGTGGTTTGCTTAGAAACTCGAAACAGCAAAGTGGCTTGGCAGATTTATTTGGTGCTTTAGTAAAAGACCATGATGGTGGCATTTTGGGGCAGATGGGTGATTTAATTCAAAATCCGGGTTTAGCAAAAGGAGATGGAATGTTAGGACATATTTTGGGCAACAAAAGAGCTACCTTGCAAAATCAAATTGGTCAATCTAACGGAATTGATATGCAAAAAATAGCGAAAATTTTCGCCATTGCGGCACCAATTATTATGGGTGTTATTGGCAAACAACGCCGTCAAAACGATTGGAACATGTCAGGTTTATCAGATGCCTTAACCAAAACTAATCAAAATTTCAGGCAAAAAAACGAACGGGAAATGGGTTTAATTGAACGAATGTTAGATGCAGACAACGATGGTTCAATTAGTGATGATATTGCAGGCATAGGAGCCAATATTTTGAAGAATTGGTTAACCTGATTTCGATGTTGCATCAATTAACTAATATCTTATAAAATTTAAAAGCGTTGTATTTACAACGCTTTTTTGTTTTATGAAAACTATTTACCTGATGAAAATCTTTTACTTACAAAACTATCATAATTAAAACCAAACAGTGTAACATATTACCACTAATTTTAGTATAACAATTAAGTACTACTTCAAAATGTTAAAAATCAACAAATTAGTCATTACAAAAGTTAAATTTAGGCAAATCTCAAATTAGCATACTACTTTGCACCAAATCATATTAATGATTAACATAAATATTTCGGAATATTCTGAAACTTTTTAATATGATTTTCGCCACTTGACTAGTTGTTGTTAAACACCATACTTATCCCCTTTTTAGTTAAACGTTTAGCAACTTATTATTGTTAATTAGTTGCTTAATATAAAGATCAAGCGCATAGGAGTTAAGCCGAAAATCCTGCTGTCTCTGTATGGAGAAGCGTTAAAAAGCGAGTAGGCATAATACATTTAATTGTTTACATAGATAGATATAGGAATTATAAAAAACAAATGATATTTCTATGAATAATTGTAGATAGTTAAATAACGAGTACGATTTAGCTTATTACATAGGTTATAATTTAATCTTTCATATCATTAAATTGGTTTTTATTTAGCGATATAAAGATTAAAATATAAGGGCAAGCTCAAGTAATACTTGGGCTTGTTTTATATTAGGAATAAGAAATACTTAATCCGAAACCATCAACCTGACAATCTACTTAACAATGCTTTTCATTTATTGATATGAGCCTTTTCAAAAACCATATCAGCATTTGCTGGTTTTAAATAGCAATAATAAATAGTAATTAATAAAGACATTAATAAATATACGATAAGAAAAAACGTAGCACTGCGAAAGACTTCATGTAAATTAAACCAACTGCCCATAGAAAACAGCAATACAAAACCAATACTCACTTTTAAGATTTCAGCAGGTAAAGCCATCCGGTGCCCATCCATTAAAGTAGTATAGGCAAATATAGAAACCATTATAAACAAGCCACCTAAAAGTACATAACCAACCCAAAAATCAGCAATTCGGGTAAACATATATAAAGTTAAGGCAGAACATACTACAAATTGAAACCAACACCAAAATTTAAATAACAACGAGCCTTGGGTTTCATACTTTTTTATGCTGTAAACATCTTTAATTGTGTTTTGAGGGTATTTTTGAGCTACATCTTGAGGTCTCCAACCCGTTGGCATAAACCAGATTCGTAATTTATCTTTCCAGCTTTCTGTTCGCCAAGCATCTTTAACCAACCGCCAAAAATGTTGGTAGTTAATTAAAATAGGATTCCAGGTATTTGCTTGCTTTCTTACTCCATATACTGGCGGCACTTCTTTCAATTCTTCTTGAAAAGTACCAAACCATTTATCCCACACAATAAATACCTGCGAAAAGTTTTTATCAATATATTCATCATTAATGGCATGGTGTACTCTATGATGAGAGGGTGTAACAATAATATGTTCTAAAAAACCCAATTTATTAATTAAACGGGTATGATACCAAAATTGTGCAAAAAGCTGAATCGGTTTAACAAAGGCAATTACTTCAACCGGCACCCCAACAATTGCCATTGGGATATATAAGAAGAAAAATATACCTACTATAGCAGAAATATCTTGCCGAAGGGCGCAAGCCAAATTAAACTCTTCACTGCTATGATGAATAATGTGTCTGTTCCAAAAAATATTGACCACGTGTTCAAAACGATGTGCCCAATAACCCGCAAAGTCATCTAAAACAAAAGCAATTACATAAACCCACCAATAATCTTGTAGCTCAAACATGGCAAAGTGTTCATACATAAAATCATAGCTAACTATAATCAGTGCAATGCCCAACACATCTTTAATAATGTTGGTTACTCCAGAGCTTAAACTCGATATTGTATCAAAACTATGGGCAATTTTTACGCCTTTAAAATAAGCTATTGACCATTCAAGTAACACTAACAGTATAAATACGGGTCCGGCAATTGTTAATACTTGTGCCATTTGTTCCATAAGAAATACGTTTTATTGTTGATAAATGTACTAAAAAAAAATTAGTCACTAAACTTCTTCTTCTTATGCTAATCTAAGTAACAGTAAGTTATTTTTATTTAAATTCTATCCATTTTATACTACAAAACCAAAGCTAAGGTGACCTTACCTTTTCAAAAAGTCCTAAAAAAAAGTTAGTTAATATTAATAAATAATAAATCAAACAAAATTTTATAAAAATATGAGAAATATTTTGATGTTAGCAGTGTGCATGTTATGTGGTGCTGTTTTATTTGCTCAAACAACCCAACCTACACAAGCAAGACCAGGTGTTAAACAAGTGGAGGAAAAAAAACCAACTATGCAGACACCGGCTAAACCTGCAGTAAAAACGCCAGCTAAACCAGCTGTAGAGAAACCAAGCATGAAAATGCCCGAAAAGCCAAAAATGCCGGCTAAACCTGCAAAACCAGCTAAGCCTGCAAAACCCAAAATGCCGAAAATGAATATGCCGAAATTACCAGGAGCCAACATTTTAAAAAGTGCTGGTATTGATAACTTAAGCAAGTCTTTAAAAGATATGGGTATTGGTAAAAAAGAGGCTGATGCTATTTCTTTAAAAAATTTGGACCTACTTAAAAAAGTAGGCAACTTAGTTAAAGATGGTAACGGAGATTGGAAGAATGCTTTAAAAGAAGTAAAAGGTTTAAACAAAAGCAACCTTAAAGACATTAAAGGAATGTTAACCAAAGATCAACTAAAGCAATACAAGCCAATGGCAAAAAAGATATGGACAGCTGTCAAGGACTTTTTATTAAAAGCCTTGAAGAAATAATATACCATTTAAATTTAATTTGAAGCCGGATAAGTTTACTTATGCGGCTTTTTTGTTTTTATCAAAGTGGGTGGATAATTTCCTGATTTCTAGTGCCTGCGTTTTTCTTTCAACGAAGAACTGACGTTTTTAAACTATCCCTGTTTTCTAAGCCAACAACACTAAAGTGCATTAGCTTGTGTAACAGCTAAGTGTTGTTTTTCGAATGGAAAAATTCGTCATTCAAAATTCGGTGTTCCATATTCGATATTTTTTGGATGACCATTTAATGAATAATGAATATCGCTTAACGAATAAAGAATGTTGTATTATTATTAATATGCAAATTATTTATATTTTTTATTATGAAAAATACCTAAACAGAATTGCAGCGATTATGCTGCCTGAAGCCCAAGATTTTGAAGCGTTGGGGTGTTGAACAAACCCATTTGTTTCGCTTCTTAAAAATATAAAAGGAGATTTACGAATAAACCTCCTTTTATCAATTATGAAAACACAATTTTTAAAGTGTTATTTACCGGCAGCGTATCGTTTATTCACCTCATCCCAATTAATTACATTGAAAAAGGCTTGCACATAATCGGGTCTTCGGTTTTGATAATGGAGATAATAAGCGTGCTCCCAAACATCTAAACCGAGAATGGGTGTTCCACCACATCCGTTGCCCGCATCCATTAAAGGATTATCTTGGTTGGCAGTTGAACAAACCTCTACTTTGCCACCACTATGCACACATAACCATGCCCAACCTGAGCCAAAACGGGTTCCGGCGGCTTTGGCAAAAGCATCTTTAAAGGCATCGTACGAGCCAAAAGCCGCGTTGATGGCTTCGGCTACCTCACCGGTTGGGGCACCGCCACCATTTGGCGACATAACCGACCAAAACAAACTGTGGTTGTAAAAGCCACCGCCATTATTGCGAACGGCTGTATTGCCAGAAGCCATCTTCAACAAATCATGAATTGATTTGTCTGCCATATCGGTATCTTCGATGGCGGCATTCAATTTATTGGTGTAACCGTTATGATGTTTTCCATGATGAATTTCCATAGTTCGGGCGTCAATATGTGGTTCTAAAGCATTATAGTCATAAGGTAATTTTGGTAACTCAAAAGCCATATTATTGTTATTTTAAAAGTTTAACTGATAAGCTTCAAAAATAGGCATTTAATAAATTAAGAAATAATTTTGCGTTAACTTTGTTTTAAATTAGTAGTATGTTAGCCCGATTAGATAATGAAGTATTTTTTAAAAAAGCTTTTACCGATAAAATAGTATTTAAAGCTTTTGTAAAAGATATTGTTGGCATTGAAGTAGACCCTGAAAGAATAGAAACTGAAAAAGCTTTTGAACCAAAAATTGGAAGTATTAATTTTAAATATGATATTTTTGCGGAGGACCCCAAAAAAAGAGTGGTTATAGAAATACAAAAAGTTGAATACGACCATAACTTTGACCGCTTTTTACATTATCATTTGCAGGCAATTACCGAACAACAGAGAAGTGCTCAGAATTATTTTGTTGATAAAACGGTGTATACCATTGTTATTATGACAGCCCCTTATAAACTCAATAAAAAAACCAATGAAATTTATAAAGATGAAGTGTTGATATCAAGTCTAAATCCAAAAAACCTGAAGGGCATTGAGCGAAGAATATTTAATCACGAATTGATTTATTTAAATCCCAATTATAAAGGAGATGCCACTCCCTCAAACTATAGAGATTGGTTAGACTTAATTTACGAAAGCATTCATAATCCGGAAAATCCTACACTTAACTTAGCAAATGCCGGCATAAAACGAGTAACTGAAATTGCCGATATGAAAAACGTTACTCCTGAAGAATGGGAAATGGCAAAAATAGAGGTAATGAAAAGGGAAGTGATTACTCTAGAACGAGCGGAAGAAAGAACTGAGATCGCGAAAAATTTAATTGATTTGGGAAGCGATGATGAGTTTATTAGTAAGGCAACCGGTTTTAGCTTATCAGAAATTGCGAAACTTCGAGATGATGAAATAGATGAAAAATGAAAATACTGATCTAACGAATCTTTACGGCTGTTCTATTCATAAAAATTTCATTAAACTCAATTTTGCCATCAACCTCTAATAAGATAAAATGTCGTAAATGGCATTTCTCTAAACATTTAGCCTCCTTCTCATTTGGAAATTGACCCACAAGCTGCAAAGCATTATTCATAGTTTTGAGTGTTATAAAATTATAATATTCGTAACAATAACCAAACTCGTCAATTTCAAGAATGGCTTCGGTATAAGATTTATTGTAGCTTATTTTACGGAAAGTTTTCTCAGCAATGGGTGAATTTTTAGTAGTTATCAATTGGGTTTTATATTGCATAATTTCCAAATTTTTTTGAGTTTCTTTGTTACTTGATATTTGTTGGTAAGATGACTTTTCATTAAAAGAAAAAGCATCAAATGTTGGAAAAATTAGATCTTTTATATCTAAAATATCTTCATAAAAACTATTTAAAAAATCAGGTTTGCAACTTTGTCCATATACATATTCTCTAATATAATATTGTTGCCAAAGCATCTGATTGTAAACACGACTGCTTATTTTCATCTCACAATTATGGTCAAGATAATTTGGTATCTTTTTATTAAAGCGAGTGTAAGTATCTTTAAAATAAAATTCTGCATCATCTTTCGATTTTACTATAATTTCATCTTTAGAGAGGATAAAATACTCTAAAGTATCTTTTATTCCAAGGTTAACAAACTCATAATCACTTAAAATTTTGTATGCAAAAGAATTAGACATTCCTGGATTTAAATACCGAAAAACGGAATCTGCAAAGAAGATTTCCTGATAGCCTTCATCAGTGCAATAATAATAATGACCAATTAGTGGATTTGTATTAATTTGTGAATAGCTATTAAGGAATATACAAAGAACAAAAAGAATCAAAAAAAAATTTTTCATCGTGTTTTTTGTAGTATAACAAACTTGAGCATATTTAAGTTTCCCGATGTTGATAAATTAATACCCTATCGCTCCAAAAGCAGGCACATCTTTTAAAAAAATAAAATCATGCTTTTGCCAATTGATGTGATAGACAAAATGAGATAAGCCATTAGTTACTAAAAAATAAGGCGCTTTCAACACCCTTCCATAGGCACTAATTTGTTCAAAGGTATATGAAGTTAATGGTACTTTAAACGATTTACATTCGGTTATTAACAATGGTTTTCCATTTCGGTCAAAAACGGTTAAGTCTGTAAAACGCCTTTGTTCATTTACTTTAATATACTGTTCAACCTTCATTAAGCCTTTCGGAAACTGTTTTTCATCAATTAAATAATGCAGTAAATGTTGCCGAACCCACTCTTCTGGAAGCAACACCACATAGCGTTTTCGAATAATATCAAATATATAAGCTTTGTTGTTTTTATTAATAATTTTAAATTCGTATGTTGGAAAACGCAAAGTACGCATCCGCAAAAGATAGCATTTGTATGAAAACAAAAAAAGAAATTGTAAAAAATTGGTTGCCCCGGTATTGTGGCATTTCCTTAGAAGAGTTTGGCAAATACATCATATTAGTCAATTTTAATTATTATGTAAAGAAATTTGCCGAATGGAACAAGGTTGAAGTAAAAGGTGCAGAAAGCAATATGCCCAACGCTACTGCCAAAGGCATTACCATTATTGATTTTGGTATGGGTAGCCCAAACTCGGCAACCATTATCGATTTGCTTTCTGCCATAAAGCCAAAAGGCGTTTTATTTATTGGTAAATGTGGCGGGTTAAAAAAATTAAATAATCTTGGCGACTTTATTTTACCCATTGCCGCCATTAGAGGTGAAGGTACTTCTAATGATTATTTTCCACCCGAAGTACCGGCATTGCCTGCCTTTGCTTTGCAAAAAGCCGTATCCACTGCCATACGTGAAAATGAACATGACTATTGGACAGGCACCGTGTATACTACCAACCGCCGCGTATGGGAGCACGATAAATCTTTTAAACGATATCTAAGAAAAATAAGAGCTATGGCAATTGATATGGAAACTGCCACCGTTTTTATTGCGGCTTTTAAAAACCATATTCCGGCGGGCGCCTTGCTTTTAGTGAGCGATCAACCAATGATACCGGCAGGCGTAAAAACCGAAGCAAGCGACCGGCAAATTACCGCTAATTTTACTGATATCCATCTGGAAATCGCTATTGAATCTTTAGAAACTTTAATTAATAATGGAAATACCATTAGGCATTTGAAGTTTTAAGTGGTTTGGTATTTTTAAATACATCAAAATTTTTTGAAGCGAAAAGTTAAGACATCGTGCAAAAGGGCAGCCCGCTTTCCACTCAAATGCCGTTTGCTGCGCTGCAAAGCCAACGCTTCAACAAACGGCATAACCGCTGCAATCGGGGCTAAACTTCCAACTTCGGTTGTCGTAATAAACAGTTAAATAGCATAAATATATAATTTGAATATTGATCTGTCATTTACCGAACCCTACGCTAAACTAACCACACTCGATATGCATACAGGCGGCGAGCCCTTACGCATTATATTAGAAGGCTATCCTCAATTTGAACCACAGCCCATCTTATCCATAAGAAAAACCTTAAGCGAAAAACACGATAATTTACGTAAAGCCCTAATGTGGGAACCTCGCGGACATGCCGATATGTACGGCTTGCTAAAAGTACCTGCCGAAAGAAAAGATTCGGATTTCGGCGTAATTTTTATGCACAACGCAGGCTACAGCACTATGTGTGGACATGCCACTATTGCTATTGCCAAAGCGGCAGTTAGGTTAGGTTGGGTAAAGGCAACACCACCAATTACCACCATCAAAATTGATGCTCCATGTGGACAGTTGACCGCTTATGTAAAACAAAAGGAAGGTGGCAAAATTGAAGAAGTCTCGTTTGAAAATGTGCCTTCTTTTTATGTTGGTAGTTTTACCGTCAATCTTCTTGAGTTGGGTTTAATTACTTATGATTTGGCTTATGGTGGAGCATTTTATGCTTATTTAAACATTCATCAATTAGGTATTACTTGTGATGCTAAACATTATACAGATTTGATTCGATTGGGCAAGTTAATTAAACAACAAGTAATTAAAACCAACACGCATATCAATCATCCATACGAAAAAGACTTGAGTTTTTTATATGGAGTTATTTTTATTGAAGATTCCAAAAAGCCGGATGTACACAGCAAAAATGTATGTGTATTTGCCGATGGAGAAGTAGACCGGTGCGCCACCGGCTCAGGAGTTTCCGGCAGAGCAGCCATTCATTTTGCCAAAGGTGAATTGGCTTTAAATGAAAATATCACCATTGAAAGCATCATCAATACAACCTTATCCGTAACCCCAATAAAAACCGTTGAATATGGAACATATAATCAAGCCATCATTCCATTGGTAAGCGGCAATGCCTATTTTACCGGATATCAACAGTTTTGGATTGACCAAAATGATCCACTGAAAGATGGCTTTTTAATTAGATAAACTTAAGGTAAGTGGATATGTCAGAAAATTGGTTCTACTGTGATTTTAATGAGAAATCTTATTAAAAAAATTAAACTACCCCGACCTTTTTCTTTAGAAAAAGCCTACCTACCGAAGTATCGGTACAGGCTCTTCAAAATTTGAAGGGGAATTAGTCCGGCTTACCTTATCTAATAACATAAAACTGCTTCTATTAAAATGGTAGTAGTACCATAAAATTTCATAAAAGTCTTGCCCCATTAGGTACAACTTTATCCGGTTGCATTAACACTACTTGATTATCCATATTATAAATACCCAACACCAAACATTCCGACATAAAGTTGGCAATTTGTTTCGGTTCAAAATTAACCACTGCAATAACCTGCCGGTTCAACAAATCTTCTTTAGTATACAAACCAGTAATTTGAGCGCTCGATTTTTTAATCCCCAAATTACCAAAATCTATTTTGAGTTGATATGCCGGTTTCCGTGCCTCCGGAAAATCGGCAACTTCAATTATAGTACCACTGCGTATATCCACTTTTTCAAAATCTTCGTAACTGATCATTGTTAAATTATCGATTATTAATTATTCTAATATAAAACTTCTAACATCTAAAAGTCTGACTTCTGTCATCTCGCTTCTGACTTCTAGCGTCTATCATCTAACTTCAAAAAAATCCCGTACCTTGTCATTCAATAAACAATGCTCAATATAAGTAAAAACATATGTCAAACATACAATTTTCAAAAGAAGAATTAGAACGGTATAGCAGACATTTAATTATACCAGAATTTAATATTGAAGGGCAACGAAAGTTAAAAGCCGCTAAAGTATTGGTAGTGGGCTCAGGCGGTTTAGGCAGTCCAATGTTACTCTATTTAGCGGCAGCCGGAGTAGGCAATATTGGTATTGTTGATTTTGATGTAGTTGACGAAAGCAACTTACAAAGGCAAGTACTTTTTCAGGTAAAAGACGTTGGTCAATTAAAGTGCGAAGTTGCTAAAGAAAAAATCTTAGCCCTCAATCCACATATAAACGTACAAACCTACAACCTAAAGTTACATTCAGAAAACGCTTTAGACCTTATAAAAGATTATGATCTTGTAGCGGATGGCACCGATAACTTTCCAACCCGTTATTTGGTAAACGATGCTTGTGTTTTGTTGGGCAAACCCAATGTATATGCGTCCATTTATCGATTTGAAGGGCAGGTTTCGGTTTTTAATTATACCGATCAAGCCGGTAAATTGGGTCCAAATTACCGCGATTTGTTTCCTACACCACCACCACCGGGCTTAGTGCCAAGTTGCGCCGAAGGTGGTGTACTTGGAGTATTACCCGGTATTGTGGGTAGCATACAGGCAAATGAAGTGATTAAGATAATTACCGGTATTGGCAATCCATTAAGTGGTCGATTATTTTTGTTTGATGCCCTATCGTTTGAAACTCGTACATTAAAAATCAACCGCGATGAAAATAACCCCTTGAATGGCAAAAATCCTACTCAAAACAAATTAATAGATTACGAACAATTTTGTGGCATAAATAAAGGGCAACAAGAAAGTGTGGTAAAAGAAATATCTGTTCAAGATTTCAAAAAAATGGCAGATGAAAATAAATCTACCTATCAATTAATTGATGTTAGAGAGCCTTATGAACAAGAAATTGCAAGCCTTGGTGGCGAACTCATTCCATTAAATAATATTACCAAATCTGTTGCAAAAATTGATCAAACAAAACAAGTAATTGTGTATTGCCGAAGTGGAAAAAGAAGTGCCGATGCCATAAGAGCCTTAGAAAAAGCATATGGTTTAAAAAATTTGTATAATTTAAAAGGTGGTATTTTGGCGTACGCCCGACAAATTGACCATAATTTGGCTACTTATTAAGCATTAAAAGTCTTTAAATCGAAACCTTTATCATTAAACATTAGTATAAACGTATATAACACATGTCTGTAAATTTAAAAGAAGGATTACAAGGCGTATCAGCTACTGATATGCACATTACAGCCATTAAGCAAATTAATAGTTTGGTAAATGGTGAAACAGATATGATTGCAAATATGGCAAATGTAGCTGCCTATCTTTACCATACCTTTCATTATTTTTGGGTTGGCTTTTACATACGTAAAAACAATCAGTTAGTGTTAGGTCCCTTTCAAGGTCCGGTAGCTTGTACCCGTATTGATTTAAACAAGGGCGTTTGTGGGCATGCTGCCACAACTCAAAAGAGTGTTATCGTGCCCGATGTGCATCAATTTCCAGGACATATTGCTTGCAGCTCAGAGAGTCAATCAGAAATTGTAATTCCTTTCGTTAAAGAAAATAGCACTATCTTTGTTTTAGATGTAGACAGTAAAAAACTTGACTATTTTAATGAAAAAGATCAACAATTTCTGGAGGAGGTGGTACAATTATTGGTATAAACAACATAGAGCATTTCAACCCATTAACTATGCTACCTAACTTTAAGTTGCATACCAACCCCTCTTTGTCTGCTAAGCTGTTAAGCTTAAACCTATCCGATTTTCATGAAGTCACTAAATACGTTGAAGCCTTACCTTATGGCAGAAACTCTAATAAAGAAGATTTAAATTTGGTATTAAGCGAGCAAAAAGGCACTTGCAGTACTAAACACGCCTTTATTGTACAAACCGCTTTCGAAAACGAACAACCTGACATACAGTTAGCTTTAGGCTTTTATAAAATGAGTGCTCGAACCAATCCTGAACTTCGCGATATATTAGCCGGATATCAGTTAGATCACATTCCAGAAGCACATAATTATATTTTATATAAAGATAAGCGCTATGATTTTACGGGTATTCAAACAGGTAAAGAAAGCCCTTTAGATTCTATTATGTCGGAAATGATCATCTTACCAAATCAAATTGTCAATTTTAAAGAACATTTTCATCGCTTTTTTATTATCAATTGGATAAAAGAAAATGACCTCGCTTTACAATTTACTACCGACAGAATTTGGGAAATTCGAGAAGAATGCATTGCCGAAATTTCAAAGCACACCGTTTAGCGTCTAACCATCTTTTTTATTTGAAGCGAGACTGATGAGCCCGTATTGACTTTGGGTCCCGCTGTCCGTTCAAATGCCATGGCTACGCTACAAAGCCATCGCTGCAACATGGCATAACCACTGCCATCGGGGCTAATTTGCCAGCCTCGCTCAGTCGCCATTAACTCAATCATCGTAAACCCAAGTCAATATTATTTTAAAATTTAGGTGAACTGAACGCTTCAATCCCTATCTTTGTTTTATACTTGATGAATTTTCTTAAAAAATTGATGCTCCTATTCGTAGGCATGGCTATAGCAATTGCCTTGCTTTCAGGTTATTCCTACTATAACCTGACCAAAACCGTTGCAAAATCAGACGCTACATTATTATTACAAAGCATAGAAAAAGTTTGCAAATTAGTTACCGTTGAAGGTAATGTTTCTAATATTTTAGATCACGAAGATTATATTGGTTTTGATATATATCCACTCCGCAAAAAAGCCATTTTAAAAGTTGATGCCAAAGTATCTGCCGGTTACGATTTAGAAAAACTTTCATTTAACATTGATGAAGCCACCAATTTAATTACGATCAACAATTTTCCCAAAGCCGAAATATTATCCATTGATATGGATGTACAATATTACGATATATCTGAAAGTATTTTCAATTCGTTTAATGAGAAAGAACTCACCGGATTAAATACTACCGCCAAAGATTTAATTCGATTGAAAGCCTATAATTCTCAACTGATGCAACAAGCCGAAAGTAAAGCCATGGAAGTTTTAGATATTGTTAGAATAATTGCCGAAGCTGCAGGGTGGACCGTTGTTTATCAAAAAGAATTTGATGTGGAGTTTCACTAGAAAATTGATTAACTTAAGTTTTGGTAGTAAAGTAATTGCTGTACCAATGGAACAAGTTCCATTGTGTCAACAAAAGCAAGGATAAATTGCTACAACAAGTGAGGCTGCCCGTTTAACACCGGACAAAAATCGTCATTCTAAAAAGATACTGAACGAAGTGAAGTAGCTTATTCAGAATCTGTCAGATTGAAACAGCGTATTGGTTATACTAACGTTGGTTGAAGTAGCCGGGAGATACTGAGCATTTATTCCGCTTCGCTCCAGATACTGAATCAAGTTCAGCACAGGTTTCAGTATGACGTGGGTGTCCGGGCTTAGGCGGGTAGCCCGAAACTTAAGTAAATAATTTATAATCAAGTTATTATGATAATAAATAGGCTGCCAGTCTAAATCCGGACAACAATAAATTTCACCGGGCTTATACTATGGAAGATACTGCGCTTAAAAAGCTAATCAATGAATATGCTAACCCTTTCGCTTCAAATAAATAGGATTAACTTATTAAAAATGCATCAACAATAACAATGTATGAAAAATGAAAAAAATGTTGCATATACCTGAAGAAGCATGTAAGTTTAGTGCCTATGACAAAAAATTTTCAATTCATAACAGCCCTTATTCTTTTTACAACGCTATTGTTTTTTTCATGTGGACAAATGTCGCCCCAAGAAAAAGAGTTAGACGCCTTACAACGAACAGTAATGAGTATACACGATGACGTGATGCCTGAAATATCGACCATCAGAAAATTACAAAAGCAAATAAAAAAGAGCGATCAGGCAACTACAGAACAAGCAAAAAATATGATAAACCGTTTAGAGAAAGAAGACGATGCCATGATGGATTGGATGAAAGAGTATAACAAACCCAATTATAAACAATATGATGCTGCCAAAAAATATTTATTAGAAGAAAAAATAAAAATTGAAAAGGTAAGAGAAGGCATGTTAACCGTTATTGAAGATGCCAAAAATTATATTGAAAAATGAAATATACTGTTGTTTTCATACCTTTACTTATAGTAATTTTAATGGCTTGCCAACCCGCAGAACCATTACCCAAAATTGGTCCTATGTCAATTGAAAATAAAGATACTATACCTTATACCATCGCATCTTTTGAATTTTTGAATCAAAACAAAGAATTGATAAGCAACAACACTTTTAAAGATGATATTTATGTAGCCGATTTTTTTTTTACCAGTTGTCCAACTATTTGCCCGAGGGTACGCATAGAAATGTTAAAAATATATGATGCATTTGAAGATCATCCTAATGTGAAATTAGTGTCGCATACCTTAGATCCCAAAAGGGATACCCCAGAAAAATTAAACCGTTATGCCCGCAATTTAGAAGTTGACGCTAATAAATGGCACTTTTTAACCGGTGATAAAGACAAATTAATGGATATGGCAGACTCTTATTTTGTTTCGGCATTAGAAGACCCAACTGTACCGGGCGGTATTGAACATAGTGGCAAAATATTATTAATTGATAAAGCCGGGCATATTCGGGCTTACTCCGAAGGTACCGATCCTTCTGCAACTGTAGGTTTCATTAAAAAAATAAAAAAATTGCTTAAAGAGTATGAGTGAATTATCAATTATACCAATTTTATTATTTGGTAATATTCTAATGCAGGCATAGCTTAAACACAAAAAAAACAACTTGAAGGCGTGTAATCTTCATCCTCGCTTAAAGAGCATATAAAGTGCGATGTTTGGTTTTACCATCTTGTTTATAAAATTGTACAATTCGCAAGTGCCGTTCAAATTTATTCTTTGTCTAATTTTAACAATGCAACGGCGGGCATTGTACGGCAATAAAATTAGACTGACATGTCGTTTTCTCATTAGCTCAAAATCTTGGATCGAAAAGCAAAAGTTAGCAAAATCAGAAGTTTTGCACTGCCCAAACATGAGTAAATGATATTGATTTACCTATCACATCTGTCTCTTTCTTAAAGTAGCATTGCTCCCGGTATCCGTCAGCACACCGGTGGCGCCCGACCGGATTTCAGCGGCATTGCCTTCGTCGGTATCAATGTGCATTTCCAATTTATATTTTGGTGATACACGGACCAAGACATCTCCAAAGGTTAATTGTCTGCCACTATCGCCGGTAACTTCAAGTTCTACAATATCTTTATCATGTACACCAAAAATTTCGGCATCTTCCGGAGTCATATGAATATGTCGCAAGGCACAAATCACGCCTTCTTGTAAAATCACTTTACCTGCCGGACCAATGAGGGTAGCACCTGGTGTATTCGCAATATTTCCCGAAGCCCGAATAGGCGCATCTATGCCCAAAAAATATTCATCCGTCCTCGAAATTTCAATTTGATTTAAACTTCGGGTTGGTCCTAAAATCCGAACACGCTCTAAGGTATTTTTAGGACCAACAATATTCACTGTCTCGTTGGCTGCAAATTGCCCGGGTTGCGAAAGCGATTTTTTAACCGTCAATTCATATCCTGCTCCAAAAAGTTGCTCCACTACTTCTTGGGTTAAATGAACGTGACGAGCTGAAATAGCAATCGGAATTTGTGGAACTGTATTGACTTCATTTGTTTTTGCCACCAAATTCGCGGTTTGTTTGGCAATGGCATATTGTTCATCGGTTTTAACGGCTAACAAGTGAACCCGGCTGTGCGTCAAAGAAAATTTTGCGACATTATTTTCCCGATTCAATTGAATGTTTCGGTTTAAATCTTCATCTAAAACAGCACCGGCAAAAGCCAAGCCTTGTGTAATACTATGACGTACCACAGCAGAGTTTTCTCCAATTCCTCCAGTAAAAACAATAGCATCTACACCACCCATTACTACCATATAAGCACCAATATATTTCTTCACCCGGTGATTGAATAGATGTAACGCCAATCTACAGTCTTCATCGCCTTCAGCAGCTTTTTCTATAATGTCGCGCATATCGCTGCTACCTGTTAAGCCGAGCAAACCGCTTTCTTTGTTGAGCTTTTTATCTAACTCTTTCAAACTAAGGTTTTCTTTTTTTGCCCAATAAAACAAAACTCCAGGATCAATGTCGCCACTTCGTGTGCCCATTACCAAACCTTCTAATGGCGTCATCCCCATACTGGTTTCAATAGACCTGCCAAACTCTATAGCCGCCATACTGCAGCCACCGCCCAAATGACAAGTAATGAGCCTTAAAGCACGGTAATCTTGTTTGAGAAATTGAGCAGCTTCTTTGGCTACATATTTGTGACTGGTTCCGTGAAAACCATAACGCCTGATTTGATGTTGGTCTGCGAGTTTTTTAGCAATCGCATAATACTGAGAACGCCTTGGCAGGGTTTGATGAAAAGCTGTATCAAAAACAGCTATGTGTGGAATAGCATCAAAATATTTTTTACTAATTTGAATCGCCATCAAATTAATTGGATTGTGCAAGGGTGCTAAATCACTCAGTTCGGCTATACGTTTTTCTACCGTTTCAGTTATAACAACTGCTTCTTTAAAATCATTGCCTCCATGCACAACCCGGTGTCCAATTGCAGAAAGTTCAATATCTTTTAGTTTGTCTAACAATAATGGAAACACGTGGTTTAATACCGCATCGTGCCCTGTTTTATCACAAGTATTAGCTGGGTTATTATCAAATATAATTTGTGGTTGGGTTAAAATTCTTTCCACCGTCAATTCTAATAATCGTTCCGCATTTTTAGAATGAATTACTTCTGCCTTTAAAGAAGTACTTCCACAATTGAATACCAATATGTTCATGGTTTAGCATTTTAATTTATGATGGGCAAAAATAGTTTTTATGTTTTTAATTCCTTATTCAAGCTCTGAAATTAAATCACTTTGCCAGTACTCATAAGTTTCTACATTCATCAGGGTGAGCTTCGCTCCATAAGCGGCACCTTGATCTAAATTCCAAACGTTTTGCATGCGAACCGGTTTCAAATCAGGAAATGTTAATCTTGTGTTGTTATGCCCAATAAAAATATCGTTTTCATAAACTGGGCTATCTTCATCTAATTGAAATGGAATATTTACATCTTCTAAAACGGCTCTTTTCCACAAACTCCGGTCCCAATAAAACTCCATTGGATTAGTACGCTCAGTTTCAAGTAAAGTATTACCTTTTTCAAAACCACCGTGCAAAAACAAACGGTTTTGTACATCTATATAAAACAACTTTGCAGATTGTAATAACTTAATATGTCTTTTAACATTTTCGTTCAGGTTTTCTTTATAAGATGCTAAAGTTTGGATGCCTCCTTGATTTAGCCAATGTTGGTTCAACATTTCCGGGTCTTCTAACCATTCTAAAAACCATTTATCATGATTGCCTAATAGGTATATTAAATTTTTAATGGTCAATAAGCGTTCAAAACAACCATACGTGTTGGGTCCTCTATCGGCAACATCACCCAAACAAATTAGTTGATCGTTTTCTATATCAAAAGCACACCTTTCTAAACATTGCTCAAAGGCTTTTAATTGTCCGTGAATATCTCCTATTGCGTATGTTGGCATAGTGTAATTTAAGTTAAATATACGTAACTTTGAGTTTAAAGATATTTTTTGATTGATGGAATTTATAGAAAAATATAAAAACATATTTACTCAAGCGTATTCAAATTATGCCGGCTATTTATGGAATGAAGTAAGCAACCCACATTGGGGCAACTATTTTTACTGGCTAATTGGGGTTTCTTTATTTTTCTTTTTGTTAGAAGTGGTGATCCCATGGCGAAAAAAGCAAGCAACTTTTAGAAAAGACTTTTGGTTAGATGGCTTCTATATGTTCTTCAATTTTTTCTTGTTTTCATTAATTATTTATAATGCTGCTTCAGATGTAGTGGTTAATTTATTTAATGATGCTATCATGTCGATAAGCGGAGGCTTCGATTTACAATTGTTCAATCCAATGAACCGTTTACCGATGTGGGCAATTTTATTGATTGGTTTTGTGGTGCGCGATTTTGTACAGTGGAATATTCATCGTTTGTTACATAGTACGAGTTGGTTATGGCAATTTCATAAAGTGCATCACTCTGTAGAAGAGATGGGCTTTGCCGCTCATTTACGATATCATTGGATGGAAAATGTGGTGTACCGAAGTTTGGAATATATTCCCTTAGCCTTATTAGGTATTGGTTTATACGATTTTTTTGTGATTCATATTTTTACCTTAGCTTGGGGTCATTATAATCATTCCAACATTTCTGTAAGTGGCTATTTAACCGGTGGCATTATTGGTGCGTTAATTGGTCTAATTCTTGCATTTAATTTAGCAGACGTATACTTATTTATTGGATTCACTTCTCCCCTATCTAAACTATTAATTGTCGCAATTTCTATTGCTGGAGGAAGTTTGTTGTTAGGTCCATTAATGAAAAAAATATTCAATTCACCAGAAATGCACATTTGGCACCATGCCTACGAAGTACCCGATGACCGGCCAAGTGGTATGAACTATGGGTTAACCTTAGCCTTGTGGGATTATCTTTTTGGCACCGCTTACATTCCGCATAATGGAAGGGAAATTAAATTGGGTTTTCCTGGTTTAGAAGAGTTTCCAGAAAATTTTGTTCAGCAAAATGTATATGGGTTTGGTAAGAAAGGTGCCAAATGAAAAAGCCAAGATGAATGAGTATGAATAACAGATGCAAGATATTAAATTAAAAACTTATGATAATAAGTTTTGACATAGACAATACTTTGATACCCTATTCAAATGAATTTGAGGTTGAAGACAAAAAATTTTTATCAAAAATTTTAGGGGCTGAATCGATTAGGAAAGGAACAATTAACCTTTTCAACGAACTTGAGAAAAGAGGGCACACAATCTGGATTTACACTACCTCATTTAGAAGTATTTTTAACTTAAAGAAGACATTCAAATCTTATGGTTTAAACCCTTCAAGAATAATTAATGAAAGAATAAATCAAAAAAAACTTAAAAATTTGAATTGCAAGGCATCAAAGAATCCTAAAATATTTGGGATTGATATTCATATTGATGATTCAAAAGGAGTTGAGATTGAAGGTATAAGATATGGGTTCAAAACAATTGTACTTGATACAAATGATAAAAATTGGGTGACAAATATTATATCTAAAATAGATGCAATTGAAATGAATTTAGGTTAGCGATTTTGAACACGGCTAAAAATATGCAATTACAATGGTAAACAAAAAAAATACTATGCTATCTATTCTATCCGTAGTCGGAGACGTAAGGATTGACAGTTCGGACAAACTTGGAATGATGAAAAAATAAATGTTCAAATTTTAGCAAAGAGATTTTTTGATATACAAGTTAAAAAACGCAGGCTTAGTTGTGCTAAGACGAGTATTTATAATGAAGTAGATCGGAAAATCTCAAAGGTAAAAATGGACAGTTAGTTTTGAATTATTCCCTATGGACAGCTTGGATGAATAATAAATCTTGCGGATAAAAAACTTTTATTCCATAAACTCTATTCATATCTATGTAATTGTAATCAAATTTCTCGCGAAGATATTTAGAATTTGTACTATAAATCCTTTTACCATTGAATTCGACCCTTTCGAGAATCCCATATTCCTTTAACAACAAATCTGAATTTTCATATAATTTTATTTTTGAATTTAATTTATTTTCAAATTCATTGTATATATAAATCTTGCAGTCGTATTCATCATATGTATTCCAAAGAATTCCTAAGTAATTTCTGTGATTTACTGTTTGTATATAATTATCTTTTGGTTTGAATGGAGAGTAATATTTGCCAGGTATAATAAAACATTTACCACTATGTCGCATCCAAACTGTTATACATTCATTTTTGCTACTACTTCTTAAAATATGTCTTTTATAATCGCATTGATAATAGACGAAGAAAGAAATAAAAAGTAAAAATATTATTAATTTATTTTTCATTGTTCTAAACTATGGAAGATCCTTACGGAATACTTGTGCCAGCATAAGAGCCTTGAATTATATAAAAAAAACATAATACTTCACTAACTTCGTGGTAGAACCCATCTGTTTTTTGTTCCTATTCAACCAAATCAAATGCTTCTCATACTATTTCCCTAAACCCTGAAAAATAATCAAAACCGTGTAGATCATAATTTTAAAATCAATTGCGAGTGACATATTTTCAATGTAAAGTAAATCCCACTTCATCCGGGCAATCATTTCATCTATATTTTCGGCATAGCCAAATTTAACCATACCCCAACTGGTAATACCTGGCTTCACTTTTTTTAAATGGTTATAGGCTGGTGCTTTTTCTACAATTTGGTTGATATAAAATTGTCTTTCTGGTCGGGGTCCAACCAACGACATATCTCCTTTCAACACATTAAAAAATTGAGGAATTTCATCGAAACGCCATTTGCGTAAAAACCGACCAAACTTAGTAATGCGCGGATCGTGTTTACTACTCAAAGCGGGTCCTGCTTTTTCGGCATCTACAAACATCGATCTGAATTTTAAAATATAAAACGGTTTGCCCCTCAAGCCAATCCGCTCTTGTTTATAAAATATTGGACCGGGGGAAGACATTTTTACCCGGATAGCAATAATGGCATATAACCACCAGAACAATAGTAAAACCATAGCAGAAGCAAAAATATCAATCATACGTTTTAAAGAATATTGCCAACGCGGCATCAAGTCGGGAAAGATTTCTATTAATGCCGTACCAACCACATTGTTCATCTTAACCGATCCAGATAAAATATCGTACATACCCGGTATAATTTTGATCACCAAATTGGTATCGGAAAGTTGATTAATAATGTCATTCATTTTTTGCCGTTCGGTGCGTTTCATGGCTAAAATAATTTCGTCGATCTGATGTTTTTTGATGACTTGTTTTAACTCATTTAAATTACCTAAATCTGGCAAATGTTTGTTTAACAGATTGTCTTGTTGTCCATTAGGATTGATATAGCCTACAAAATTATAACCCAACTCTACACCATTGGTTTCAATATCTTCAAATAATTCAACGGCTTTTTGATCAGCTCCAATAATTAAAGTATCATACCCAACTAATTTTTTACGTATTTGTTTTTTAGCACGGTATAAGATGTTTAATCTACCAATAAGGGTAAACGTAAAATGCAATAAAAACAAAGCCAATATTAAGCTATAATACTTTTTATGATCGCTAATAACATCATCTAACAACAGGGTAAAAAATATAACGAGTACCCCAATTAAGGTATGAAAAAAGGTACGGCTTACTTCAGCAAATCTTGATTTTCGATAAACATCTGTATAAGTACCGGCAATTGTATAAAAAACTAACCAACAAAAAGGTAAAGCAATCACCCCCAGAAAAAAGCGTGGATTGTTCATATGATACAACTCAAAACTCAAGCCTTCTATCAGGTATTTTCGATAGGCAAAAAAGCAAGTCCAAGCCAACATGGCGGCAAGCCAGTCGGTTAATAAATAGGTTATAATGCCAATTCGTTTAACTTGCTGCAACGTGTATAATTATTGATCAATAATTAACTGAATCACCAATGCGTTTATGCGATTGGCAGAAGTTAAAATACCCAAATTTATCATATCATTCATTGTGGTTTAATTCAATTCGTGCACTATTTTAATATTATCCCAACTGAAACGAGCAGTACTTAAACTATCAGGTAAAAAGCCTTCAAAAGCCAATTTAACAATTGGTTGACGTATAGTTGTACTAACATTGGCATCAAAATTTGTATTTGCGGTAACTAATATATCTTTTAAGGGAATGTATATTTTTGACCACTCAGATTTTGCTCCAATACGTAATAAAGTTAAGGGAATGGGGTTTTCATTAAGAAACATACTCACAATGAGGGTTGCATCATTTTTATAATGCATTTCGAGATAAGCCTCCCGGTCTCCAATGGGTAACTCTTCATCAATATCTTCGCTATCATCTTGTACTAAAAAATTATTGATGCTAGCAATTGCAAAACTAGTATTTGTGGTATCTAACTGTAAAGTAAGACTTCTGTCTCCTTCAAAAACCAAATTCTTATCGGAAGTTAATTCTAATTGAAGACTATCTGAAATGCTAAAAAAATCATTCGACAGTTCGAAGTCATTAATAAAATCGAACCGGATTTGAGCAGGCGGTTTATAGGAAAAAACGGGTTTAAGTTTAACGGTTTCACCTGGTATTAAATCAACTACTTGTTGTTCACTCCTAAAAAACGGATAAGCACTCCTATTGGCATTTTGATTGTTTAATTTTACCCCCGCTTGAATGTTAATGGCAGTCATGCCTTCTTCTAAAATAGGTATAGTGGCAGGTATTGGAAAAACGCCCAACAATTCAGAACCCTCTTCTATTCCTTCGGGGTTTGCAAAAACCCATACATCCGTAATTTCCTGTAGCGAACTCCCTTCTTGATCTTCAATGGCTTCTACCCTCACTTCCTCAATTTTTATTACAGCGGGTATGGATTCTTCAGGATTAATTACATCGCAACTATACATAGCGAGCAAGCAAAAAAGAACTATATAAAGTTTATTATTTTTCGGTATGATGTTTTTCATGAAGCAACTAAGCGATTTTGGTTAATTTTTGACAGTATCTGATAAGCCACTTCCAAGGCTTTACAGGCATCTACAAAGTCAATTGGGGTGTCCGTATTATTTTTAATACTATTGGCGAAAACTTGCAATTCGGTTTTAATGGCATTGATGTTTTTAATCTCCGGCTTTTCAATATAGATATACTTTTTATCAAAATCATGACCGGTGTTCACTTCAAAGGAAGGGCTATCGCTCTCTAAGGGAATATCGGACAAACGGACAATTTCGGTTTGCTGATCTAAAAAATTGAAACTGATATATGCATCTCTTTGAAAAATACGCATTTTCCGCATCTTTTTTAAGGATACCCGGCTTGCCGTTAAGTTGGCTACACAACCATTGTCAAATTCTATACGGGCATTGGCAATATCGGCTGTTTTACTGATGATGGCAACCCCATTGGCACTTACTTTTTTTACATCAGCTGTTACCATGCTCAACACTAAATCAATATCATGAATCATCAAATCTAAAATTACCGCAACATCGGTCCCCCGGGGATTAAAATGTGCTAACCGGTGGGCTTCGATAAACAAGGGGTTTAAGGTTAAATTTGGTAAAGATTGTATGGCAGGGTTAAAACGTTCTACATGACCTACTTGTGTTTTCACTTCAGCTTCTTCGGCTAGTTTTACTAAAGTTTCGCCTTCTTCGAGGGTTTTACACAAAGGCTTTTCTACAAATACGTGTTTTCTATTTTTGAGGGAATATTTAGCATACTCAAAATGGCTGGGAGTAGGTGAAACAATATCAATAGCTTCTACATCATCAATTAAACTTTCTGCATGCTCATAAGCCTTACAAGTATACAAATCAGCAGCTTGTTCGCAAACTTTTCGGTCGGTATCAAAAATGCCCACCAACTCAAAGTCTGTTAATTCTTGTATTAACTTTAAATGAATGCTTCCCAAATGTCCGGCTCCTATTAAGCCTAATTTTATCATAAATAACGCTTTGCGACAAAAATACGATTTTTAATGAGCTAGGTATATTTTTTTTTGAACACTTGAATTGGCAACCTTTCTGTATACAAGAGCGGATGGGTTGATAGCCTCCATTTCCATATCAATAGCATTAAAGTGCATTGGGGGCTTTACAGGCTGGCAAGGGCTGTTAAGCCAAAAGCGGAACTGCCTTTTGATGAAATTACCAGTTTCGCTTCAACAACAATTAATTTATTTTTCGGCTAATTAAGTTAATAAATTCACTGCGGGTTTTCATTTTGGTAAAGGCTCCGGTAAAACCAGAAGTTGTAGTAACTGAATTCTGTTTTTCGACGCCACGCATCATCATGCACAAATGCTGACACTCTATTACAACGGCAACTCCCATAGGTTGCAATACATCTTGTATGCAGTTTAGTACCTGCCGGGTTAGTTTTTCCTGCACTTGCAAACGGCGTGCAAAAACATCAACCACGCGAGGTATTTTACTTAAGCCTACAATTTTACCGTTGGGTATATAGGCTATATGTGCTTTACCAAAAAACGGAATCATATGATGTTCGCAAAGGCTGTACACCTCAATATCGCGCACTATAACCATATCTCTGCAATCGTCATCAAACAAGGCAGCGGTTAAAACTTCAGCAGCATCTACATCGTAACCGTGTGTAAAAAACTGAATGGCTTTAGCTGCGCGCTCCGGTGTTTTTAACAAACCTTCGCGGTTTACATCTTCGCCAACATTGGTGAGGATGTTTTGATAAGCATCTTTAATATTTAAGGTGCTTTTTTCATCATACAATTCTTGTTTTGTATAATTTCTTCCTTTACTTATTTTATCAAATTGTCCCATTCAATTATTTACCATAGTATTCTACAAATATGTTTTCTGTTTCTATAATTTTAATGCAATGCAGTTGACAGGTTGTTAAGTGTGGTTCTAATTGCTCCCAAATTGCCATTACTAAGTTTTCCATCGATGGGATGTTGCCTGTCAAAAAATCTACATCCATATTCAAATTTTTATGATCTAATTTGGCAGTGATGTGCTCTCGAATAATGCTGCTTAATGCTTTCGCATTTATAATTAAACCGGAGTCTTCATTGGGTTTACCTTTAACCGTAACAAACAACTCGAAATTATGGCCATGATAGTTGGAATTGGCACATTTACCAAATACTTCAAAGTTTTTTTGGGTTGACCACGCTTCGTTAAACAACCGGTGGGCAGCATTAAATCTTTCTCTTCTTGTTAAATAAACCATGTTTATTGCAGGGTGTTTATATTGGGCGAGCAAAGATACAGTTATCTTCGGTATTCAAGTAGTATTGTAAAAGAAATTGATATTTCTATATTCAGTCTTATTAACCCATATTAGATACAATATAATGCGACAAAGCCTGTATACTCAACATCGGGTTAGCACCACTCGCATGCGGCAAAGCACTACCATCAGCCACATACAAATTTTTAATGCCTCTAAACAAACCATCGGGTTGAACGGGGTGTCGTTTGTTATCTCCTCCCATCCGGCAACTACTCATTTGATGGGCGCAAAAAAGTGGATAGTAATTAGTAGACCACTTTTTATTTAGGTTACGCTTAATGTATTGATCTAATTGATTACTTTGGGTATTATACAATTCAAATTGATTGTGCAAAATACCAATTTCTGTCGCTCCGGCAGCTTCGTGAATTTTGGCACATTCTTCTATACCTCGCAATAGGTGTTTTAAGTCGTAAGGATGTAATTTATACGCTATAGAAGGTCGTTTTCTTTTGTTCAGCTTAATTTCACCACCGTATTTTTCTCTACACAACACCAAAAAACCGGCTGTGTAAGGGGCTTTTAACAGTAATTGTTTCATTTGTTCGCCACTAGTCCAAGGCATAGCTAAGCCCAACATAGCTAAATGGGTTGGTGGCGTTTCTATTTTGAACCCAAAATTTCCATCGAGGCGGCTAAAGGTGTCATTAACTACACTCATCATTGGTCCGTACCAACATTGCGATTTTTGTTGGTAGGCAGCTATTACTACCATTACCGGATGCAAACACAAATTTTTGCCCAATTGCGGGTGTTGTAAACCACTTCGCATTAATAAAGCCGGGCTATGCAACGAGCCACAAGCAACCATCACTCGTTTTGCTTTTATAAAAAACTTAGATTGTCCCAATTGATTTTGTTGACTGACGTAAGCCCCAATAACTTCATTGTTTTTGATGGCTAAGGTATCTGCTTCGGTATCGGCTATAATTTGAGCACCGTGTTGGCAGGCATCTTCTAAAAAAGTTACTAAGGCACTTTGTTTATGGCTAAAGGGGTCGCCCAAACCCATGTACCCTTGTCGTTTAAAAAAGTCCGGATGATCTGAACCGATAATATTTCTTGGAACTATTTTAGTAGGATACCCTAACTGCTCACTCCCTCTTTGTAAAGCTATATTTTGAAAATTATGATGGAGGTCATCGGAATTGACTCCGGTTCTTTTCTCCACAAAATCGAAGCAATGTCGATAAGCTGGATCTGTAAAATGAGGGTTTTGATGTTCTGTTGCCCATTCATGTAAAACGTAATCTGGTGTACGGAAACTGCCCGCCCAGTTTACCGTTGTACCACCGCCCACACAGCTACCGGCAAAAATGCTGGTTCCACCGTCAGCCGACATGAGTGCACCTTGTTTTTCGTATAATTTTCGAACCATTGGAAATTCTAGCTGATTCATTTCTGCAGGTTGTACATAAGGTCCTTTTTCTAAAATAATTACTTGTTCTCCTCTTTTGGCTAATTCGGCAGCTACCACACTACCGCCGGCACCGCTGCCAATTATTAAGGTGTCGCAGCTTACATCAGTATTATTTTTGATGAGTAAGCAAGGCAGGGGATCACGGTCATCAGGTTTCCCAGGTAACGGTCCATCGTATAACAAACTTTGCCAATTGGGGTTTTCTCCGTTTGCTATCTTACCCAAATACACAAAACCTGTTAAGTTTTTAAGGGTTACAAATGCTTTACGGAGTTGTGGTACTGTGCTGGTTGCCCATTTTTTGAGTAAATTTTCTCGTTGTACATTAGTTAATTCATCAAAACTTTTAAAGCCGAAAAAACCTGAGAAACCGGCCAATTTACTGGATAATAAAGCGAAAAGTTGTTGTAATTCTTTTTGTTGTTCCGGTTCTAAATTTTCTGTTAGGTCTACAATGGTGGCAGCAATATCTAAATCAGAGCCTTTGGTTTCCCAAAACACCTTATGCTCTTTTTTATTTTTTATAGATGGAAAAAGTGTATCAAAAACTGCATTTAGTGCTTTTTGTTCTTTTGGTTTTAACTCCATACGCATTGGCTTCATTATTAAAAAAGTTTAAGTTCGAACGGTAAATTATTCATTTATTTTCATTATTTTATAAAAATATTAAATTTGTAAAAAATAGGAAACTAAAATGTTGTGTAAAAGTATTGTAATCTTAATCATTGCCTTTTTAGGATTTAATGTTACATCAAGTCAAACACAAATAACTGTTGATAGTTTTAAAAACTGCACCATTAGCTTAAGTAAACTTTCCGATAAAACTTATAACCGTTATGCACCAGTATATTTTAAAAAAGGAATACTGTATGCGCAAGACAAAATTGGGGCAAAAGAAGGTATTGGAACCAAATTAATGTATGCCCGCCTCGTAAAAAGCAAAACCACCGGATATAAAAAAGGGATTGTTTTTTTGCAGGATAATGAAAAATATAAAAATGTTGGCCCGGCTGCTACAGATGGCAATTCAACTAAATTGTACTTTACGGCTAACCACCCAAAACCATTTAACTTAATGAACAACGAAGCCATTTACAAACTATCTATATATGAAATGGATATGAAACGGAATAAGACGAAGCTGATGTTTTTTAACAACAACGAGTTTAACTGCATGCATCCAACAGTAAGTAAAAATGGTAAAATGATGATTTTTTCGACTGATGAAGTTGGTGGGGTTGGAAACAGTGATTTATATGTATGCTACCGGTATGGTAAAAGTTGGTCAAATCCGGAGGTACTAGGTGAATATGTAGTGAATTCTTCTTCAAGAGATGTATTTCCATATATTATTGATGATGAAACAATTGTTTTTGCCTCTGATCGCCCGGAAGGGTATGGTAAATTAGATTTGTACTTGATTAAAAAAGTAGGTAAAGAAAAATGGTCAGTACCAGAAAATATGGGTCCTAAAATAAATAGTGAAGAAGATGATTTTGGATTAATTGTAGACAAAGAGCAAAACATGGGGATTTTTACCAGTAAACGTAATGGCGGGGTCGATCAGTTGTTTGAATTTCATTTGGCTACGAAATAATTTTTACCGTCCTTTTTCTTTTTTTAAAAAATTATTACCTTTGCATTAGATATTTTTGCTCCGAATGGAGAGTAGGATATTAATAAGCCTAAGAGTATGACTTACTCTGTAGAGAATAAACATTGTTTAAATACTACGAAAAGTTAAAAGTATCTATTTGTGGAGGCTTGCCTCCACATTTTTTTGTTTATAACTGTAAATAAAAAATTAATTAAATGCTTTAGTCATCATTTTGATGAGCCAAGCCTTATCGGTGTTGATCATTCTTTCTAAAGCCCGATCGGCAAAACCGGCAAACTCGTCAATATCTTTAATTAAGTTTTTAAAATTTTGTGATGCTTTTCCTTTGTCGTCAACATTTTTCAAAGTCATTAAACTCGAGCGTATCGGTTCTAATTCTCGTTTTTTACGTTCGCGCATAATGTAAGTAGCTACTTTATGTATGTCTTTTTCTGCTACAAAATATTCCATTCTTTCGCCAGAAACGACTACTTTTTGAGCTAAACCCCAATTGACTAAGGCTCTTACATTCATATTGACATTACCCCGCGATATTTTTAAATCTTCCATAATATCTTCAGAACTTAAAGGTTCTTCAGAAACTAATAATAAGCCGTGTACTAATGCCATGGTACGGTTAATACCCCATTTTGTACCGAATGTACCCCATGTATCAATAAATTTTCTTTTTGCTTCTGCTAATTTCATTTATCAAAAGTAAAATTATAACCTGAAATTATGAAATTAATTGAAAGTTATTTTTTCGCATAGATATTTACCAATTATTCCATAGTCACTTAATCATTTGTTTTTGAATTGTGATTATAAAGAATGTGAATCAAAATTGTAATAAAAATGGAGATAAACAGGTGAAAATCACAATTTTTTCGAACTATTTCTCTATGGAAACCTACATTACTAATCGGTTAAAAAGAATGCTTGTTGCTTTTAAATCAATTGTATGGGTTTCTGGCGTTTATTAGTTTTGTATTTTGATAATCCAATATAGTTATGTTTTTTCAGGTCTCGGAATTTTTACAATAAACTGCTCTCCTTCTACTTGGTTGATGAATTCAATATTAGGTTGGATTGCTAATGCACGTTTTATACCAGTACCTAAACCACTAAATGGAAGCAGTCGAGTACCAAAAGCCACTAACTGATTATTTCTGATAAACGGATTACCGTATTTAATTTCTTCTACCGTTAAGCTATTGGGCAGTTTTCCCGGACTTATGATTTCTACTCTATTATCAAATATCAAGATTCGTATTGGTGCATTTTTGAAATAGTCTCTATGCAATAATGCATTTTGAATAAGTTCTTCGAAAACAATTTCTGAAATTTCGAGTTGACCGTTTGAATTAAAACTTTGTTCAACTTGTCTATGGTTTAAATTTTGTTTCAAGAATTTAATTGCTTCTTCGTGTAAAACAGGTATAGTTCCTCTAAGATCGTCAGGTTTGCTTTTGTATTCATTTCCAGCTATATCATTGCCAAAAAATGAAACAACTTTTATAGTAAATGCTGGTTTTATAGTTTGAGGAAATTTGCCAAAAAATAAAAGTCCGGCTAAAGATACCTGACTATCTCTTAATATTCTTTTAGCTTTTAAGGCTTGCTCAAATGTCAATCCTTTGTCCTCAAATGAAACCCCAAAATCTTTTTTAAAATAGTTGGAAAATGCAATTTGATCAATGTCTTCAATGTCTAATAATTCTATTGTTTTCATTTCCTGCCCTTTTCAACATTGTTTATAAATATGTTTTTACCGGTACTCATTATTTAATTGACCCTGTATACATCACGGTCTTTATATTAACTATTGAAGCTCAATGATACAATTATAGAGGAGGATTTTTTCATCAATCTATTCAACTATTTTCACTTCAGTGTATTGCTTTAAATCATTCTCACATTTAAATTGAAACTAACTTTCAACAAAAAAGATCATATTTTATAATGGTTTATGTTTAGGGATCCAAAACTCCAAGAAATTTTATTTTTTATAAAAGCCCATTTCATCTACATATTGTGCAACCGATTCGGGTAGATAAAAATTGATGTTTTTTTCGGCTTTAATGCGTTGGCGAATAAAAGTGGAAGAAATGTTTAGCAAGGGTGCTTCAACTACAGTCAGTTGAATATCGGGATGTTCCTCAACGGGATGTGCTGGGCGTGGGTAAACAATAATGGGATAATTCGCTTTGAGTATGTCCGCATTTTTCCATTTGTGTAGATGGGTTAAATTGTCACTACCCATTACTAAATGAAATTGATGTTGCGGATATTTTTCGCCCATATAAGCTAAAGTATCAACAGTATAAGAAGGTTTGGGTAAGCCAAATTCAATATCCGTTACTTTTAGCTGATCGTTATGCTCTATTGCCATTTGTAATAAGTTGTAGCGTTGCCGTTCTGCCAATAAACTTTTCTTTTGTTTAAACGGGTTTTGTGGTGAAACCACAAACCACAGTTGTTCAATATTCGGAAGATCTACAATACTTTGCGCAATAATTAAATGACCTACATGCACTGGATTAAATGAGCCAAAAAACAAAGCTATCTGCATAATGGCAAAAATACTATTAGCGTGAGGTTTTTACAGTATCTATTCAAATTAATGTTTCATAAAAAACCGGCTCACATAAATGACCCGGTTTGAAATTCCAAAAAAGTATAATTAACTTACGTTTCGTATGTTTTAAAGTATATGCTAAACCTCAGAACAAACGTCATCGCAGAATTCTACGGAGTGGAGCGGAGTAGAATATCAGCGATCTCGCTTGTAATGTTTGGGAGCGATCCCTGATAATTTGTTTCGCCAAGGCTACAGATACTGAATCAAGTTTAGCACAGGTTTCTAGGATGACGTTTGTCTTAATTTTTTCCTTCTGTTGTATAATTGAAAAGCATTCACACAATTTTATTATTATATATTGATAATCAACAATTTATATACAGAAAATAAAATGCGAAACATGAGTAATTAATTTATTCGACTATGATTAAATTTTTAGATTTAAGCAGTTGTCCATGTCTATTTGAAATTTTTATCTGATACATACCTTTTGGTAAATTCGTATTGATGTTAATCGGTATTACATGTTTGCCACCATCTGGTACTTTGAAGAGGACGAAATTAAATTCATAAGAAGATCAAAAATTGGCAATTTGACGGGTGACTAACTGATCAATTTTTCTAATTAAATGATGAGGTCTCATAGTGCGCCACTCAACAATATTAAAAACTTCATTAAATTGAAAGTAGTATCCCACATTATTTTTAAGCATTTCTTCCATAACGTGTGGTCTAAAATGCAGGGCGCATATCCATCCGGCGTCATCGGCTACCGCTTCATACCATTCCTGATAATGATCATCAATATCACCGTGAAAATTTAAGATATTTTCACCAATTAATACAAAGCGATTAATTGAATGAGCCAGCATTTTATCAATCACCTGACGTTTTAACAACATAATATCATTATCAATTACATCGTTCCATTCACCAATCAATTCAATAATAGCGGTACCCTCCAAATAATCGACAAATAATATTTTGAGGTATAAGGTAGAAGACTCTATAGTATCCCATTGAGGATGAATTAGATAATTATAAATTTGATGATCGAAACCAAACTCATTATATAATCTTCCATAAAATGGAGACTGATCATCATCTGAAGCAATGTAAAAATCGCGCCAATTATAAAATGGTTCAATGGTATGCACCCCTCAAAGGTATTCAATTTATTGATGCAAAAAAAGTTGAAAATATAAAACTGATTGCACGCTATTTTGAAAGCTGAGATTCAATGGCTTTTCGTACACTCCCTTTGTTTAATAAAAGGGCTTTTGCTTCTTCATATAAAAGACCGGTTTGTTCTATCACCATTTTGGTTCCACGATCTACTAATTTTTCATTAGACAATTGCATGTCTACCATCTTATTATCTTTTACCCTGCCTAAACGAATCATAACACTCGTAGAAATCATATTTAACACCAATTTTTGCGCAGTACCGGCTTTCATACGGGTGCTACCGGTTACAAATTCGGGTCCAACAATTATTTCAATTGGATATTTAGCTGCTTTGCTTAATGGAGTATTTTCGTTGCAAGTAATGCAAGCGGTTTCAATATTTTGCAGGGCACACATTTCGAGAGCACCAACTACGTATGGTGTACTTCCTGAGGCTGCGATACCAATTACAAAATCACTAGAACTAAGGTTATGTTCTTTTAAATCATTCCATCCACCCATTGGGTCGTCTTCTGCAAATTCAACAGCTTTTCTTATCGCGCCATCTCCACCTGCAATTAAACCTACCACTAAATCATGGGCTACCCCAAAGGTTGGCGGACACTCAGATGCATCAACAATACCTAATCTACCACTAGTTCCTGCACCAATGTAATATAAATGACCACCTGAAAGCAATTTATCAGCTATTATATCAACAATAGGAACGATTTTTGCAATAGATGTAGAGATTATTTGTGGAACACTAATGTCTTCAAGATTAATGGATTGTAGTATTTGAAGGGTAGACATTTTTTCCAAGTGCCTATAGTTGGAAGGTAATTCTGTTATTTTATTGTTCAATTATCGTCAAAATTATTTACAAGCGCAATCTAAAATGAAAGTTTTAGATTATTAAATATGAAGAGAGAAAAAGAGCCCCTCTTCAATGAGGAGCCCTCAGCAATATTACACAAGTCAATAGTAAGAGGGCTTCTTTTTTATTTTGGTTGCACTACTAACAAAATAAATTAACACTTTGTCTAAATTTCAATCTAAATGATTGATTTTTAGCATTTTATCGGTTCTTTTTTTTATTTAAATAGATAAATACTTCTGTTAACAAATGTTAAAATTTCTCCAAGTTTTAACAAACTATTTTGAAAAGATTGCTGAAGTAATAAATAGATTTTGCTTCAATCGTTTAGTTGAACCCATATTATTTTCGTTTTTAAGGACAAGTTTATCAAGGTAGTTGACCTAAGATAGAGGTAAGCGTAATAAACGTCATGCCGGAAACTTGTGCTGTACTCGATCCATTCTCTGAGCTTGCGGAACAGATTATCCGGCATCTCTCCTTATAACATCCTGCTAAACCTTTAAATTAGAGGCGAACCTTAGCAGCGATTGTTGATACACTTTTCATCTGAAATAATCGTACACCTTTCGTGTAAAATATACATCTTGATCAAAAGACAACTTCCCTTAGGAACGATAAAAAATAAATATACCATCTGACTTTGCCATTTTCCGATATACTTCCTTGAAAAGCCTCGTCTTAGCCTCCCACTAAGCCTACGTTTTTCAACTCGTCTATTAAAAAATGACTTTATCAGAGTTGATAAATTTATTTTCTCATTGTTCCTAAAAGAAAAAAGCCACAGTTAATAAACTATGGCTTTAAAAAATATGGTTACGAAGTGTTTTATCGCTTTATGAATTTATTTATACTCACTAATTTATTTTGGTTAATGATCTTACTAAAATAAATACCACTTTCTAATTTACTCAAATTGATGGTTGTATGATTTAAATCACCTAAGTCAGCTTCTAATATCAATTTACCTTGCACATCAAATATCTGAATTAAATTGGCTATTTGACCATTTAGGTTAATATAGGCAAAATCAATAATTGGATTTGGATAGATGAGTACCGCATCAACTGCATAATCCAATATACCAACTCCTGTACCAACCACAACTGTAACAATTCTTTCGGAGGTATTGCCATTGCTATCTGCTGCGGTATAAATAATATCATAAGCTCCGTTGGCATCTAAATTTAAAGCACTGTCATCTATAATTACAGTGATTTCTCCATCAATATTATCCATTGCGGTAGCAGTTGGTGGAGTCCAATCAGCACCTAACTCCACATTTACCAAATCATCTCCATTAATGGTAATTACTGGAGCAATATCATCTCCGGCAAGGTTGGCATTGTAAAACTCTAATACTTCATCTGCCAAATCTCTAATACCGTCAAACGATGGGCAACCCTCATCAAAAGCCCCTTCTGGTCTAACCCAAAGTATAGATTGGGTCATTTTTTTTGCTGCCCCAGGCTGCATATCAAATGGTCCGGTAGCCATTACAAAACGTCTGTCAGCCGGGGTATTGCCTTCTGAACACTCTGACCAACCTTCTGCATCCGATGGATTATCGGGAAACATGTGAGTGACTTCTTCGGTACTTCCTTCATTAAAACCAGTACCACCTAATGTTATGGATGCTCCGTTTTTCCACTTACCGATTAAATAGTTATAATGTTCTTCCGCGGTTTGAGGATCTCCCTGAACTTCATTATATGGATCGTTATTATAAAAAACAAAACCAGACATACCCAATTTATCACCAGTAGTGGTTGTAATACCATTTAAAATTTGGATGGCTACAAACGGCGGATCAGTACCATAACCATCTGCGTCTTCATCATCATTAGGGTCGCCATTATAACATATTCCTAAATTCCGTTCAATATCACAACCAACAAAATCGTCTTCATAATTACCTAAATCAGGATCTAACCATGTACCGAGATAGGCTTTTTTCAAATTTTCAGAAGACTTATTAATTAGGGTATAATCTACAAATGTAATATTAGCCAGATTGTCATTATTGAAACCATATACTAAGGTTTGAATTTCTATACCGAGAGGAAGAGAAGACATAGCCGTAGGTGGCATTGTTGTTGTATCTACCGTAAATGTGTTGGTATGAAAATTTCCATTGTCGTTAATTACAGACCAAATTGCTTCGTCACCATTTATTTTTGGATAATCTCCTTTTTCTGGATTATACAAATTATCACCGTCAGCATCTATAAAATCACCTTTCCAGGATTTTATATCTTCACTCAATTCATCATCTATTGTTCCATCGGAAAAATCAACCATAAAAGCATCTATTTCCTCTTTTGTAATGCGCCAGAATTTATCATATTCACTGCATACATCTCGTGTTGTTTCTCCATTTTCATTTAAAGGACCGGGCCAAAAATCATCTACAAAACCTTGATATGACTGTCTATATGTTTGAGCGGCTAATTTCAGGTTATTTTCATCGTCTAATGCACCTATCCATAAAGCTCCTGCATAAATAGAATATTTTCCCGAATCTTTAGGAATTTCGTATCCTGGCTCAGTTGTTTCATCTTGAAAAAAAATGGTACCGGTTGTTCTAAAATGTGCTCTTACATTATTAATTTCTAAGGTTGTTTTAGCCGTACCTGGCGCGCAATCCATTAACATTTTATTAATAGTACCTTGTTTGGTTGGTACATTAGTTGGTGCTTTTGCATAGGAGCAAATTATCGTAAAACATAACAAAAATGTGCTCAAACATTTCAATAGGTAAAATTTCATCATATTCATTCAATATTTTAAGCAACAATATAGTATTAAATCGTTAACTTAAAAAAAAATAACCATTTATTAAGGTTTGTTACTCAATAATGACTTATACCCGTTCAATAACTATAGCACTGGCTCCACCTCCACCATTGCAAATGCCTGCTGCTCCTTTAGTGGCATCTTTATGTGTTAATGCCGAAATTAAGGTACAAATAATACGTGCGCCCGAAACCCCTATGGGATGACCAATAGAAACACCACCACCAAATATATTGGTTTGCTCGTGTTTAATGTCTAACTCTTTCATATTCGCTAAGGCTACAACCGAAAAGGCTTCATTAATTTCAAATAGATCGATATCTTGAATAGATAAACCTGCCTTGTCAATTGCTTTGGGTAAGGCTTTTGCCGGGGTGGTCGTAAACCATTTTGGTTCTTGTGCAGCATCGGCATAGCTTAATATTTTTGCAAGGGGTTTTATACCCAATTCGTTCATCTTTTCTTCACTCATTAACACTAAAGCGGCAGCTCCGTCATTAATGTTACTGGCGTTGGCTGCAGTTACCGTTCCGTCTTTGGCAAAAGCCGGTCTTAAAGTGGGTATCTTTTCAAATTTTACTTTTTTAAAATCCTCGTCTTCATTCATTATAATAGGGTCTGCTTTTCGTTGAGGAATTTCAACCGGCGCAATTTCATGTTTAAACCACCCCTTTTCTGTAGCTTCTGCTGCTCTTTGGTAAGATGCAATGGCATATTCATCTTGATCTTCTCTTGAAAAACCCGTGCCGCTGGCGCAAAGGTCACCACAAGTACCCATCATTTGACCATCGTAAGGATCTTGCAAACCATCTCTAACTACCGCATCTACCATTTCGGCATTGCCATATTTATAACCACTTCTTGCTTTTGGAATCATGTATGGTGCATTACTCATGCTCTCCATACCGCCGGCTACTACAACATCTGCATCACCCAATCGAATGGCTTGTGTTGCAAACATAACAGCTTTCATGCCTGAGGCACATACTTTATTTACCGTGGTACAAGGTACGCTATCGGGCAAACCTGCTGCCAAAGCTGCTTGCCTTGCCGGTGCCTGACCCGTATTTGCCTGCAACACATTACCCATAAATACTTCCTCTACTTTGTCAGGATCAATACCAGCTCTTTCAATAGCCGCTTTAATGGCTTTACTACCTAACTCAACTGCCGTAAAGCCCGATAATTGCCCCATAAAACTACCAATAGGTGTTCGCGCCATTGACACTATATATACATTTTTCATAAAGTTATTCTAAATTATTGGGGTGAAAATAAATTAAAATTTCCACACCGCAAATTTAAAAGTTTTGTGCCTGCAATTTTGAGATTTTCAAATGGCAAACCCTATACAAAAATGGCTATCAATAGTAGCAATCTAAGATTTAATAACCGTAATATAAGCCACGTTTTCGTTTGTCTTATTTTGTAAGAAAATGAAAAACAGCCCGTCTGGTAAAGCAGATAAATCGATCTCATGAAAACTATTCGGGGTATCGATCACTTCATAAACTGTTCCGGTAGCAGTCCGAATTTCAATGGTGTAATCAGCTAACAAGCCGGCTATTTGAAATTCGTTGGCTTTAAAGCTACTGCCTAAATTAATCTGTTCATCTAAGCATAAATCGGCTTCAACTAAATTACAATTATTGGTTTTAAGGATCGTCTGCAACAGCACTTCTTCCTTTTGTTTATGTTTAATGGAAATTAACTGCAAAGCAAATGGAATGCTCGCCATATCAATGGCATGGTAGTTTCCATTGGTGCTTATACGTTCATAAAGGCTGCCATCGGCATTTAAAATTTCAATGGTATAATCATCTAACAAACCACCTATTTGAAACTGGCTGTTGTCTGCATTAACATGCAAGTTGATATCCTGATCGACACAAACATCCATGCCTGCCATGCTTTCGTCATCTGCGCAATTATATTCCAATTCGCAATCTAATATTGGTTCGTTAGCGCATGCACAGGTTTCTTCATCAACCAAATCGTTGGTGCAAGGATTATTATCGTTACAATCTTCTATGCTCAATGCACAGTTTTGCAGGTCAACTGTTATTTCTACAACATCGGTACTAAACAAATCTCCATCACTTACCGATAACAGAAAAGAAAATTTCTTTCCATCATCCGCATTAGTAATTGTAAAAGAAGGTGTGGCAACAGTTTCATCATTTAAGACAACACCCTCTGGTGAGTACCATTGGTAAGTTATCTCCTCCCCTTCTGGGTCGAATGAATTACTGCCATTTAATGTATAGATTCCGGTTGAAGTCAAAAGCATATCCAAACCGGCATCGGCTACTGGAGCTATATTACCTGCATCTTCTATTTGCCAATTGATATAGTTTATACCATTTCCTGAAATACCACTGCTGAACTTGTTTAAAGAAGACAGATCAATACCCAGTGAATAAATGCCTGGAGTTAGGTTGAACTGTTCAAAGCCGGTTACTTCATAGCTGGTTTCCGATACCAATTGAATGGCTAAATTATCGGTATTTAAAGGCGTATTATCAAACAAAAACACCAAGTTAGAGGCTATGTTATCATCCTCTAAAAGTAGATCGGTAAATGTAAATTGTAAGGCTTCCGGATGAGCCGTTAAACTTTGATCAGAAGTAAAATTCCATGTGCCACTCAAAGCAGATTCATCAATATAAAGTGCTAAGTATTGATGACTTTGATTACCATTGGCATCGGTGGCGCGGACTTCTACTGCTGTATTGCCTCCCGGATTAAATAAGGTGGCGACACTATTTGCTCCGGCAGTTTGATTTTCAAGGCTATGTCGCAAAGTGTAGATGCCGTTATCCACCTGATAAATTTCTACTTGCTGTGCTGCTTCATTCAGATTGAAATTAACTGTCAGTTGGTTGGTAGCGGTAATGGCATCTGTTGCTGAATTACCCATATCCGGCGAAACAGACAAACTTGAGACGCTTAGGGTGGATGTTCTGTTTACGGTCCAATTTGTTTCTTGAATACCTGTCCCCGTGTTGCCTGCTTTATCGGTGATGCTTGCCATATTTACCCGGAAAGTATAAGCACCATTTGGGTAAGTGAGTTGATCAAAGCTTTCCATTTGATACCACTTTTCATCATTGGTCGTAATATCAATCTGAGAAATATCTAACTCCAAACCATCTTTCCATAAAGACACTGCTGCCGTATCAAATGGCAACACGGCTTCATCAAAATTAATATTCATACCTGTATAATGTTGATCATCTAAACCGGCATCATTGTAACGCAAAAGATTGACCAATTGCGGTGCTTGCGTATCAAGCGTTAATGTGATCGATTGTTCGGCTAATCCAAATAGCTCATTGGTTGATAGTATATTGGTCAAATCTATAAGCAATTCATAATCTCCATCTTCACTCATAAAAGTGCCTAATCCGGTTAGTTCAAATAAAGTACCTTCTACATTGAGTGGTTCAGATATTGTGAAGCTGCCCGTTTGAGCAACATCATTATACAATATTGAAAAATTACCGGCTAAGGTACTGATGTCAATTGGTAAGTTGAACAAGAGTTGCACCGTATCAAAAGTGTTGCCTAAATTGTCTTCGGGCAAACCTATAAATTCTCGTATGGAGGGAACGGATAAAAACTGTGTCCACGTTGCTTGCGCACCAACCGTACCAAAAGTGCCGGTTAAATCTTGCACGCCCGCTGCCTGAATTGTAAATACATAGTAGCCATTGCCCGTAGTTATATTTGAAAGATCAATATTGTAAGTAACCGAATCTACTCGAGTTATACTGACTGTATTGTCGATTAAATTAGCACCTCCTTGTACAATCAAATTTAAATCCTCTATACCAAAAGAATTTTCAATAATTGGCTCACTAAAAGTTACGGTCAAATTTTCAATCTGATCTGCAGTAACCTGTTGCGGCTGTCCTGTAATGCTTTCTACTTCTGGTGGATTCGGATCTTTTGGACTCCAAACCACGGTATAACTCACAGCATCAAAACCATTAAACTCATCTACTATATGAAATTTATTTTCGTAGATGGGTTCTTTGCTATCGGGTAAAGTTACGTGGGTAAGCCATGCATTTTTTAAAGGAATTTCTTGTCCGTCGCTTCTGGTTACGCTCACTAATTCAAAATTGCCATCACCCGGGTCATCTAATTTAATATAATTCCAGCCTTGGGCAATTGGGTCAACAGTTAGGGTATTGGTATTGCCTGTGGCTAATATATCGCCGGTGAAGTTGGCGGTATCGGCTTCAAAAACATCGTAAATTAAATTGCCTTGCGACAGATAAATGGCATCCGGTGTTTCGTTGATATCCTGAATTTCATTCACTAAAAAATCATCTAATGCATCCTCTGCCGTATATACTGAAATGGTACGGATAGACTCGTGTAATTCCACGCCACTTATCAAACTCAAATCTGGATTACCATAACTGCTCAGGTGCACTAAATTGGTTTCGTAGTTAATAAAATGCCCTAAGAGCGTACTGCTAAAATACCATTGACCCAGCATGGTACTTTGTGGTGGAATATCCCCAAAGGAAATATTGGTTAATCCAAGGTTGATGGCTTCGCCTTGCAAGTTTGAACCAATTAAATTAAAATTAATGGCTAATCCTTTTTCATTATCAATAATTTCGGGTTGTGCCGATTCTATGCTGACGCCTCTTGCTTCGCCATAGCCATTGTTTTCTATCATTACAGCCAACTCGCCCGGTATAATGGGTTCAATGGCATCGGTTAGCGGATCGTCTCCGTAAATATCGCGCTGCATAAAATAGTGCAGAAACAAATCGGGACTTGGGTTAACTTGAAGTGTTGACGGTATTAAGGGAACGGTAACCATTAATCCGGTAAAAGGATCTAAGTAAGCAACCGAACCACCAAAAGAATAGCTAATGGGCACGGTTGGGGCAGCACCACTTTCGGGAATAAATAAGATAGTAGCCGAACCTTCCGTTTGAGAAGCGAGTTGTCCGGTGCCATCTATTCCGGTTAATTTATCAAGTCCGGTTACTTCAATTTGAAAAAGATCGTTACTCAACACATTACCAGGGCCAAGAATTTCTAAGTTTAAGGTAAAAGAATCTAAGGCTTGGGTAGGATGACCATTAACTATACCCAAAGTGCCTTCAAAGGCTTCACGGGTCATAGTAACTTCCTGGCTTATTTGGATGGTAACAGAAGTACATACATTGCTGTCATCACTTTCCCCTTGCTTAACAATAACATCAAGCGACTTCATATACATATCTTCCATATTGTAATATCCTCTTTCCAGTGCGTATTCGTGTATTACTAAAATTTCACTAAAATATTCTTCTAAAAGATTGCGGTTAACTATGTTTGGATTGCTGGCATTTGGAGCATATATACCATTATTCCAGGCAGTTAATGTTTCATTCCAACGAATAACAAAGGCATCAATATCCGTTGCATCAATATCAAACCCAGATAATTCATTTTTAATTTGAATAGCGTCCGCAGCATTTATTGGTAAATTAAAATCGGTATATGCACCTAAAGCGACCCCTATTTCAATAATGTTTTCATTATTTGCTAATGTACCGAACAATTCTTCTAACCAGGCTAAACGTGCTTCGTATGAAACAAGAGCTTGATCTATATCTTCGGCAGCTTGTAGAATAATAGGAGAAATTTCGGCAGCCGATGATCTTTTTAAATATTCCGAAACTCCTCCGCCAATTTTGTTTTCGCCTCCCAAATCGTTAATACAAGTACCAATAGTATAGCCTATGCTAAACGGGCAGCCGACTACCGGTAAACAACCGATAACTGCAGCAGCCGTTCCCTTTTCATCACCCAAACCAACACTTGTGCCAATTGAATAACCACAGCCAATAGCACTGGTTGCCGGTATACAACCTAAAACAGTTCCAAATATGCTACTTAAACATTCCAGACCTCTTAGGTTACAATCTGAAGAAGAAGCTACAACACCAACCGTTCCACTGGCACCCGGTGCGCCGGCAACACCACCGCCACCGCGCCAAGGTGTTCCGGTACAATTTCTGCCTTCAAATTTCACCAGTTTTCCGCCTTGTTTTGAAATCTCATCGACACATATATAAGAATATCTGGCACCAATAAAAGCACTGCAGCCCGATTGCATTTTTCTTACATGTTGGTAAGCATCTTTATCCATATTCAAAAAAGTAGAAATCTCTTTGATCGTACTCAATGGCGCATCGTCTGCAAGTCTGTTTTCAATACCTCTTCGTTGCATAACTACCGGAATTTGTATAGCTTGCTGCGCCAACAAATCAACCGTTGTGTAATTGGTGATGAATTCATATTCCGCATCTACCGGTAAATTGAGCGATACCTCATTGGCCGTAATTAATCCGTGATTAGTTAAGGTTACGTAAAAATCGAAGGTTTCATTGCCTTCTAATTGTGGCATTAGCTCTGGGGCTTCCACTGTTACAACGGGTGCTGGTACGTTTGTTTCAAACTCCATCACCAAGTCAACTAAATAAGTGTCTTCAATTTCTGTTGGCACCACTTCCCA
>CALHDG010000033.1 GCA_938023075.1 uncultured Chitinophagales bacterium
TGCAATTATTGGTGGTGGATTTAATCTGTGGAGTAATTGGGGTAATATTAATGGATTTGCTGATGGGTTGTCTTATTTTGCTAGTGGGGCTGTTGGTGGTGCCGTAAGTGTTGTAAATCCGCTCGCAGGAGGGCTGATTGCAGTAAGTGGGAATCTAGCTACCGATGCCTTAAATGGAACACTTTCCAATTTAAATACTCCGGTTGATGTGGCACTGCACTTGGGATTAACTGCTTTAGAAGGTGTAGGTGCCGGAGGTGCTGGCACTTTAGCCAAAGGTGGTTATAGCCTAATGACTTCAGTAAATTGGTCACAATATGCGCAGGTTACTAGATTAAGCCCAGAATTTGTAAAAAAATGGGGTTTGTCATGGACAAAAGCGGCGACACCAACTGCTGTTAAAACTGTTACTACTCAAAAGATTGCTCAATCTGTTGCTGCCAATGCAGTTAATGTGGCGAAGGAAGCAGCAAAAAAACAGCTAACAGGAATAAACGGATACGACGATATTATTCACCATATAGCAAGTAATAAACATATGTCTCATTATACACCTGAGTTTACTAAAATACTTTCTAAGTATAAAGGCTTGAATTTAAACCAAGCTTGGAATAAAATAGAAGTATCCAAACTCTACCATTATAGTAAACATCCTAAACAGTATCACCAATTTGTATTAGATCAAATGAAAGATGCATCAAGGTTAGCAGGTAGAAATAATAGTAAATTTAAGCAAATATTCCGAGAACTTATAATAGATAAAATTCAGCAAAATCCTAATATTTTAAACAAAACAGGAATATGGTAATGAAAAGATTTTATTTTATGGTTAGTAAAAGAAAAGAATTAGTTTTAGTACTTAACAAAACAGATTTAGAAGACGAAAGCGAGCTTTTTAAGTTGATTGAAAGAAAAAATAAGTTACCTTTTAGTTGCGTAGTAAAAAAGTATGTAAATGAGATTGACAAAAGTTATCCAACCGATAATTTTGAAAATGTAAAATTAATTTGGGCAGATTTTATAGGAAATATTGATAGTCTTCCTATGTTTTCTAAAAAAATGAAAAATGTCATTGACAATTATTTAACTTCTAAAAATAATATACATTGGAAGGAAGCCAAAGTAGATAAATTTGATGGCGAAAACAGAACGTATTATTTACCTTGGTTTAATGAGAAAATGGATGTTTTAGATAATGAAAAAACAACTTATAAAGAAATTGAAGGGCATAAGTTATTATTTACAGCATACTACGATTATGAAAAAGTAAAAGACTTACATTTTTTTCATAAACCAAATACGTTTTATCAACTACCAACTGCGTTTTACGTAAGTGAAGAGTTAAAAAATGAAATTGAAAAACAACAACTTACAGGTGTTGAATTTGAACCATTTAACTTAAAATTTTAAAAAATGAAAAAATTAAAATATTTATTAAATTTCGGATGGTTTTGTTTGATATTATGGATATTTAATATAGTCAGGTTTTTATCAAAAAATGAAAACTTAAATTTTCTAAATCAAAAGTTTAATGTCTGGCTATTAGCATTTATTATAATTTTTGTTGTTTGTTTTTATTTAAAAAATAGAAATTGATTTATTTACAGGCTGGCTCAAGTGTTACCCCACCTCGTCCTCGTTTGCAACGAGGATGAGTAAGACTGGCTTTTGTAAAGCGCTATACACCAAAGCAAGTTCAACCCACCTCATCCTCGTTTGCAACGAGGATGAGTGAGCAAGGCTTTTGTAAAGCCTGATTACACGAAAAGCAAGTTCAACAACTTGCTAACAAATACAAACTACCACTATCCGCAGCCAACCACTGCGGGTAGTTTTCAAACTATTTTAACAAACAAAAAGAACACCCTACAAAATCGGCTTTTCGAAGCCCTATTAATTTACAATAATAAAAATTATAACAATGAAATATTTAATAAATCAAATAATAATCATCATTTTAATTAATTTGACATGTTTTAATACCCAAAGTGCCCAAGCCCAAAGCGTAATTTTTGAGTATGATGCTGCCGGTAATCGGGTAAAACGCATATTAAGCTGTGTAGCTAACCCGCCAGGCAGCCCTATAGTAGACAATATTACTAGCACTGGAGTTTTTTTAAGTTGAGGCGATCTAAGCAATATCACCGGCTTTCAACTTAAAAAAGAAGGCGAGACTTGGCAAAATATAAACTACAGCCAACCATACGTACTGTTAATGGCACTGCAAAGTTGCCAAAAATATGTAGCGCGTTTATCGTATACTTGTGCCAACAAAACGGCGTATACTACCGAAATTAGTTTTACCACCAAAGGCTGCAACACTTGCTCGGCAACTGATATTACTATGTATGCTATTCCCGAAGCCACCTCCATGACTATTCATTGGGATGTTTATCCAGATGCCTTATATGTTGTCAATTATCGTAAAGCCGGCGAGCCTGCCTTTAAAACCTATCGTCTTTAAAGTTTTAAATGATAGACCTAATAAACTCATCTTTGCCATAAGTATACTTTAGGCGGTTTGTGGGATATTGTTGAGCTAAATCTCTTTTTAGTTTTTGGTAGGTTTCAGCTATTGCTGAATTGTTCCGCAAGGTATCTCTGAATGCCAAATAGTTGCTCCATTGTTGTTCGTCTTTTCTAACTATATGCAGATGATGAGTAATGATGTCTGATGATTTTTGTTGGATGAATAGATAACCGCCTTCTTCACCTTCATTGCTTTTGTATACGAATCCTGTTTTTTCAAAGGCAGATTTAATCGATTCGATAACTTGGTCTGACAAATTTTCTAAACCTATCGCAATATCAATAATGGGTTTTGCAGGCATACCTTTTATGGCGGTTGAACCAATGTGTTCAATGTCGTAATTGAAGTTACCTAAGATTTTTTTGAGGGTAGTTTTGGTTTCTTCAAAATGGGTAGCCCATTCTTTTTGATAGGTTTTATACCAAATTGACCATAAAATTTAACACAAATTTCGGTTTAATATTGGCGATCTCTTCGTTAAAAATACTCGCCGTAGCTACAGGCTATGCCTGCGTTTTTTGCCTTGAGCTCACCAAATTAATTCCAAAATTTTTGTGTCACATTTTACAGTCAAATTGGTATTATTTCGACCGTTCCTCTTTTTAACCCAATCATTTTTTTGTTTGAATAATTAAGACGCTTTTGCTTTTATTGAATGCATTATTTTTGAAATGTTGGTAAAGTGCTGCGAAGTTGGAAGTTTAACCCTGATAGTAGCGGTTATGCTGCTTGAAGCGTTGGCTTTTGTAGCAGAGCCGCAGCATTTGAGCGGATAGCAGGCTGCCCGTTGCTTAATTCTGCTTATGGTTCGTTTCTAAAAAAATAAATTTTATCTATTGCGATACGCTTTTGAATTGGGGTAACTTGTAAGCAAATAGTTCATACATACCAACCATTAAACCCAAATAAAATATATTGCCAATTAAAGTCCAATGGAAAAATGGAATAGCGGCTACATAACATTCTATTAAGCCGGTAACATTTTTGGTGTATAAAGTTCCACTGAGCCAAACCCCGAAATTGGACACGACAAAAAACAATACGGCAGCGATTAGAGCGCTTCCAAGAACGTTGACAACATTTATCCTTTTTAATAATATATAACCTATGCCAACTATAGCCAAAATGGAAAGAAAAGACCAGAACTGATAGCCGGCAAAGAGGCTAAAACCGGTTTGATACTCGGCGTAAATAGTGTTGTTTAATAACAAATCGCTTAACCACCAAGCTGCCATCGGAACAAGGATAGCCCATTTTTTATTGCTAAAATAGGTGGCTCCAAACAGCGCAATTGCTGCGAGTGGCGAGAAATTACCTGGATGGGGTAATAGCCTGCTTAGAACAGCCAAAATGATTAAACTTATTATTATTATCGTATGTATATATGTGTTATTCTTCACTTTAAAGTCAATTTTTAGGTTACAAGACAAATATAATTGAAATTAGACGTTTCTATGTATTTTAATTCAACAAAAATAAGGCATTCGTATAGAAATTTTATAGCAATACTATAATTTCGGGGCAAAATTATGGTAGTAGATTAAGTTGGTGCTGTGCAAACTATGCAGGAGTTATTTTCTCTCTTTAGGTTGGTGTCGCTCCTGCGGAGCTTAGTTTTATAATTTTTTTTGTGCTACCAAGCTGTCATCTCTACGGGATTGTTTTTTATGCGTTTACCTTTTTAACAAAAATAGGTTGGCTTGGCAAGTCTTCAATAAAATTGAGCTATGTCAGCCAAAGGTTTTCTGGTTAAATCAGGCACTGTGGCATCTTGCGTTGGGTAGCCTACCGGTATTAGCAAAAATGGTTTTTCGTTTTCTGGACGATCTAATATTTTTTGCAGAAAATTCATAGGGCTTGGTGTATGCGTTAAAGCCACTAAACCGGCATTGTGAATGGCGGTTAACAAAAAGCCGGTTGCCAAGCCTACCGATTCGTTTACGTAATAGTTTTTTTGTTTGCTGCCGTCTTCTTCTACATCGTAGGTTTTTTTAAATACGATAATTAACCAAGGTGCAATTTCTAAAAAAGGTTTGTGCCAATCGGTGGCAAAAGGTTCTAAATCTTTTAGCCAATCTTCGGTCATTCTTCCATTATAATTAGTGTATTCTTCTTCTTCGGCAGCTTTTCTAATTTGGCTTTTAATGGTTGGATTATTGACTGCACAGAAAATCCAAGGTTGTTTATGCGCACCTGAAGGAGCGGTGGAAGCACTTAGAATTATATTTTCAATTACGGCTTTGTCAATGGGTTTGTCGGAAAAGGTACGCAGACTTCTTCTGCCATCTAACCATTTATAGTAGGCAGAACTTCGCTCAAGCATTTCATTTAACTCAAATGTTTTTTTAGTGTATGGAATAAAGTTGTTTGCCTGACTCATCTTGACTTTTTCAATTATAAAACTATTAAATTTTGATGGAAGGATCAAAACTTTCTAAATAATCGGCTACCCGGCGAACGAACGAACCACCTAAAAAGCCATCTACAACCCGATGATCATAACTGTGAGACATAAACATGAGTTGTCTGATGGCTATGGCATCGCCTTCGGGCGTTTCTATTACTGCCGGTTTTTTACGAATGGCTCCCACTGCTAAAATGGCTACCTGCGGTTGATTAATAATTGGAGTACCCATTACGTTACCGAAAGTACCCACATTGGTTAAGGTGTAAGTGCCTCCTTGTATTTCATCGGGCTTTAATTTATTTTCACGAGCGCGCCTTGCGAGGTCGTTTACTTTTTTAGTTAAGCCAACTATATTGTATTGATCGGCATTTTTAATAACCGGTACAATTAAATTTCCACTGGGTAGCGCGGTAGCCATTCCAATATTAATATCTTTTTTGTAGATAATATTAGTGCCATCAAGTGAAACATTTACGCCCGGAAAATCTTTAATGGCTTTAATTACCGCTTGCATAAAAATGGGAGTAAAGGTTATTTTTTCACCCTCTCTTTGTTGAAAGCCGGCTTTAATCCGGTTGCGCCATTGTACTATGTTGGTAACATCAGCTTCTACAAAACTGGTAACATGCGGCGAAGTGTGCTTGCTCATCACCATATGATCGGCAATGAGTTTGCGCATCCGGTCCATCTCCACAATTTCTACATTTTCATTTTTGTAAGTGGTTTCGACTTTAGGAGCAGCTGGTTTTTCATTGATTGCTTGAATTGATGGACTAGCTTCTTGCGATATCTCAGTTGTTCTGCTTGGCTCAACTGATGCAATTGGCTGATTGATTACCTGATTAGGTGCTGAACTTGCCGAAGCAACTATTACTCCATTAGCACTGCGGACTTTTAAATAGGATAGCATATCTTTTTTCGAAACTCTGTTATTTTTACCTGTGCCGGGTATGCGTTCTAACTCTGCCATGCCAATGTTTTCATTACGGGCAATATTCATCACTAATGGTGAGTAAAATCGATTGGAATCGCCTTGACTAATTGCTGATGCTGCTTCGGGTTGAAGTGGGGCTGTTAATACAGCTTCAACCGGCAGTGGTATAGGTGCAGGTTGGATGGAGGGAGGAGCCTTAATTGTGGGAGTGGATGTAGATTCTTCCATTGCAACAGGTTGATGAGTTGTTGGTGCACTGGCTGCAGGACTGCTACCTTGCTGAACTTCTTCTGTTGTATACCTGGCAACTGCCTTGCCCACCTCAACAACATCGCCTTCTTTATATAATATTTTTGTAAGCGTGCCGGCATGAGGAGCTGGAACTTCTGAATCTACCTTATCAGTAGCTATCTCTAAAATAGTCTCGTCTAACTCAAATGAATCTCCTTCATTTTTAACCCATTTTAAAATAGTTGCTTCCATTATACTCTCACCCATTTTGGGCATAATTAAATCTATTTCTGCCATCGTTTTCAATATTAAACTTTGCAAATTTACGGTTTTTATTCAATTTGTAATTATACTTGAACAAGCTAAATTTTAAACTTATTGATAAATGCTTTTAAACTTAGGAATGAGAAAAAAATAACGGCTAATTCATTTTTTGAGGTGCTAAGTGAAGTGGTTCTTTAGGCGGTAGAAGAAGTAATCTGAGTTGCGCACACCGTAATTGATGCCTACAAACCTTTTGATGTTTCTGTTTAAGGCTTCTGCCGGTGCATTACTGGCA
>CALHDG010000034.1 GCA_938023075.1 uncultured Chitinophagales bacterium
GTTTGGGCATAGTTAATTTCTGCAATCAATAACATAGTTATTAAAGCCAAAAGTTGGTAACTGTTTGATTTTTTCATTTTCATTTATTTCTATTAAATAATATATGTAAACGTAGTATCAAATAAATTTAATCGCAAGTACAAAAATTTTAGTTTTTGGAAATCCAAAATCTAAAGCTTCTTATTAAATCCGATTAATCATCAGTCAAAGAGTTTTTTAAAGTTGATATGTTGAAACATAAAATTCAAAAGTATGGGCTAAATATAAAAGCCTAAGCAACGAGACTTAGGCTTTTGATGACTTTAAAATCCATTATATATCCATCAAACACCAAAAAAGGTATTATAAATTTAAACTCTGATTTAAACTTACATCAAAACAATTGGTTAAAGTACCTATATAATAGTCAAACGCATTTGATGCATTGTTTTGATATGCATTACTTGATGGATTTGTAAGAAAGTTGTTTAAATGACACTGAAAAAATTCTAAAGAGCTGATTGCCGCTGAACCATTAAAGCAAGAACCCGGTGTAAATGTACAGTTAGTAGCTACTCCAGTATAAACAAAAGGTGGTACTACAACCCTTGCCGGTAAACAAGGTTCTAAAACACTTAATCTGTAGTAGTCAAATTGAATGATTATTCTTTGCCTGTTATTGACAGTCGGATTTGCAGCAAAGTCCTCAATTGTAATGACCAAATTATTAAGAGCTTGATTTACTAAATTATTGAAATTACTACATCGTATTCTTAGGTTTGTTTTATCAGTTTCAAGCTGCTTTTCATTTTTTGCATTTAAATCATCTTCCATAAGAGATAAATTCTGACGGATTGGTTCGTCTTGAATTATATCTTTATCGCAAGAAGTTAGTAAAATACTTACTATTGCAAATGTAATTAACATGTTAAAAAATTGATTCAATCTTAAAATATTCATAATAATATAATTTATTTTTTTATTAAGTGCCTACTCTATTTTGGCTTTTCAGCATGCCGCCGTTTATGATTTATGATTGGACTTTTAGTTTAGCAATTACAACTAAGAAGTGCGAAACACATAATATCTATATCTTGGGCACTTATAGTTCCACCAGATGATGAACATATATTGCCATTGCCATTTAATGTTTCTATTCCTCCAGCTCTCCAGGAAAATTGATTTGGTGGATCTAAGCCACGTCTGACTCTGTCTGCTAAAATCAGATCAGTAATACTAAACCTTCTGTCGTTATTTATATCACCCCTTGAACTTACAGCCCATCTATTACATTGACAGTTATTTAAAAATGGACCAATGTCACAAATTGTTCTGCTTTCAATTTCAGAGTTTGAAATATCTAAAGGTTCTAAACCATTGCCTATAAATGCTTGGTTAATTTCTTCTAAAGTGGCATATTCAATTTCTACATTATTCTCATCTATTTTAACTCCATCTATATCCTCCTCAATAATAATCTCCCGTTCACAAGAAGTAACCAAAACACCCACAACAGCAAGTATAATAAATAAATAAAAAAATCTTTTTAATTTTAACATTTTCATAATAATGAAATTTATTGTTTGTTATGTGCTTACTCTATTTTGGCTTTTCAGCAAATCGCCGTTTGGTTATAAATAATTATTTAAACTTGATGCCAAATTTAAGAGAGGAAGGAACATCTGTCAAATACAGGAAATATGGATTTTGGACTTGCAATAAGGGGCTTTAACAATAAAGATATATCAGTTAATAAATTAATGCTATGTGTAAAATAATGTCTTTTATATAGTTAGAAGTGTTTATTATATATGGACAGAAATTTTCATTTTAGCAATTTCAATCCTTAACTTTAAGCTAATTTTAATTTTGATATGTCGATAATAGAACTTGTAAATTCATTGTCTGTTGCTGAAAAAAGGCATTTTACCTTATATACTGATATTAAGGGAAAAGGCAATACACCTAAGTATATTAAGCTCTTTGCGCTAATTAATAAAAGCGTAACTATAACCAATACAGAAATAGGCGAAGCAGGTTTTAAAGCTGATGATAAAACTTTTTTAAAAGAAAAAATTGAAGAATCTTTACACGGCTTATATTTAGGCAAATCAGTTGTAAGTAAGTTAAAATGGCTAACTGAAAGCATGGAGCGTTATTTCAATAAGCAGCAATGGACAGATCTTAGCAAATGCATTTCCAAAACAAAAAAAATAGCCTGTAAATATGAGAAATACCTGGATTGGCTTCAGGCTATATATTGGGAAAAGGAAATGTTAGTAGCTCAACCAGAAAGTAAACAACGTCTTGAAAAGATTGAAAAACTTATAGAAGAAGAACAAGATGTAAAAGGTAATTTTGATGAAGAGATGGATTATTACAATTTAAGGATTTCTTTAGATTCTTTATTAATAAAAGACATTAAGCTAATTGATAAAGAAAATAAAAAAAAATTTGTACGGATAATATCTACCAAGCTTTTGAGTGAACATGCAAAACCTGTTTCTAAAAAATCTAAAGTCAATTATTATCATGTAAAAACTAGAACAGCATATTATGAAGGTGAAAAACAAAAATCTTATACCATGGCTAAAAAGTTAGTGGGAGTTTTTGAAAATAACAGGCTGTTTATGGATGAACATATGGATTGGTATAAAAAAAGTATTTGCCTGCTTAGTGGTGTTTGTATTTTTTCAGGTCAGGTTGAAGAGATTCCCAAACTTATCAAAATAGTTGGCAACGACGATGCTCACTTCAAAATCGCTTGTTTACATGGTTTAAGATATTCAATTATAAAATTAGATAAAGACCGTGGCATATCTTACCTAAAAAGAATTAGGACTATAATTGAAAATCCAAACCATCAAATACGACCAGGCAGACAATTGGCAATTTTTTATAATGGGGCAGTCTTTTGTAGTTTTTTTGGTAATTGGCAAGAGATGCATTATTGGATAGAAAAAATATTCAATGCTAAAAGAACTGATGATCGACATGACATACAATACTGTGCTCGTATTTTGAATCTTATCAATCAATTTGAGTTACAATCCGATGATATGGATAATCAAATTCAAGCTACAGAAAAGTATTTTACACGAAAAGATCAATATACAAGAACCAACAGGCATATTATTCAAGCTTTCCGTCATTTATATAGAGCCATTAACCGGAAAGAAATGATATCAATATGGAATGACTTATGGCAATATTTACAACCTAAAGTGGTTAATAATAATGCGTCTACCCAACAACTCGGCTTAGGAGAACTTTTCATCTGGTGTACTTCAAAAATTGAAAATGTTTCTATGGGAGAAGTGTATAAAAAATCATGAATACCTCACGGCGAAATAGTCCCCAAATTATAATTAACAAAATTAGTAGTAATGTTAAACACAAAAATATTCTGACTGGCAGTATAGGTACATCCGTTTTCGGTGTAGGTATAAGTGATGGTATGAATACCTGCCCCAGCCAAAGAAGGATTAAAGGCATTAAAAATAATACCGGTTCCACTAAAGGTACCGCCTGCCGGTGAACCCGTTAAATTAATTGGACTAAAAGAGGAGGTATTAGCCGGCAAACCAGAAATTTGCGGAGTGATGCCTCCACAAGAGGAACTACAATCATCCGATTGAATAACTAAATTGTCTAAAGTCCATTCAGCGGTACCTGGTGGATTGCCATTGGCACTACCACCGGTAGCTATATGTTTAATACCCAAATAAAAAGCGGCGCGTTCGGCTGCTGACAAACTACTCATTAAATTCACACTAATGTTCGTATCATCTGCCAAATTGATTACCGGATTCCAGGTTGCCGCGTTTACTGCCGCAGCCGTATTTGCTCCGCTATAGTTTGTTGAATATAAAATTTCTAAATCTGGTCCGTTAAAATTTTCAACACCATCCAAAGAAAAACTTAAAATACTGGAATTGGTATAACTTAACATGGGAGAAATTAACCATTGTTCGCTGGCTTCGTTACAAGATGCCCCGCAAAATGGATTGATTTGATAACTTCCATTGTTGCAAAGCCAGGTATTAGCTGCGCTGGTATTGGTTACAACGGCAACCGGTGTAAAGTTACAAGCATCGCTTAAACAAGTATTTAGAGCAACATTACACGGATTGCTATCCCAAATTAAGGCTACATATTCCGGGTGATCAACAAAAGGGTTCCGGTTTCCCTGAATATTGAAAATGGCTTCATTTCTATCAATTTCTAATTGACTAACCGGGTCATCTTGATGCCATTGTAAAACGATATTCATTAAGCACGTTTCATATGGTATAAACGAATTATTAGTTAATGCTTCATCGCCTACATTATTTTGGGTTTCCCAACTGGCAATTACATCTTCATAACGGGTTGCCATATACAAAAAGGCGCGGGCAAAATCTCCTTTATAAATATTTGTTGGTTCGAACACATTAGCTGCAATACAATTGGGAGAATCTGAACCTACTTGCGTACCATTGGTAGAGGTGAAATTTGCATTACCCACATTGCCTAATGGATAGTTATTTTTAGCACTGTTTGCCGAAGCATCTGAGGGAAAGAGGTTAAACAAATCGGTATACTGGGGAGCACCACTTGAACCACCCCACCAAGAACTGGGTAATATGTGATCGCGATTCATACCATTAGGCAAATTGCCATTGGAGCAAGTGCCTTGGCTGTCGTTAGTGTAGCGGTCGAGTACTGTTCCATTTGCTGCCATATCGTTCGCACACATAAAGTTGAGTACATCGTAACTTCCAGAAGAAGTATAGGGTATTACGGTATGATTATCGATTAAATTATGCAAAGCCGTTTTTAAGGTGGCACAACGGTTTCCATTACTTATTGCCGACTCTATATTTTGATAGTAATTGCTACAACGCGAATTAGAAATAGTGCCCTGTACACCCAAACTATTACAATCTGAATCGATAAATTGAATTGAAAAGGCATCACCTTCAAAGGCATAAAAAGACATGACCCCGTTAGCTATTTGAGCAGGATCATCACTTACATTTAAAACCGGATTATTGTTCACTAATATTTCAGTTATGGCATTGTCGTCTAAACCGGTATAGGGTACATCAATAATTAACTCATCACTTGAAGGGGTGTTACTTAAGCATATATAAACGGGGTCGCTTAATACTAAGCTGCAACTGTTATTGCCAACTACTTCGCTGGCACAGGGTGTAGTGGTTGATGAAAAAGCACTTGGCTCAATTGTCCATTCGCTCAAATTAAAAATTGAAGAGGCTTGTGTAACATTAAAATTGCGGAATACTCTCGAATCCTCATAATCCCAAGTTCCGCCATTTTCTCCTATTACACCATAAATATCAATTGAATTGATTCCATCATTCAATTCGTACACATCATTTCCGTTGCCAGAAACACAAATGATATCATTAACAATGTTAGAACAAGTTGTTGTGTTTTGAGGTGGAGTAGAGTGATAAAATATAAAACAATCATCTTTCATTAAAATGGTGCCTGCTTGAACATTTTTACTACACGTACTATTTATAGAACCGTTTGAATATTTATTGAGATAATAGTTACTTATATCTACGGCAGTTGAACCAATATTGCAGATTTCTACGTAGCGTTTGGTATAATCATCAACCGGATCTACCACTTCTGTAATTAATACATTTGCTTGAAGTGTATACAAAAGAGAAAACACTGCTAAAGTAGTTGTTATGATTCTTTTCAAAATTCTTAGTTTTAATTATACTGCAAAAGTGCACAAAGAAAATGATTATTGTTGCATTATCTTAATAAAATGTCATTTATAAAACTATAAATGTATAATACATATAATTGATATTTTTTATTTTTCAATCGTTGTGCTCAAATTCTATCATTTTAATAGTTGTTTTGGAGTTGTACTGTTTTTTTTCTTTCTACGAAGAACTGACGGTTTTAAACTAGCCCCGATTGTAGCGGTTATGCTGCCTGAAGCGTTGGCATTGGTGCGTTGGCGCAGCATTTGAGCGGAAAGCGGGACTACCGTTATTATCATGCTCCATGGTTTCGCTTCAAAAAAAATATTTAATACTGAAAAACTCTATAAGGATAGCGCTGCTGATATAATTTTTTGATGCGTTCCATCATTTCAAAACGGAGTTGTTCAAAATTTTCTTTGTTAATTGCCGAAACAAAAACGGCATTGTCTTGACTCTTTTTTTTCCAACTTTGTACCAACTGTCTTTCTAAATCCTGTTTTTCTTCGGGCATCAAAAACTCATCGAAGTGGCGCTTTCGGTATACATCTAATTTATTAAACACCATTAAACAAGGTTTGTCGGTTACGTCCATATCCACCAACAATTGGTTAACCGCTGCAATTTGATCTTCGTATTGTGGATGCGCAATGTCAACTACATGCAATAGCAAATCGCTCTCACGCACTTCATCTAAGGTTGATTTGAAACTTTCAATTAAATGGGTGGGCAACTTGCGAATAAAGCCAACGGTATCAGACAATAAAAAGGGTATATTTTGATACACTACTTTACGAACGGTGGTATCTAAAGTAGCAAACAGTTTGTTTTCAGCCAATACATCCGATTTGCTTAGCGCATTCATTATAGTGGATTTACCTACATTGGTATAGCCCACAAAAGATACGCGAATCATATCGCCCCGGTTTTTACGGCGTGTAATGTTTTGCTTTTCTATTTTAACCAACTTGTCTTTGAGTACTTTAATTTTGCGTTGAATAATCCGGCGATCCGTTTCAATTTCTTGCTCACCGGGTCCGCGCATGCCAATACCTCCTCGTTGACGTTCTAAGTGAGTCCACATACCCCGCAAGCGAGGTAAAATGTATTGCAGTTGTGCCATTTCAACCTGCGTTTTTGCTTGGGCTGTTTTGGCGTGACGAGCAAAAATGTCTAAAATCAAGTTGCTTCGATCTAATACTTTTATCTTTAGGGCTTCTTCAATATGTGCCTGTTGTTTTGGTGATATTTCATCATCAAAAATAATCAGATCAATTTCTTTTATTTGAACGTACTCTTGAATTTCTTCTAATTTACCCTTGCCCACAAAGCTGCGCACATCCGGATGCGGTAATTTTTGAGTGAAGCGTTTTAACACGTTGGCACCGGCAGTGTTGGTTAAAAACTCTAACTCATCCATAAATTCAATCAACTGATCTTCGGTTTGTTCACCATAAATCAGCCCCACTAAAATGGCTTTTTCAAAAGTTGTTTTGCCTTGTATATTGGTTTCGAAACTTTGCATAATTCAATTTGTTTTTTAGTTAAAGAAATATCTTAAAAGGGAGATAACTTGTATCACTACAAAATAGTTCAAAAAAATCTTCTAATTAACCACATCATAAATGAAGCTATTACACTAAACAAAATCATGGTAGTAATCGGAAAAAAGATTTTGGTGTTGTCCTTATCAATTTTAATGTCGCCCGGTAAGTTGCCAATCCAACTCAATTTATCTCCAAAAAAGTGCCAAATTAACCCAATGAGGATTAGGGTGATACCGATGTAAATAATTAATTTAGCCAAAATATTGCTTTACATTTCTTGAGCTACCACATCCTTCACTGTACCTTCTGGCAACATGCGTTCCAACAAACCTTGTATGCCATTTTTTAAAGTGATGGTAGAAGAAGGACAACCACTACAGGCACCTTGCATGCCTAAAGTTACTACTCCGTCATCAAATGATTTAAAAACGATAGAGCCTCCGTCCATTTCAACAGCAGGTTGAACGTAAGTCTGAATCAACTCTATAATTTGCTGTTCAATTTCACTATGATCACCAGTATGGACCAAGCTTTTTTGTTTGATGCTTTCTAAAGCAGCTTCTGTAAAAATTGCTTTTTCTCTTGATAAATAAGTTCTGATAAACTCGCGAATTTCAGGAATCACTTCTTGCCAATCTTTATCTTCAGTTTTGGCAATGGTTACAAAATTATTTTTGATGAAGACACCGGTAATATAATCAAAGCCAAAAAGTGAAGCAGCAAACGGCGCACCTTCTGTATCGTTGATGCTGGTATAATCTACAGTTACCCCTTTCAGCAATATGCGATTGACTACAAACTTCATGGTTGCCGGATTGGGTGTCGATTCAGTATATAATGAAACTATCGATTTTACATTTTCCATATATAGTATTTGTCTAATTTTTAATTTTCTCCAAAGATAAGTCTATTTCTATTAGTATGAAAACTATTGAGGAAGTGGATGTTGTTTACTAAAAATGAGTAATATAAAACAACAATCAATCAAACTTAATAGAAATTATAGATCCTTTTCACCGAGCTTTTTCTTTAGGTTATTTAATTCTTTCAATAGTTCCGCATTTTCATCAGATAGTTCAGAGTTCTTATCGGATAGTTCAGTATTCTTATCGGATAATTCAGTGTTCTTATCAGATAACTTTTCAACTTCTTCAAACAAGTCTTGTTTCTCACGTATATGTTCTTCTATTTCGCTTTCTACCTGATCTAATAATTCTGCTTGATTTAATTTTTCTTCATCGGCAGCTGCATTTCTAAGTCGCTCTGCCATTAAACGCAATAACTCATGTTCATTTAATTCCGATTCTTTTATTTCTAAAATTTTGTGATCATCATTCGCTACATAAGTTTGATTAAAAATCTGTAAAACGCGTTCTAATTCAGTTCGGATAGGAGCTTTAAGCCTTCGTATTTGAATAATAAAACTATTGTGACTTAAATTTTCAACAAATTCTTCTTTTGCGTGAATAATTTTAGAAGTACTTAAATCTACATAAGTTCTGTTCACTTTTAAAATAGCACTTTTTATGTTTTGTAAATTAAAGCCTAAAAAATAGATGGTTAATAAAGGGAGACTTACTTTTTTTTGTTTTCCGTTCTCCATTATAACATCTTCTTTTAAATAATTATCGCCTAAATATTTTCGGAAACGGGTAATATCTTTTGGATTCTTTCCTTTCTGAAGTTCGATTAAAATTTTCTTTTGCTCACCGTTTGATAGTTTTATTATTGCCTTGAAATCTAACCTTAAAATAATGATTTCAAATTTTTCTGACCGGCTTATTTGCTCTTGCGGATGTATATGTAGTTCTACAATATCTTCACCAATAATAGTAGACAGTAAACGACGGGCGATTTCTATATCGTCCATCAAATATTTAAAAAAAACATCATAAATTGGATTCGCTATTCTCATAATTTTAATAATACTCTATCTTCAAATATAGCAAAAATTTGGCAGTTTATGTTTGTCTTTATGCCGAAGCGAATAGTTACATTTAGGATGACTTTCAAAATCCATTTTATAATCGCTTTCTTCTATCGGAATATTATTCGATCCATCATCGGTATTAACAAATGGTAAATAATTTGAACCGTAAAGGTGAGGATATCCTTCAATTATAGCTTTTGCAATATCAAATTCAATTGGTTTATAGGTATGTTTTTTATATAATAGCAATAGGTCTTCTTTTAGCCAATTCGATTCAAAATGGCTTGCCGATAGTAGCCAGCGTAAAAATAATTTTTGTTAAATCACTTCTTACGAAAGCATAGTAGCATATAAAAGTAACACCAAGTAAAAAGCCAGATAATTAACGATATTATCTGGCTTTTTTATGTTGATTAATAAGAGGTGGTTTTTTATTCTATGATTAATTTTTGGATGATTTGTTGGTCTTCACTTTGTAAAGCCATTAAATACATGCCTTTTGGAAAGCCTTGTACATTAATTTCAATGGTTGATGTATCTGTGTCACTTTCTATCTCTTTTATCATCTTACCTGAAACATCCATTAAACGAATTTGATAAATCGCTTCGTCTGGCATTTCAACAAATACTTTATCTGTAGTTGGATTTGGGTACATGTTGAAAGTTGGTTTGGCTATTTTTTGAGTTTGTGTTTGGGAAGTTGCCTTTGCCGGATTGCATGGCATAACAATTACTAAAAAGGTAGTTTGCGTAATGGGTCCCTCAGGCCCGGCCGGACCTGGTGGAAAGCAACCGGTACTACCATAAGTTACAGATTCTGCTAATGATGTATAAACGCTAGTGCTTGAAGGGCTAACGGTGGTTGAAAAACAATTGTTATTTGGGCAAGCATTTAGGGGCATCCAAGTAGCAATGGGTGGTGCTGGCGGACCAACTGGTGCACAAGGTGGACAAATACAAGAGATGAAATTTGTTGTATAATCTGGACGCAGGGTAACTTCATCACCGGCACAAATTGTATAGGTGTAATCAAAGTTTTGAAATATACCATTGCCGCAAGTCCACGTTGTAGTTGCATCGGTTAAGTTGTAGTTGTTTAAACAGCTTTGCCCATCCTCATCTGAACAATAAAAAACGCCATCGTTACGATATAAGGAGCCGCCATTGACTGTTTTGACATATATAAAAGCGTAGTTGCCAAAATCATATTCAGTTACCATAGGTTGCTGGCTGCAATTAATTGGATTAACCAGCGTGTTTAACCACGGGTATTTGGTAAAATCGTAATTTGTTGATGGGCTGTATGTGCAAGAACCATCGTTGATGTTTGCTAAAGGATTATAGTTGTCTGCTGTTGAATCTGTGCAACCCAACACATCGTTTGGTAATTCAGCACAAATCCAAGTATCTTTCACATTACTTAAATTGTAAGCCTCTATACAAGAATACCCTGGAGCATCTGAACAATAAAAGGTTCCATTTTGATAATATAAATCTGTACCTGAAGTGCTTTGTATACTGATGAAATCATAACTGCCTGCATCGTAAACCCTAAGGCTTGTGCCATCGCAATTTGCTTGGTCAACAATATTACTTAGCCAAGGATATACCTCAAATACATTGCCGCTTACTTCTTCAATACACGTAATGGTTATGGGAGCTTCTGAAACTGAACAAGGGGTGCTTACTTCGGTATTATACACAAAATCAAAATTGACTTGTTGTCCTTCAAATGGAATAAAGCTAATGTCATCTGCAAAGTAAGGATCAAATATTCTTCCATCTTCTAATTGAATGAAGTAATAGTTAGTGCCTCCGCAATCTTCAAAAAAGAAAGTACCGTTGTAGTTGTTGCAATCGGCTTGGTAGATACAAGAACCATCATTTTCTGTTGCAGTTGGGTTATAATTTATTGCAGCCGGGTCCGTACATCCTAATACCGAATTGTTGGTATTTCCACAACTCCAAGTTGCTGCTACATTAGTTAAACTATACGCAGCAGCACATGAATAACCAGGAGCATCGGCACAATAGTATGTACCATTTTGAAAATACAATTCGGTACTTGTGGCACTTTTTATTTCAAGAAAATTGTAACTGCCAGCATCATACAAAGTAATGCTTTCGTTTGTGCAATTGTTTGCATTAATTAAGGTGCTTAGCCATGGGTAATCTGAAAAAAGAGAACTTTCAATTGGATCGTATTCGCACATACCATCATCTTCGGTAGCAGAAGGATCGTAATTGGAAGCATTCGGATCGGTACAACCAGGAGTTGACGAATTGTTACACCTAAAAGAATCATCTACAATGTTGGTTAAATTATAAGCATTTACACAAGAATAGCCGGGTTGATCTCTACAGTAAAAAGTACCATTTTCAAAATATAGAACACCTTCATCTGAGGTTTTTATATAGATGAAATTATAACTGCCTGCATCGTACTCAATAATGGAAGTGCCTGCACATCCGGCTGGGCTTAGGTCTACTATATTACTTAGCCAAGGATACTTAATTAGAATTAGTGGTTCTTCAGTGGGATCACAATTCTCAGTTACTTCTATTTTATAGGTTTTAGTGTAAGATCTGTAAGGAACGGGAAGTACAGCACCTGGCGGAAGACAAGAAGGGTCTAAAATTCCGCAATCCGAAAAAACGGAAACATTGCCTTCATAAAATGAAGTTTGCATTGGGCTGATGGTAAGTGATTCTTCATTAGAAATATTTTGTCCATTTTGTATCCAAGTGATGTTTTCAAAATTAACTCCATTGCAATAGGTGCAGCCATCATTATAACTAAACTCATTAACATCAAGGCTAATAGTTGTTTCCTCACCTTTGCAGATAGTAATTGTTTCAGCTGCTCCACAATCTTCCATCACTTCTACATGATAAATTTTAGTAGCCGTTATTGTAGGTGGAAATGATTTAGGAGGCTGGCAGATAGGTCCCAATGTGCAATTTACATTTATAGTTAATTGCACTTCATAAATTGTAGTTTCAGTAGGGCTAACAGTAATTGATTCTTCGCTTGATACATTTAGGTTGTTGGCATACCATTCTGTAGCTTCAAAACTAATCGCATCACAAAAAACACAGGAATCGCCAATATCAAACTCATTTATATCAAGATTTAAAGTGACTTCCTCGCCATTACAAATGGTAATAGTTTCATCGGCTTGACTGTAGCCGGCATTTACTAATAAGCAAAAACACAGTAATAGACTGCATTTAGCTAATTGGGTTTTAAATGTTCTTGTCATCATACAATAATAAATTTTTAATGTTTAATAAAATAGTTTTTGGATAAATTGATCTATCAACTTTTGATTACAGGCGCAAATGTATGATGGAAAACGTGAAAAAAAAGAAACACTTTTTAGCATTTGTCGGATGTTTATTTAGTTTTATTACTCAGCAAATATTATCAAGTTACTGATAATCATATATTTATAATTTTTCTAAATTTAATAATTTGATGAGATTTAATAATTCCAGTATAGTATTGCTTTCTATTTTTGATCAAGTCCATAAACCCTCGCCTATATTCTATAAACGCGTTCTTTATCTTCAACCGCTATAGAGTTTAGCTACAAAGTTTTACATTAGCAAAAAATTGATTAGATGAAAAATTGGTCACAAAAAATTAAGTGGTCACCATCTGAAATACATGCTCCAAAAAATGAAGCAGACATTATTCGTTTAGTTCAGCAAGCAGCTGATACCAAAAAGAACATACGGGTAATTGGCAGCCTTCATTCATTTAACCCACTTTGGGTTACTAATGACCTAGTGCTGAATTTAGAAAACTATCAAGGCATCATTAAAATTGATAAAGAAAATTTAACCACTACCGTTAAAGCCGGAACTACTTTAAATCTACTGGGCGATTTACTTTTTCAACAAGGTATGGCAATGGAAAATTTGGGCGATATTGACCAGCAAACTATTGCCGGTTCAATCAGCACAGCTACGCATGGTACCGGCTTACAGTTGGGTACGATCTCTACTCAGGTAATTGCACTTCGTTTTATCAATGGCAAAGGTGAAGCAGTCTATTGTTCCAATCAAGAAAATACCGATTTGTTTAAAGCCGCTCAAGTCTCTTTGGGTGCACTCGGTATTATTACAGAAATTACCCTGCAATGTATCCCCGCTTATAGACTAAAGTTATCTAACCGAAAAGAAGATTTACACACCGTAATCAATTCTTTTACCGAGCGCATTACCAACAACCGGAATTTTGAGTTTTATTGGTTCCCCAAATCAAATACGGCGTGGACCAAAACTTCTAATTTGGTTCAAGATGAACCGGATAAAGTTGGCGTGCTGAACTATTTAACCGAGTACGTTTTAGAAAATTATGCCTATCAAGTAATTTGTGAAACCGCCCGAACTATACCGGCTTTAAGCGACCGGCTTTCCAGATTTTCTGCCGCTCTTGTTTCTACCGTTGATAAAACCTATCATAGTCATAAAGTATATGCCACTCCACGCTTGGTCCGTTTTAGCGAAATGGAATACAATGTTCCGTTAGAGGTCTATCCAACCGTAATTAATGAAATTATGGACCTTATTAATCGCAATAAATTCAACGTCATTTTACCAATTGAAAACCGGATTGTTCAGGCAGATGATGCTTACTTAAGCCCGGCTTATCAAAGAAACGCTGTTTATATTGCTTGTCATGTTTATTATAAAAAAGATTATGTACCTTATTTTAAGGCTCTTGAAGAAATCTTTCTACAATACGATGGCAGACCGCATTGGGCAAAACTACATACCCTAACTGCCAAAGAACTTGCCATGAAATATCCAAAATTTGAAGCCTTTAATCAACACAGAATGGAGCAAGACCCCAATGGAATTTTTATGAATGCCTATTTAAAGAAACTATTAATTCTACCAGATTAAGCATGAACAATCAATCGACGTATTTCAAACAACTAAATTCAACACTAAAAAATTATAAAAGAGCGATTCCATGCTTGTTAATTGATTTAGACATGTTAGATGAAAATCTTCAGCTTTTACAAAATAGTCTTGCTCAAAAAAAAGATTTTAGAATTGTAGTGAAATCTTTACCATGTATTGAACTGATTCAATATATCATGAAAAAAACAGCCACCAAAAAATTGATGGTTTTTCACCAACCCTTTCTATCACATTTAAGTGAATTTGTTGAGCAAGATGTCGATATTCTTTTAGGTAAGCCTATGCCCATACAAACGGTTGCCTATTTCTATAAAAGTTTGAAAGGGAATTTCAATCCCGATAAACAACTTCAATGGTTAGTAGATACTGCGGATAGGGTACGCCAATATGTTGATTTAGCGCAATCCCTATCAACCAAAATGAAGTTGAACATTGAATTAGATGTGGGCTTGCACCGGGGTGGAATCGGCAAACTATCCAACTTAAAAAAGATGTTAGCTATAATTCAACAACATCCTAATCATCTGAAATTTAGTGGCTTTATGGGCTACGATCCGCATATTCCAAAATTACCTAATGTCATCATATCACAAAAAAAAGCCCTTAACAAAGCGAATGCCTTTTATCAAGATTGTATTGATTTGGTCAAGCATGAATTTAACTCCCTTTGGCACGAGCAATTAATTTTTAATGGTTCAGGCAGCCCAACTTTTCATTTGCACCTTGAAAATAATTCACCCTTAAATGAAGTAGCCGTTGGTTCATGTTTAGTGAAACCCACCGATTTTGATTTGAACAGTCTTCAGCAATACCAAGCCTGTTGTTTTATTGCTACACCCGTTTTAAAGCAATTTAAAGGCACCACTTTGCCCGGCACCGAAAAATTTAAAGGTCTCTTAAACACCGTAAACCCCAACTTTAAACAAAGCTATTTTGTTTACGGCGGCTATTGGAAAGCCAATTATTGTTACCCACCTGCCTTAAAGGAAAACAGTGTATTCAAAAGCACCAACCAAACCATGTTAACAACCTCCAAAACCAATCAATTAAAGGTTGATGACTTTGTGTTTTTGCGCCCCCATCAAAGCGAATTTGTCTTGCTGCAATTTGGCAATATTTTAACCTTGCGACATGGTGCAATTGACAATGATTGGTCGCTATTGAGGAATTATTGACCACGACTCCAAAATTTGAGCTATGTCAGTCCTGAAAGTTTCTAAAACCTGTCAAGTTGAAGGTTAGAATGCTCAATCTTAGTTATCTTGTTCTTCAATCTTTTCCAACAACCAACTTTTGTTGCTGTTTAGCTTTTGTACTACCAACTTTTGTTTAACGTTCTCCAATTGCATTTTGGTAACGTTATGTTTTATTCGATACAAATTAATTAGGGTGCGGATGAAGTTTTTGTAAGATGTTTTGCTTTTGCTGGTTAGGCTTTTGTGTTCTCTAATGTATTTTTCGAAGGAGCGGAAAAGGGTGTGGGTGGTTTCTTTATAGTCACTGTCTAATTCATAAAAAGATTTAATCATTATAGAACGGCGATTGATATCGTGGGAAAGATTGATGGTGGGTAAAGGGAATAAATAATCAATCGCTTGTTGGTATTTTTTTTTATAATAGGCAATGGTTCCGAGATTAAAATTTTTAACTGCTGATCGAATATTTTCAGGAATAAAGGATTCATATTTATGCAACATATTAATTGCCCAATCAAACTCGTTTACCCGGCAACTCAAGTTTACAATATTTCTTAAATTTCCAATCAACATTTGATTCTCAATAATAAGCAAATTCTTTTCATCCATTGATTGATATAAATCGAATTGATAACGATTATACTCCGCTTTTCCTTTTCTAATTTGAAGTATACAGAAATTGCTCATCGTATTATAAAAATTAATTAAGTTATCAATTGGTATTTCTGCATGATGAGTCTCCAGATCGGCTCTTAAATTAGCGAAAGCCAAATCTGTTTTTTTGCTGATTAAATGAATTAAAGATTGATAAACTTTTACTAAAGGATGATTAGCAAATTGAGGCAACTGTAATAAGGGTTGTATAGCCTCAAAAATTGTATTATCCGTTTGATGAATGGCTGCAAACTCTTCCAACGACAATTCTATTAAATGAAAATCTAATTGATGAAGTAAATAATACAAGCCTAAACTATGCTTAATTTCGAAGGAATTATTTTTCTTAACTAAAGTTCCGTTTTGCTGAGCATATTGAAAGGCACCACTCTCTAACACATATTGTTGTTTATAAAACTCCGCACTTTTTATAGTTTCTTGCGATTGCCTTTGCTGCTTTTTAAAAAATTGTTGGTATAACCGGTGTTGTTTTCTGCTCAGTAAAATTTCTTGTATTATCTCAGTTTGCAAAGTTTCCTTTTCCAATAAATAATCAATCATTAAAAATTGTTTGGCATACTTTAGCAGCAAACTCATTTTTACATATAACCAATTATGTTGCAAGTCAGTTAAATGTTTTACTTCTATACCAAATAATTCACCATAAATTAAAGCAAGACTAAGCTGCTCAACCTTTCCTTTTTTTAGATGCTTTAACAAAACATCTAAAAGATTGGCAACAGCTTCGCCGGCACCAAAAAAGGAAGCAGCAACAAACTTTTGAAATCGTTTCTTTTCATTTTTATCAAAATTTTGTAGCAATTCTAACAGAAGGTATCCATTTTTTTTCATAAGTTTTTAAGTCCTATTTTTAAAATAAAACATTGATTATCAATAGATAAATTACATAAAGTATTGTAAAATAGCCAAAAGTTAATCAAATAAAAGTAAAACAAAATCTGTAATACATCAACTAATATTGCACTACAAACACATTAATTTTATGATGAATTAGATGAAATAAAGATCAATAAAGATGGTAAAGCCGGACTAATTCCCCTTCAATTGTTGAAGAGCCTGTACCGGCAAATCGGTAGGTGGGCTTTTTCGCAAGAAAAAGGTCGGGGTAGTCTAAAAACCAAAGACTGATCCGAATGTAACCATCATTAAAAAGACAGTAGAGTTTTATATAAACATTTAACCAAATAAAAAACAATTAAACATGAACAAGATCAAGAAAATGAGCAGTAGCTTAGTTTGTATTATCACCTTAATATCAGCACTAACCTTACAAGCTCAAAACACGCAAAACCCTCAGACGGCAGATTTTATTCCCGGTCAAATTCTCATCAAATTAAAAGAAAGTGCCAAGGCTCAAAAAACAAGCCTAAGCACCCAAATGAAAGCGACCACTTTAAAAAGCTATTTCAAATTAGACATGGAGTTATGGGAACTGAATCTGAATACCCAAAACACCCCTGATGGAAAGCAAACCACCTTAGCTCTAATTGAACAATACAAAAACCACCCTGATGTAGAATTTGTAGAACCCAACTATTTATTGGAAGCAATAGGCGGTACAGAACCTAACGACCCTTCATTTCCACAACTATGGGGCTTGCACAACACCGGGCAAAACGGCGGAATAGCAGATGCCGACATTGATGCGCCCGAAGCTTATTGTTTACCTATTTCCGCTATTGATGTGATAGTGGGCATCGTTGATACAGGTATTGATTATGGGCACGAAGATCTCGCCCCAAATATGTGGCAAAACCTGGGCGAAGATGCCAATGGCAACGGCAAAGTTTTAATACAAAGCGGCAACACCTGGATTTTTGACCCCGGCGACGAAAACGGAATTGACGATGATGGCAACGGATACATAGATGATTTTGTAGGATGGGATTTTGTTTATAATGATAACGATCCGATGGATTTGAACTCACATGGCACCCATTGTGCCGGCACTATTGGAGCGGTAATGAATAACAATATTGGTATTAATGGAGTAGCACCCAATGCAAAACTGGCAGCCTTAAAATTTTTAAATGATAGTGGCACTGGTTCAACTGCCGATGCAATTGATGCATTAAACTATGCGGTAACAATGGGCATACCTATTACTAACAACAGTTGGGGCGGTGGACCATTTTCTGCCGCTTTATATCAAGCCATACAAAACGCCGAAGCGAACAATCATTTGTTTGTTGCGGCAGCAGGTAATAATAAAATAAACAATGATGTATATCCGCATTATCCTTCCTCTTATGATAATAACAATATAATTTCAGTAGCTGGAACAAATAGAAATGATGATCTTTATGATACTGGTTTTTATGGTACAAATTATGGTGCTACTTCTGTTGACATAGGTGCTCCCGGGCAACAAATTTATAGCTGTATACCAGGCCATAGTTATCGCAATAAAAGTGGTACTTCTATGGCAACACCACATATAGCAGGTGTTTGTGCTTTTGTATTGGGTGCTAACCCGGGTAGCAGTTACCATACCATCAAAAGTGCTTTAATGAATGCCGATAATAACCTGCCTGCCTTAAGTGGAAAATGTGTAAGTGAGGGCAAAGTAAATTTGCACGATGCTTTGGTGGCGATGGGCGCACCGCCAAACCCTTGTGAGGACCCACCCCTACCGCCAACTATAGAACCACCTTTTGAAACTTGCGATAGAAATAGAGACTCACTGGCATTGGTTGCTTTTTACAACGCTACCAATGGAGATAACTGGACAATTTCATGGGATTTAAATCAATCAATGCATACTTGGCATAGGGTATCTTTTAATGAACATGGTTGTGTTGGTGGACTCTCAATAGTTGGAAATAATTTAATTGGCAGTATACCTGCTGATTTGGGCAATTTAAGCCAATTAACTTTTTTACAACTTCAAGGTAACAAATTGACCGGCAGCATACCTCCAGAATTAGGTAATCTACACTTTCTAAAAGTGTTGCAATTAGCTGCTAATCAATTAACTGGCAATATACCTGCGGAATTAGGTAATTTGTCAAATTTGGAAAGTTTATGGTTACATGGCAATTTGCTAACTGGAAGTATACCAGCCCAAATTGGAAATCTATTTAGTTTAATTGATTTGTTTTTACATACTAATCAATTGACTGGTAGTATACCAGCAGAATTAGGTAACCTAACAAATTTGAAAGGTCTGTCTTTTGCAAGTAATCGGCTTACAGGTAATATACCCCATGAATTCGGGAATTTAATTAATTTACAATTATTGCAATTTCAAGGAAACAATCTAACTGGAAATATTCCTCCAGAATTAGGTAATCTTTCTTTATTACATACATTACTAATAGCAGCCAATCAATTAACTGGAAATATACCAGCTGAATTAGGTAATTTGACAAACTTGGAAAGTTTATGGTTACATGGCAATTTGCTAACTGGAAGTATACCTCCCCAAATTGGAAATCAAATTTATTTAATTGATTTGTTTTTATATAATAATCAATTGACGGGTAATATCCCACGAGAATTAGGTAATTTAACAAAGTTGAAAGGCCTGTCTTTAGCAGGTAATCAGCTTACAGGTAATATACCTTCAGAATTAGGGAATCTAATTAATTTACATATATTGCAACTCCAAGGAAACAATTTAACTGGAAACATTCCTCCACAATTAGGTAATCTATCTTTATTACATACATTACAATTAGCAGCCAATCAATTAACTGGTAATATACCAGCAGAATTAGGTAATTTGACAAATTTGGAAAGTTTATGGCTACAAACCAACTTGCTAACTGGAAGTATACCTCCCCAAATTGGAAATCTAATTTCTTTAACTGGTATGCTTTTATCATCTAATCAATTAACTGGTAATATCCCAGCAGAATTAGGGGATTTGACAAATTTGAAAACCCTGACTATAGGATCTAATCAGCTTACGGGTAATATACCTCCTGAATTTGGCAATTTAACTAATTTAGAGCATTTACAACTTCAAGGAAACCATTTAACTGGCACCATACCTTCTGAAATGGGCAATTTGACTATGTTAACAGCATTGGCAGTTAACTCAAACAATCTTAGTGGTTGTCACGATCTTAATTTACTTAATCTCTGCGATCAATTAATAAATGATGGTATAAGTGGAGGCAACAACTTCGATGCCACTTGGGAAGATTTTTGTGCAACAGAAGCCGGAAGTTGCGGCCCTATAGTCAGCCAGGTTTGGCCTGGCGATTTTGATAGCAACGGTATTGCCGAATTTAATGACCTACTGTATTGGGGTGCTGCTTATAACAATACAGGTGCTATCCGCCCTAATGCAACTACAAATTGGGTAGGGCAAGATTGTGAAGATTGGTCAACAGAAGTAAATGGCATTAACAGCAAACATCAGGATGGTAATGGTGACGGTGTAGTGAACAATGCAGATGTAACCGTTTTAACGAACAACCTCGGGAATACCCACAGCTTTACCGCACCCATAGGTTTAAGCAGCAGCATGCAGTTTAACTTAAGTCCTGATTTTGCAGCCAACATCACCAATAGCAATAACACATTTGTCTACGATTTTTTTGTGGAAGATGAAGGCAATACCGTTACGGCGCACGGTATTAGTGCCTCAGTTTTCTTTGGTGGCTTAAATGTGGTGAATGCATCTATTGATATAAGCAACTCTTCGTTAAATCCACAAAAATATATAGAACGCTTTGATGCTGAAACCAATACCTTACATTTCAGCATCACCAAAACCAACGGTAGTAACAGTACTTTAAACGGGGCGGTCTGCAAAATGGTTGTCCAAATTTTAGAGATTGATACTGGAGAATCTTTTGCGTTAAACATCAATTCTGGTGGCGTAATGCAAGCCGATGGAACTATGCACGAAGTTGCCAGAACTACTGTGTACGATGTGTACCATGAAAATGGAATATTAGGGGCCAATGTACTTGCGCTAAATGCCTCCGCCGCTCACGCCTCTTGCGAAAATGGTGGATCAGCTTTAGTAAACGCTTTCGGCGGCAACGGCAACTATTGCTACGATTGGAACACCGGCGAAACCACCCAACAAATCACCGATTTAAGCCCGGGCATCTACTCGGTTTTAGTTTGTGATGATAATGGAGTGTCTAACAGCATTGAGGTAGAAGTGCAAGGGCAATTCATTCCGGTATATGATGAGAATGGTGACATCATCCCTTGCAATACTTTTGCAACTTGTCCAACCATCATTGATTTTGAAGGCTATGTTCCCAATGGTTCGCATCAAGCAAAAAGTGCCATCCATACCAAAGCCGATTTAGAAAATGGTTATAATGTTGAGTTAAAAGCCAGCAACTTAATTCGCTTGACTTCCGGTTTTTCCACCCGTGGCAGCCAAAGTTTTAAGGTGCGGATGGAGGATTGTGAGTAGGTAACTTTTTAGATATGACATTTCTCAAAGAAATGTCATATCTCATTTTACCCGTCATGCCAGATAAATACTTCCGCTATGCTCTACCATTTTCCAGCATGACAGAGTTTCAAAGCACTTATTTTTTTGAACTTTTAAAACGATAATACAATGAATCATACAATAGCTTCTATATTTCCCCAAATACAAAATAATATTTTAACAAGCATGTCAACTTCTATTGAGGATTACAAAAACAATGATTTGTCGAAGGGCATTTTACTTTCTGTTAGTAAACTCCATAGAACCATTTGTTTGAATAACATAATTCGCTTGGAAGCAGCTTCAAGTTACACTTTGTTATATGTTAACGGAATTCCAAAACCCATCATCAAATCAAAGCCTTTAAAATACTACAGTAATCAATTGGGTACAAACCAATTTATTCGAGTTCATCAATCGCATTTGATCAACAAGAAGTATATTCAAAGTTATCGATTTAAAAGTAGTCCATCGGTTACCTTAATAGACGGCTCCACAATTAATATTAGTCGAAGGAAGTTAAGCTCCATTAAAAGAGAATTCCTGATACTTTGAGCGTTATTTCGAGAATTTGATTAACGCTTTCTTGAAAGCATTAAGTTCTTCTGCTTGACTTTCCATGAGCTTTTGTTGTTTATGCAACTGCTTATCTTGTTCTATGATATACAAGGTCAACTCTTCAATTTTTTGTAATAGTTTTGATTGTATTTCGCCAACATTAATTCCATGTTCAGCTACTTCTTCTGCCGAAGGGATATCTTTCAAATGCCCGTTTTCGTTAATATGATTTTCAACTTCACTAAGGCTGGGTAAATCATAATCATCTTTAAACACAAAGTCTGCCCAACCGGTTTCTACTTTTACTTCTTTGGCGCGTATCTTGCCGTTTACGGATAATTTCCAATCGGCTGCCGGACTTGAACCGATGCCTACGTTGCCGCCATTATAAATTAGGTTGTCATTTTCTTTGCTCCATAAACCGGATTTTAATAAGCCTTCGTAAGGGCTAACGGCTTCTGGATGGAGGTAGAACAATTCGGAAATGCCGAGCCAGCCATTGGCATCGTTGGTGGTGTAAAAGCTGAAGCGCAATTTGGTATACCTGCCACTGGGTACTTTTATATTGAAATAAGTTCCTCCAGTATAGTTTTCACTTGAATAATCAGCCATCGTTTTCCATCCTTCAACCTGGTTGGCATTCTCATAGGTATTATAGCCTTCAATTTTAAAACGTACCGGTGGCCTGCCTCGTGTTGACCAACCTATCCAAGCACCGCGTTGAACGTGAATGTTTGGTAAATCTTCAATTAACACGACCGTAGGATCAGAAAAAGAAGGGGCGGCTTTGGTGTAAGAAGGTACAAACTTGCCATCAAATAAACGATCTAATATTAAATTGGCACTGCCCGTTTGGCTTACGGTAAATTGTTGGGTGGCATTAAACAGTACATTGTGTTCTAAACCTGTGGGTGATATGTTGGTGGTAATGGCTGGTGCATTGGTTTCTACTTCGTTGCTTACAGCCGATTGAATTAAGTTTTGATAAGGCGTTACTGCCTCTGGATGAATATAAAATAATTCTGAAACCCCCAAACGTCCATCTTTACCCCTGGCTGCATAAAAGGTAAAGCGAATTTTAGTAAATGATCCGCCTTTCATTTTCATATTAAAATTAGCCCCGCCAGCATAATCTTCATTCGAGTAATCGGCAACCGTTAGCCATTCTTCTGTTTGATGCGTATTGTAGGCTTCAATTTTAAAACGAGTGGCTTGCCAATAGCGGGTTGACCAACCGATCCAAACGCCTCTTTGTGCATGGCTATTAGGTAAATCTTCAATCAGTATTACTGTTGGATCATTTGCAGTTGGTGCAGTTGCGGTGTATGATGGCGCAAACTTACCATCAAACAAGGCATTGATGTTTAGTGCTGCACTACCGGTTTGAGTTACTTTAAAATTAGTACTCGCATTAAATAATACATTGTGCTCTAAGCCTACCGGTGTATCGTTGGTAGTTAGGGTTTGGGCTTGGATGTTAAAGGCAACAATTATGATTGTAATTATTAATATAGTATTCTTCATTTTTTTTTGAATTATAAATTTTATATGATGAAATTGATTTTATGCATGTATTCGTGCCACAACTGTTTGCTACACTTACAAGTAGTGGGGTGAATTTTTTGGATAAAAAAATTGACCCAGCAAAGCCAGCAAACTAGCCCCGATTGCAGCGGTTATGCCGTTTTTCAATGGGTTGGAAACCCATTGGAGAAAAAACGGCATTTGAGCGGAAAGCGGGACCCAAAGTTTGCACGAGTTGTGCAGTGTCGCTTCTAATAAACACATTGCTATTGCTTAAGCACTTTAATGGTTTTACGTCTTTTTTCGGAAAAGAAGACGACATAATAAACGCCCTTTGCCAAATTAGACCCATCGAAAATTAAGTTATAATATCCAGAATAGCTGTAAGAATGAACAATGGGTATGCGTATGAGTTTACCAACATTATCGGTTATTTGTACATTGATATTTTTCTCATCGTTGTTCGGCTTAAAGCTGGCAGTGATGCTATCAATAAATGGATTCGGATAGGCTTCAATCTCTCCAAAATCGTCGTGTTCATTGAGTATGGCTTCAAACTCAATTTTCGGATCGCGCAATTGTTGACCGTCGAAGGTTTCGGTACAAAGCGATGGAAAGATACGAAGATTGGAGCCTTCGGGTGCGTGGAAACCGGGTGCGAGTACTACATAATCGCAATCAGTTAGTTCCATTGCCGGTGCGTTGGTTACCCCTGCTGGATGTTCTGGTATCGGAACGGTTACTGAAAAAGTATGCGGATCATCGGCATTGGCAAAAACGGAATTTTCGTGTTGCGTTGGTAAAGGGCAAGCTTCGGCAGCTATTTTTTGGCTGGCAATTAATGGTAGCGCTGTAGCTGCCCAAGGTGTAAAGCCGGTAGCCATTAAAGTATCATCGCCCACACCAAGCCAATCGCGTAATAAGCCCGTAAAAACTCGCCGGTAATCATATTGAAAACCAGTTGGTGCACGATTATCCAATTCAGAAAGGTTGATATTAGTACCGGTTACGCCCGGCGAAATATTTTTACCGAAAACAAACATTGGCGATACCGTTCCGTGGTCGGTTCCTCTACTTTCGTTTTGATCTGCTGTTCTGCCAAACTCGCTAAAAGTTACAATGGCAGCACGTTCGGCAAGACCCATCGCTTCCAAATCATCCATAAAGAATTTTACGCCATCGGAAAGTTGTTCTAACAAGCGTTGGTGAGCACCCGTCGCAGTGTTATCGGCATCGGTTTGATTAACGTGATTATCAAAGCCCGTCATATCAACCAAATAAACTTTCGTTTTACAGCCGCCATGCATTAAGCGGGCAACGGTTTTCAATTGATTTGCCAAATAGGTATCAGGATAATCAATATCTGAATTTCTGCCGCAGTTAAACACATCTGAAATGCGCTTGGCATAGGTGTTGGTGTCGTTTTCTACGCCGAGTATATGATTCAGCTTGTCGCCATAATCGGAGTTGGGTATTTGCATGGGTGCCTGTTGCCCCACTTCAGAAATTAAAGTGAAAAAACCGGCAGGGTCTTGACCACTCATACTAATTGCCGCAGCGTGTTCGTGAAAGGTATGAAAACCCAAAGATGGTTTTTTGTTACCAAACTGTAAGCCTACCGGATCTTGCATAAACCGCTGAGGGTGTGCTATAATTTGTTCGTATACATGAGTTAGGTATTTACCCATCCAGCCTTCTTGTAAATTGAAGCGTTCGGGTCTGGAGTCGCCACCGGTTAAATACAAATCGGTTGATTTAAAGTGTGAACGGTTGTGGCTGGCATAGCCTGTACCTTGAATAATGTTCGCATAGCCGCTATCGTACAAACTTTTTATACCGGTCATAGATGGATGCAAAGCCACTTGGTCGGCTAAAGGAAGCGTGCTGTCTAATGGAATATAATCTTGTTGTCTTATTCTGATATCGGGGCGTAAATTGCTATAAGTATCGTACTGCTCAATGGGGATGATGGTGTTGATACCATCGTTACCGCCCCGCATTTGAATAACGACCAAAATCCGGTCTCTTACGGTATCGCAATCTACTGCCTGCAATAAATCTAAGGGTTGAAAAACACCTACCGGAACCGACCCTAACACTAATGGAGTTGCCGATAGCTTTGCTGATATATTTAAAAATTCTCTACGTTTCATGTTTATATTTGCTTTTTAATTTTACATTAATTGAAATTCGGGTGTGCCCAATAAAGCAACAATTAAAGCATCGGTTGGAATGCGGACATCACTATCGTTGTTGGTATCCAAATATTTTATCCATTCAAATTTCCAATTGAACACCGATAAGCCTTCTAAAAAAATGTCGTTTAGAAAAAATTCTACTCTGTCGGGCGAAGGGTATTCTGGAAATAGATATTCCATCATTTCTTCTACCACCACGGTCGCATCTTCCGCATTGGAAATATTTGCTGGATTTTGGATGTAAGCAATCGAATCTAATTGTGTTCCTAATGTTCCCCCTGTTAACACTCTTCTGTTGGTTGTAAACATTTGTCCTACTTTGTAGCGTGGAATAATAGTGGATGAAATAAACCAATTACAATCCCACTGCGGTGCTTGATGATATGCCGGGTAGCTGGCAACCGTATCGGGAGCGTTTAGCATAAAGCCGGTCAGGTCAAAAAATGTATTTCTCAAAAAGCCTGAAGTAAAGGTCTTATAAAAAGCATTGCTGTCGGTTTGCTGATCGGGCAATTGCACATCAAAAAAGCGAATGGTATGTGCCAGAATTTCTAGCGGCGATTTAATCATACCACCTATAACTTGAATGGTACTACCATAATCATCTTCATTATAAAAATGTTGACTTTTTAAAAGCCTTGCCATCACCGGAGCCAATTCGTAGTTATTGTTTTTGAATGTATTGGCTAATGGAATGATGATATCTCTTTCAATTTCATCGTTAATATCGGCGTGTACAAAATGCCGGTATAGTTTTCTGCAAATATGGCGGGCAGTTTCTACCTGATCAAAAATCATATCGAGAAAATCATCTAATTCTCTATACATATCCGCCTTAGAAGTTGCACCCGTAATTACCGTGTTGTTGAAAGCGGAACTAAAGGTTTTATCTCCCGTATCGTGTAATGATAATGCTGATCTGCCTGCATACAAGCCTGTGTCAGAATCAATATATTGTGCTTCTCTATTGGCATACAAGAATCCGGTTAAGACTCTGGCAGCTTCTTTTACATCATCTTCGGTGTAGTTGGTGTAGTCGCCATCACCAATTTGCGGACCTTTACCAATGGTAAACAATTCTAATAATTCGCGAGCGTAATTTTCATTGGGTGCTTGTTTTCTGTTTTGATGATTGTTTAGATAGAGTAACATCAGATTATCTAAGGTTATTTTTTTGGTTAAGGTTTTAAAGTTACCTAAGGCAAATTGCCGCAATAATTGATGATGATCAAATGAATTTTCGTTTCTACCGGTATTCAACCAACTTGTCGAGAAATTGGTATGCAGAAAAAAAGCCATTTTCATATTGATGGTGTTATCGTGAATTAACTCATTAAACCAATAGCCCATTACATATATTTTTTTTGAAAAGCCAGATGAAAGACAATCCAAATCATCAGGATCGCAAATGGTTTCGGGCGTATTAATCCAAGGTCGACCGGTTTCAGGATCTATCGGCTCTGTCAATTGTAAAGGTGGCGGTGCTGCCATTAATTCATTTAATGCTTGATTGGGTGTTTTAGTTGCTAATTCATCAACGCGTTGTTTGGTATAGTTAAAACATGTGCGACGTAATAAATGCGCCGCCAACCGTTTACCTAAAACGCTGGTTTTAGGAGTTAATGATGCCATAAAATTATCAGATTAATAATGTGATTAAAAATTAGTTTTTCTTTTTGTTGATTTGCTTTTTCAGCTGATTGTTCGCCTTGTTTAAATCATTAATACGTTTGTTCATATCAATTACATACAAGGTTAATTCTTCTACTTTTTGGAGTAGCTTGATGTTCATTTCTGCCAAGTGAATGCCTTCTGTAATCATTTCTTTTTCGGGTGGAATATCCGGTAAGTGTTTGTTTTTAGATATGAATTTTTCGAGTGTATGAAGATTTGGAAGATCATAATCTTTATCAAACACAAAATCGGCACCCGCATCGGTAAATACTTTTACTTCTTTGGCATGAATGTGTCCGTTAACCGTTAATTCGGCAGATAAGTTATCCGTTCCAATACCTACCTTACCATCTGGATTAGGATAAAACACATCGTTATTCGCATTTTGCCAAATTGCCGAACCTGATGAAACTGGTAAGGTGTTGGTTATTGTTCTTTTAACCTGATTAGCAAAACTTAAGGTATCTAAATCAAGTTCCCAACCTCTGTTCCATTTATCTATCTCTATATTGCCATGTGCAGCTTGTACCTCAGAAATCCGTACTTTTAAATATTTCCACTCACTGTCTGGTTCGCCAATCCATACAATTGTATTGGTACCATCATCTCCAAAATAAACTTTGTGCGCATTATCTAAAGAAGAAGCAACAATTTGTGCCGAACAATTATACCAGTTTTCCGCAGGTTCGTAATTGTAACCACCTATGGTTGCCGAAAAACTTTTATCGGTTATATAATTAAATACTTCAACCCGAAAACGGAGCATGGTATTGGTATAATAAACGGGTAATTTAATTTTAATGGCGCCTTTAACATCGGTTCCATTTTTTACAAAAGAGCCACCCTCGGGTGCATAAATTTGGGTGATGCCTTTTTCCGAAACTCCCATTCCCGAGCCCGACGAAACTGGTAAAGTATTTTTAACTGTTCTGTTTACCTGCCCCGAAAAATCTTCATTAATTAAGCTGATTCCCCAATTTTTGCTCCAGGTATCAACCTCTTTATTACCGTGCGAAACCTGAACTTCTGCAATACTAATTTTTACGTGTTGCCATTTTGTATCCTCTTCTCCTATCCATACCATCGCATTTGTTCCATCGTCTCCAAAATAAACGGTGTGTGCATTGTCTATTGAAGTGGCTAAAATTTGTGCGGAGCAATTTATCCATGTGCTGTTACCTTCATAATTAAAACCGCCAATAATTGCCGTAAAGCTTTTATCCGTTAGATAATTAAACACTTCTACCCTAAACTTGACCATACTATTGGTGTACAACACCGGTAGTTTAATTTGTATGGCGCCGGTAATGTCTTTATCATAACTTACAAAAGACCCACCTTGCGGTGCAAAAATTTGTGTTAAGCCATTTTCAAAAGTACCAACCGGCAACTCTGCATCATAGGGTACTAAAACTTGTTGTCCATCTGGCAAGTTGGTTGTTAGCGGTTCGTCAATGTGTGTCCAGCCGGTAAACCAGGCAGCTTCTTCGTATAAATCGGCATGGGCTCTAATACTAAATCGGGTAAAATACGATTGGTCATCCAAAAAAACAACAACCTTTCCATTTTCATTTGACAAATAAATATCAGGTTTATAGCTGGTTGAACTGCTGGCTTTGTATTTTATAAATTTGTCTTGATAAACATAGTAAACCAACTTGATATCAATTGGCGTTGTGCTGCCATAATCGTAACCTTCCAACATAATAGTTGGCATTTGCTTGTTACTAACAAAAGGAATATTAGTTTCAATTTTGATGCCGTGTACCGGCGTACCGTTTAGTTTGTAGGAGAGTATATCGTTGTAATATTGGGCAATACAATTTAGTGAAACTGCAATTAAAAACAATAGGAATCCTGTTCTTTTCAAGGATCGAAAAAGAGTTTTCATTTTAATTATGGTTTATATGGTTGATTAAATATTTATTATTTTATTCGACTTGCATTTTATTGAATTTATTTTTTTTTGCGCTTATTGTATGAAATTTATAAATGCCATACAATGTTTTATTAGATGTTAAAAAATGAATTATGGTTGCATTTTGCTTTTCATTTTCAACTTAAATTTGAGTAGATAAAAACAGTTAGTTTTAAAAATTGGTTTTTTTTATAATTAAGAGTAGATCAAATTGTGTGAGAACTATTTATTAATTAAATCTATAAAAATTGAATTTAGTGAACTTTCACTCACTAAATCCAATTCAAATTATTCATCCCAAATTTATATTTTAATTTAATTTTTATATATTTATCCTACTCCTAATCCATCATTATCGGTCCATCCCGTATCATCCATACCAGGACTTGAATTTCTGTCAGCTTCTTCTTGTCTTTCATCGGCAGTTGATTTATGATCATCTGGTTGACTGGTTGTGTTTGTTGCAGGTTCGTTTATAGTCATACCAGTTGGGGTTGTAACTGACCTAGTAGTTTTGGTGCCATCGGCTAAGGTTGTAGTTGAAACATTTGAAACTGGTCCATTAGCAGCATTGGTATCTGGGGTGCTCACTGTCTCAGTTCGTGAAACTACATCGCCACGACTATCGGTTGTTATAGACAAACTTGTTGCAGGTGCTGATTCTGTCGCTGGTCTTGACATAGTTGTCGTGTTTGTTCCATCAGGATTTCGTTGCACTTGCCTTGTAACTGTTGGGTTATCATTTTCCTCTGGAACAATGTCAACACTACCAGCAAAACCTGCACCAGCTCCAATAAGCCCTACCCCTAAAGCTGCCAGTGCTGGTCCAATTGGTCCTGCCGCTAAAGCTGGGGTGGACGTGTTCATAGTTGTTAATGCAGCGCCAGTGGCTCCGGCAATGCCCCATATTTGTGCTTGATTTATTGTATCTGCCCAACTTTCATTTGGAACAATATCAACAAACGGAATGTCAAAAAATTCCTTAGCAGCAGAAGTCCTATTAGCTCTAGAAACAGCAATTTTACTTTTTGCTGTTTGTACAATACTTAATGCAGATGATAATTTTCCATTAATGTCACTCATTTTTTTAATTTTTTAAAGATTAATTTATTAATTATTTTTATGTGATTAATTCTATGTTAATATTAAGATCGATTGCAAACTTAGTTAGTTGGGAGAGTAGCGTGGGGTATTTCCTACTTGTTTCCGGCTTATTTCTCCTAAAATAAATCAATTAAAATATTGGAGATTGGCAGATGACACACCTTAGCCAATATGAAGCATATACTTGATTAGGCTGAATTTTAAACTTTTTTACCAAGGCTTTTGCACTTATACTTCTTTAAAAAATAGCTCCATAGCACCACTATGAAGCGATTTTTTGAATCGCCTAAGCACAAAATCCAGAAGTAAAAAAGCCCAAAACTCAACCTAAACAAGTATATCTCTAAATCATGGTGTAGTGGAAAAGTGAAATAATTTCTAACTCATTTTAAAACAACGCCTGCTAATTACCATACAAGGCGAAACCTGCCCAATAGTAAGGATGGATTTGACCTCAAAAAATGAATTAACCCAAAAAATAACTTTATCATCATTCCTAAAATTATTTTCTCATTGTTCAACACCTATTATTAGTGATCAAAATAATTTTGATCTACTAAGAAAATGTGCTGAATATTAGCTAGCCAACCAAGCTAAACCACCGGGCAAATCTATTGTAGCAAAATCTAACTGTAATAAATGAACGGATTGGGTTTCAAAAACTTTGCTGAAGGCTTGTAATACTAAAGGTTTTACAATGTGAATATCGCCGCCTTCTAAACTATATATTTGAGGATTGATATTTTCAATAATCTGGTTACGCTCCTGTATGTTTAATATTTTTTTATGAGAACCCGGTAAAATTTGAAGTGCACCATTTGTTTCATTAGAAGGAGATAAATGTATATAGATAGAAATGGACTGTCTCAACAAATCTATCGGTGCCATTACGCTGGTAATGCCCTCTTTTTTTGACCAACCAGAAAAACCATCTACCGGCATTTTTTCCTTTACCGGTATCGTAATATTTTGATGTAAGGTAGTAAACCAATTAGCCATCGGTATTTGATGATAATATTTGGAAGAAGTGAGTATCAACTGATCATCAAAATTGCTTAACAATTGTTGCAAATTTGGATTAAATAGTTTTCGTTCCAATTCAGGCATCGTATTTAAAGAAAAATAGGTTCCGTTTTCATTGAGGTTTTGATGAGCAAATACCTCCGTTAAGATATTGACTATTTCAGCAACTTCATAATCCATATATATCTTTGGAACAATATGGCTGCCTTGCTGTTCAAGTATATGTGTATTAATCAGTTTAGTAGGTGGTGGTGTTGTTACAGTAGGTATAAATGGCTTCTCCTCAATCGGTTGTTCATTTTCAAATCGATTGTTGGTATCTGTTGTTAATATTGATTCCAATTCATCTACCACCTTATCATACAATTCAAAATGATCAAAGTCTTGTAGTTGTTTCATAAAATCAACTGCTTCTTTTATCATCCCTTCATCTTGTTTTGATATGGGTTGCTTGGTTATACTGTAATTGGCATCTGCATAAGTATAATACTTTTTTGCGATTACCGTAATAGGGGCATGGTAACCCATTACCGGATCGCGCATCAGTTGTAAATCACCTTGCACCGTTCTTTTACTGGCTCCTTTATTGGTTCCTTCAATGTTATTGACTGCTACGGAGCACGCCTCAATTAAATCTTCTAAAGTCCAATTACGGCTGCGATCACGCAAACACCGGTCAATTGTTTTGTAGCGAATTAATGCAATTTTATTTAAAGGCATGGACTTGTTTGTTATATTACCATCACAAAAAAATGAAAATTATTTCGACTCCACAAATACTATGCTTTAATTGTTAGGATAAAAAAAATAATGCGCCCAATAAAAGAATACATAGCAAAATCATTAAACCATCAATATAAAACAAATAGAAAAAATTATTTTTAGTTTGAGCAGATTCTATAATATAATACGCTGAAATACAATAGGTAAGCGCATAAGCAAATTGTACAGAAAAATTAGTGGTACTATTCATAACCATTATATAAGATAGTATTAAACAAAGCAAGGCAATAATGATAGCTCCTACAATGCCAAATCGAATAGGTAAGGTTTTAACCCCAACTGAGGCATCATATTGCATGTCTCTAATATCAAATGGAATGGTAATAGCGATGATGTATGAAAATTTTTCAAAAAAAACGGTTATGTGATTGGTTAGACTGAAAGAATCTTCTGCTTGTATTAAGGGTAAATTTCCACAAACCCATGCCCAAGTAAAAGCAATTAAGCCAATTTTTAAATAACCAATATCTCTTAGCCGTTTTTTATGTGTGCTGGTTTTAATAATTGGGATAGAATACAATAGCGTTATTAAAGCCAGTAAACACAAACTCAATTGGGTGGCGATTTTCATCTTTAAAAACGTAATGCCTAATAATAATAAACAGACCACAAAAGTGATGGTTAAAAATTTTAAGTGCTCAATAGTCCATTGAAAAATAACATTGGGGTGTGCAGTATATTGATAATAATAAACCGGAAAAGCCCTATGAAAAATATAATTAGATAAGGTTGCTGTAAATATCAAAATAAGTAAAGCCACATCTATCGAATCAATTTGGTAAACAAAATACGTACTCCATGTATAACAGCATGCTGCCGTTGCAATATTAAGGTTAGAATATGCCCAATTTTTTAAAATGCTCTTGTTCAACTATAACTCCATTAATGGAATGGTAATGTACCATTTATTTCTATACTTTGATTGTCAAAACTATCGACATTCATTCTTGTATACCTTAATTATAAAACTTAAATAAAGTTAATTCACGGCGTATATGTCCTAATTAAATATAATAAAGTGTCAAGTTTTATTTTTCTATGTTCTCAATTCTTAAATTTGCTATTGAATCAAAAATCACAAGAATGAATTTATACAAATTCTCTACACTGTGTAGCTTAGTGCTGCTTATTTTAATTTCTGCTTGTTCTCGCAAACAGACACTCGTAAAAACAGATGCAACAACCACTGCTGCGGAAAGCGAAATGCAAGAGCAGGCTGAAGAAGTTAAAGAAACCTTTGAGGAAGCGGTAAAAGAAAAGGCTGCGGAAGCGGTTGAAATGCCGGTAATCTCAAAAAAAATTCCGGTGGATGAACGTTTAGTACAAGGTAAATTGGCGAACGGCATGCATTATTACATTCAGGCAAACAAAAAGCCTGAAAAGCGGGCAGAACTTCGTTTGGCAGTTAATGCCGGTTCTGTTTTAGAAGACGAAGACCAAAAAGGCTTAGCCCATTTTGTGGAGCACATGGCTTTTAACGGTACCAAAAATTTTGAGAAAAGCGAATTGGTTGATTATTTAGAAAGTATCGGTACCCAATTTGGACCAGATTTAAATGCTTACACTTCTTTTGATGAAACGGTATATATGCTACAAGTTAGAACTGATAGTACTGAGTTGTTTGACAAAGGCATGCTGGTTTTGCGCGATTGGGCTAACGATGTAACTTTTGATCATGAAGAAATTGATAAAGAACGTGGAGTAGTGGAAGCCGAATGGAGAACCCGCTTAAGTGCCGACCAACGGATGCAAAACAAATATTTTCCGATATACTATCAAGGTTCGCAATATGCTGAACGATTACCGATTGGGGATATGGACATCGTTAGAAATGCGGATTATGAAGCCTTTAAACGCTATTATAGAGATTGGTACAGACCTGATTTAATGGCTGTAGTGGTTGTTGGTGATATTGATGTTGCTCAAGTAGAAAATCAAATTAAAACCTTATTTGGTGATATAAAACCGGTGGAAGAACCCAGAGAACGTACCAAATTTAAAGTACCAGCACACGAAGAAACGTTAATTAGCGTAGCCTCAGATGCCGAAGCTGCCTTTACCAATGTGCGTATAGCCTATAAGCATCCAAAAAAATATTCTAGAAATTTAGCGGACTATAGAAGCTCGTTGGTTAGACAAACCTTTAATAATATGATGAGTGCCCGATTAGAAGAATTAACCAAAGCTGCCGATCCGCCATTTATGTTTGCCAATACCAGCTATGGTGCCGATGTTGGCGATATAGATGCTTACCGCTCTTTTGCTTTTGTACCAGAAGGTAAAGCCCCTGCTGCTTTAGAAGCCTTACTCACTGAAAATAAAAGAGTGTTACAGCATGGCTTTACCGCAGGCGAACTAGACCGGGCAAAAAAACGCATGATAGAAAATGCCGAAAAATCTTTTAAAGAAATGGACAAAACCGAATCGCGCAGAATAGTGATGCGATATGTGTACAAATACTTAGATCAAGACCCCACACCAAGCCCTAAACAAACTTTAGGGTTGTATAACAAGCATTTACCAACCATTACTTTAGAAGAAGTTAATGCGCTACCAGAAAAATGGATTAAAGAGGAAAACAGAGTTGTAGTTATTACAGGTCCTGAAAAAGAAGAAAGTCCTTTACCCAATGAAGCTGAGGTTAGTGCCATGCTCGCAGATGTTGCTGCTAAAGATGTGGCTGCTTATGAAGATGAAGTGATTGAAACCCCTTTTTTCACCAAAGAATTGGTTCCAGCAGAAATTACCAAAACAGAAATGTATGAAGATGCCGGTGTAGAATATATAGAGTTAGCCAACGGTGTAGAAGTGTATTTAAAGCATACCACTTTTAAAAATGATGAGATCAGAATGAGTGCGACCAGCCCAGGCGGGTCTTCATTGTATGATGATGATGTTTATTTTGATGCTCAAAGTGCTTCTAATATTATTAATGAAGCGGGTTTAGGCGAATTTAACACTACTCAAATGGAAAAGATGATGAGTGGCAAAACTGCCAGTGTACAAGCAACTATAGGCTCACTTTCTGAAGGTTTTAGAGGCTCTGCGTCTCCCAAAGATGCGGAATTGATGTTTCAAATGATCCATAAATATTTTTATGAGCCTCGTCTTGATGAAGAAGCTTTTACCTCATACATCAATAAACAAAAGGGAATTTATAAAAACCTAATGTCCGATCCACGTTATTATTTTTCTGATTATGTAACCGATAAAAAATTCAATAATCATCCTCGTCGTGGTTTCCCCAGTGAAGAAAAATTTGATAATGTTCAGTTTGACAGAGCTATGGAATTTTACAAAGAGCGTTTTGCAGATGCTTCAGATTTTACCTTCTTTTTTGTAGGTAATTATGATAAGGAAACTATGATAGATTTGATTCAGAAGTATTTGGGCGATTTACCTTCTATTAACAGAGAAGAAGTGTGGAAAGATACTGGTGACAAAGCTGTACGTGGCGGACTGACTGACAGGATAAAAAAAGGTGTGGCTCCAAAAACTAACGTGCATATGTATTATCACGGTGATTACGAATATAACAAAGATAACAACTATATAATGCAATCGATGATCGCTTATTTACGCATTAAATTAAGAGAAACCATGCGCGAAGATATGGGCGGTGTTTATGGAGTTAGATTATCAGGTAATGGCATGAAAAAACCAAGAGAGCAATATGGTATTACAGTATCATTTAATGCCGATCCACCAAAAACAGACGAGTTGATTGCAGCCGCTAAAACCGTAATTGAAACTGCTATTGCCGACGGACCAAGTGAAGAAGACATGACTAAAGTAAAAGAAACGCAACGGCAAAAGAGAATTAAAGATTTAGAAGAAAACCGCTATTGGCAACGGGCTATTGCACGAGAGCATGAAGATGGAAAAGCATTTGATGAATTGTTACTACCCGCTTTGGAAAAACGGATTGAAAGTTTAACTGCCACTCAAATACAAGAAGCTATTAAAAAATATTTTAGTAAAGATAATTACATAGAAATTGTAATGGAACCTGAAGAAGTGAAAGAAGAAGAATAATAAAAACTTACTGACAAATTTTTATTAGAAAGAAGGGAAGCTGATTAGGTTAGTTTCCCTTTTTTTATTTGATTCTACTATAAATTTAATGAGAATTTTTATGTGAGTTTATACTACCCCGACCTTTTTCTTTCGAAAAGCCCAACTACCGATGTGTCGGTACAGGCTCTTCAACAATTGAAGGGAAATTAGTCCGGCTTACCTTACACAACAACATCTAATGCTTCCATTAAAATGGTAGTAAAACGTTTTATTTTAATGATAATTGTTTAGTCGTCACAAGCTTCAATATTCATTAAAAAATCAGCCCCTTTTTGTACTTCAAAATTTTTAAGCAATGCAATTTCATTACCTGCATTAAACTCAATGGTCAAATCAGCATCAATCATATTATCTGAAGTTAACACCAAATTGGCAGCATACAAACCATTTGCCAGTGAGCTTGTATTTAAGGTTAAAGTATCAATACAAGCAGCAATGCCAACGCAAGCACAAGCAGTATCACTCCATGTTAAATTACCCGTGCAAGGGAGCGGATGAACCGGTTGAATTATGATAGTTGTGTAGGTATATGAAGTTTGAGGGGCATCTTCAATACCTGACACAGTAACGGTATAGCGTACATCTTTAGGATTGTTCAATACAATATTTTCAGGTTCCCAAACAATAGTTGGTTCAGGATAACCGCCTACTTTATGAACAATGACTAAAGGAACTGTATTACCGTTTTCATCCATCATCTGTACATCTGCATTACCAAAAAAAGCATCCGGTATGGTAAAAGACCATCTTGGAAAAACTATTGGTGCGGGCATATAACCCTCGGTAGGGTAAGCAATAAAGTCTTTTTGATTAGTTGAAGGATTACCAGAATTGCCTAACACATACAGTACATTTCTATTTTCAGTTAGGGCATTGCCAAATACTTTTGCTTTGCTATAAAACAACCAGCGCCTATGGCTTACCGCAGTATTTACAGCGCCACCATCATACACAAACATTTCTACCGGGTCAAAATAATTCCAATTGGCAAAAGCTAATAAAGACCCTTGCGATGCTTCAATTGCTGCTGCTGAAGTACATTGCCAAGTATTGCAAGGAGCATTGTTTTCGCCATAACAGTGGTTGATGATTCTATTAGCTTCTTGCATAACTGCGGCTGTTAAACATCGTTCACTTAAAGCCGGATCAAAAACTACATCATCGCTCACTTGAACCAACCGGCGTAAATAATTAATTCTGTCTAACATTTTTTGATCAATATCAGCTGCATAACTTCCGGTAATACACGCATTTATATCCCCAGTAAAAGCCAATTCTTCAAGATCAAAATCGTTAGATTCGTAGTTTGTTAAATAATCATTTACCGCAATTTCACGAGGACATTGCGCTAGTGTTATTAATGAACAAATGCATAAAAGAAAAGTTAATTGTATATTCATGTTGGAATGAAGAATTTGATACGGTTAGTAAATAGTTTGTGGGAAAGACCGAACTAACAAGAGGTTTTAAAGCAGATCAATCAGTAGAAATGCAATATTATCATTAAACGTATTTATGAATAAAGGGTTGCCAATTTTTAATCTTTTTTCGATTAAACAAGCTGTTGCAATTTAACCTAACTCTAATTTTGTTAAGCTAACAAACGGATTATCAAAGCTTCAGTGCACCTAAAAATGTCAAATACCTGCTGGCTCTTTATGCTTAAAAATATTGTTTCGAGGTTACTTATCTCATTAAAATCATTTTTAGCAAGCTAATTTTATCGTTACTCTTCAAGCTGCAATAGGTCTCCCAATATTAAAACTGAATTTGTGTTTCGATTTATGGTCAATTTGGTATCAGTTACCTCCTTAAATTAACTTAACACTGTATGAAACCTATTTTTAGATAGTATTTATTACTTTTGCACTTTAAAAGAAAAAAATAAATCATCATGAGATACTTACTTTTACTTTTTAGTACGATCTTTATAATTAGTTGTGCAGATAATGCTGTAAAAACAGAAACTAAAGTGCCAGAAGCTAGCGCTGTTAAAGCAAAAGCGAATAAAGTAAACGGGCAAAATCAAATTGCACAAAACAGTCAACAAAAAAATGAGTCGGCGCAAGAGCTTCAACGAAAAAAGATACAAGAACAAATACAACAACAGTTAAAGCAACGTCAACAGCAGCAACAACAGCAAACTAAAAGCCAACCTGTTGCTAATGGACCAGAAATAGAATGGGTTAAAATTGGCAATGTAGAATCTTTAATAAAAAAGCAACCTAAAAAAGTGGTAGTTGATGTTTACACCAGTTGGTGTGGACCTTGTAAAATGTTAGATCGAACCACCTTTAGAGATCCTGAAATTGTGAAGTTAATGACGGATAAATTTTACCCGGTGAAATTTAATGCCGAAGGACCTGATCCAGTAACTTTTAAAGGAAAGCAATATTCAAATCCAAGATATAATCCTGCCAAAACCAGAGGTAGAAATGGACAACATACCTTAACACCAACTTTTGGTATTCGAGGCTATCCTTCTATTATAATTATGGATGAAAATATGAAGATTATTGACAAAGCTTCCGGTTATTTAAAACCGGCACAAATGAAGGCTTTCTTAAGTAAGCACGTTTAAAATTATAGAGATCCCTTCAAACTTTGTTAAAAAAAATTCTCTTTGGTTTTATAGTTCTACTTGCAGCAATTATTGCGAGTAGTTGCGAAAAAGAAATCAGCAATGAACTTCCTGAACAGGAAAGCCAAATTGTTGTAGAGGGTTCTATCGAAAATGGGCAAGCTCCCATCATATTTTTAAGCCAAAGTTTTTCTTTTTTTAGTAGTCTTAATTTTGAAGATATTGTTAATAATTTTATCAGTGGGGCTTCGGTAAGCATAACGGTAGATAATAAAACCATTGACATCAATGAAATTTGCTACTCCGATCTAAATGATTTTTCTAAGAGCCTGCTTTTAAAAAGTTTGGGTGTTGCCAATGAAGATAGCCTGAGCAATGAATTTGATTTTTGTGTATACACGCCAATAAAAAGTGATAACATTTTTGAACTACCTTATTTATTGGGAGAAGCCGGTAAAACCTATCAACTACATGTAGAATACGAAGGTAAGAAGCTGCAATCTAGCACCACTATTCCCAACATTGTTCCATTAGATTCTGTGTACGTTCAGGTGCATCCAAACATTGATACCTTATTTCGTTTATTTGCTGTTTTAGATGAACCCCCTGAATTGGGTAATTTTTACAGGTATTTCACACAACAAAATAACAATCCGATGTATCCAGGCTTATCCTCTGTTTTTGATGATCTGTTTACCAATGGACGAGAATTTTTCTTTCCGTTAGATAAAGCACAACCAAGAAGTGAAGAATTTATACTAGATACTTATGGATATTTTACTTTGCACGACACAATTACTCTAAAATTCTGTTCTATTGATAAGCCGCATTATGATTTTTGGCGCACCCTTGAGTTTAGTGCCGATGCTGTTGGACCATTTTCTGGTGCCATTGATGTTGCTTTCAATATTGAAGGTGAAGGGGGTATTGGCAATTGGGGAGGTTATGCAGCATATGAAACGCAGATAGTTGCAAAGTGAACGGGACCGTAAATAATATGGTTCCTCAATAAATTTATTGTCGTACAATCTTTTCTTTTTTACTATCTTTACCAGTTAAATATAAAATTAAGTTTTGTTACGATCTCAAATACATAGCTTATGAACTTTTTAACAAAACAAACCGTTAATTTAGTTGCGTGAAATTGTTTAAATTGAATATAAAGCAAAGCATAATTATTATTGGATGCTGTTTTTGGGCTTCAATAATGTTTGCTCAGGGTCCACCAATAATAACCGACAAACCCATTATGATTGGCGAAAAGCGATTTGTATTGAAGACTTTAAGCCGGGTAGAAGTAAGGGAAAATGCTACGTTTTACAAAATACCTATAATGGGCCACTACGTAATTAAGCCAAACTTATTGGTGGTTGCTCATATACCCTTTGCCGGCTATACCTCTAATGTTGGTGAAGGTTTTAAAAAAAATGGGCTTGGCGATGTGAATATTCAAATGAAATATCAATTTTTTAGGTGGGATGAAAGCCGGAAAACCGCTAGAGCAGCCGTAAAAGTTCAACAGTTTTTTCCAACAGGCATACAAACCGGCAATTATGAAATAAGTATACACGAATGGCAAACTTTTGCAGGGCTAACTTTTGGCTATGAGGCTTTGCGCTATGGTCTTGGGGCTAATATTGGCTATCATTATGTAGCTAATCAAGCCGATTTTTTTCATTATAAAATAAGCACCGGAGTACCTTTAATGCCATTAGTTTATCCGCCCAAGCAAATTAATTTGTATTTTGAGTACGATGGTGAAGTTAATTTAAGCGAAGGACATCATGCCTTGTTTATGGCTCAAGGCATACAATATGCTATTAAACGGCTCACCTTCGAAATGGCTGTTAGGTTTCCCATCATTCAAAATATGCCAGCTATTGAACGACAAAAATATACCTTACTTTTTGGCACGCGTTTTATTATTTAAATTTGTGGCATCCATATTAAAATTTGACTTAGAAAACAGCTAAACTTCTGTTACAAAAAAACATCTAACCAAAAGAAATAAATAAAAATTAACAAATATGAAGCATATAATAAAGTTAAGTTTATTCATCGTATTAAGTGTGTTTATCGGAATCCCGATGAATGCCCAAAACAAAAAAAACAAAGATAAAAAAGATGGTATTGTAGATAAATTTACGGTTCAGGTAGATGGCTTAGGCTGCCCATTTTGTGCCTATGGTTTAGAAAAGAAAATGCAGGAAATGAAAGGAGTGAAAAAATTTAAAATTGAAATGGAAAGCGGTTTAACCAGCTTTACTTATCCTGCTGAAAAAATGCTAAGTTTAGCAGAGGTGAAAGCCCAAGTAGACAAAGCCGGCTATACGCCAATGGATTTAAAAGTAGAACGTGCGGATGGCACCCTTGAACACGAATCGTTAGAAACACCTGAAATTGATTATGAAGCTAACCAAAGTATAGATTTTGCCGTAAATGGAAACTGCAATATGTGTGAAGGACGTATCGAACGGGCGGCTTTGGCTTTATATGGGGTTTCTTCGGCAGAGTGGTCGAAAAAGAAAAAGCGTCTTAAAGTTAAATATTTGGATACCGAAGTGGACGAAAAAGCCATACATTTTGCCATTAACCAGGCAGGCTACGATACCGAAAAAGCCAAAGCCACTCAAGAGGCATACGATAAATTGCCAGGCTGTTGTCAATACGAGCGGATGAAAGTGGACGTTCAATTTAAACCTATCAACAATAATGCGAAAGAAGAGGCTAATACGCCAGAATAGTCTGTCAATTTATGTTTTGCTGTTTACGTTGAGTATATGCTTGGTAACTTGCAATACTAATACGGAATGGCAGTTGGAAGAAACGATTCCTTTAGGCGACATTACTCCAATTGGTATTGCTTATGATGGAGCCCATTTTTGGATGAGTGACGGAGACCATAATCAAGTAGTAAAAGTAAATAAAACAGGAAAAGTTTTGGAAACTTTAAATAACTTCCGCCGGCCTATGCATATTGCTTTTGATCAGCAGAAATTATACATACCAGAATATGGTAAAGATAGCATTGCCGTTATTGATGGGAAAAAGACCGGCTTTCTTAATGTTGCCTTTGAATTAGATGCGCCTGCAGGTATTGCGCTTTCTGAAACGGGAGATGTGGCAGTTGCTGATTTTTATAATCATCGATTATTATTAAGACGCGAAGGTACTTGGAAAAGTGTGGGTAAAAAAGGAAGAAATGCTGCTGGCGAATTTCATTATCCTACCGATGTTCATTTTACCAGCAATGCGCTATACGTTGCCGACGCTTACAATAACCGCATTCAGGTTTTTGATTTGGAGGGTACTCATCAACTAACCTTTGGACGACCTGATAAAATGAATGCCGCCACCGGTATTTATGTTTGGAACGATCAGGTTTTTGTTACCGATTTTGAAAATGACCGTGTCTTGATTTATGATACCGAAGGCACACTGCTACAAACCTTAACCGAAGGCTTTAGTAATCCCACTGATTTAATTGTGGTAGATAACCAGTTGTATGTGATTAATTATAAGGGGCGGAATATGGTTCGGTTTGGGATGTGAATGTTCAAAATTTTTCTATTGAATTGAGAATTGCCGAAATTCAGGTTTTAACATTATGGTCGTTAGCGTGTAAAAATTTCAATATTTTTTTGTATCTTAAAAAAATGTGATGTATATTTGTATAAATTAAAGTAAAATAAACACTGTTGAAATGAAAAAATTCTATACAATCCGTCACTACCTTTTAAGTCTTTTCATTTTTGAACTTTCTTCGAAAGTTCTTATATATCCAATATTATTTTTTAGATAAGAAACTGAAGAATGCGGAAAAAATAATTTATCTATTTGGGTAGATTATTGTTTCTTGTCTTGGCGAAAACCAAGAACTCCAGAAACTTGGAGAAATCCAAAGTTTTTAAAAAAATCTGGAGAGAAAGATCTATACAGATATTAAATTATTTTTATAGCATTCTTCATAGAGGTCAATTACATTAAATGACTGTTAAACGTATTCATATTATGTATCAAATACTATTGATACTATATTATCTATTATAATACTTTCTTATCAATCATTTAAAAAACTCAAATAATCAATTTTCATAAAATATGTTTATATACAATGTATTGATTTAGAAGTAACTTTCATCTCACATAAAAATAAATAATCAATTTGTTGGAGAAAATTCTCCTTTATTTTAAAATTTAATTCATTAAAAATTATTTAATTATGTTAAAAATCATTTACACAAAAATTATTGTAATAACAATAATTTTACTATCAAATGTTGATCTTCAAGCTACTCATTTTAGATATGGTCATATCACTTGGGAAATAGTTGATTCTACCCAGGCAGGAATTGAGGTAAAGTTTACAGTACAAACAGCCTGGAGGATAACCTATTTTACAGAAGATCTTTATAGCTATGGTTATTTCGATTATAATACCCTTAGCTTGGGTCAAAAGTTCGTTTCAGGTGATTTCTTCTTCGGAGATGGAGAAGAATTACCCTTGGTACTAACAGTTACATCACTGAATTCAGCTGATGATTGGGTATATGGAGTGGCTGAATTTACCCACATCTACACCGAAAGTTCGCCATATACAGCTTACATTGAAGGCTGTTGCCGGTTAGAAAATGTGAACAACATTAATTACTATAATCCTGATTATCTCGTTTCAACCTTATTAGATTTATCTATCAATAATCGTCCGCCAATAAGTAATTTGCCGGCTATTGTTAATGTTCCATCCAACCAAGACTCTATTAGTTTTTACATAACCGCTTTTGATGAAGATGCTGATCCCATTCGGTTTAGGTTAGCAACCCCAGCTGAAGTGGGTACTTACACCTATTCAGTTCCACCAAATTTAACACTTGATAGTAATACAGGTTTGGTAACATGGAATCCCTTACCGGGGGGCGAAAGCTCACTATGGACATTGTCGGTTATCATAGAAGACCTAGACGAATATGGAGATCCAAAAAGCTTTACCCAATTAGATTTTTTTGTAAATGTAACCGGCGAATCATTCCCACCTCAATTTGTTGGAGCTACACCCCCCAATAATATTGTATACGAACTTTTACCTGGAGATACTATAAATTTTGTTATTGAGGCATTGGATGCTGATACCATATTTAACAATGTAACAATTAATGCAACTGGTATACCAGAAAGTGCCATATTTAGTTTTGAACCTTTGCTTCCCACTCCAGGCTCAAACCCTGTTTCCACAGAATTTACCTGGATTCCTACTACAGATGACCTGGGTACTTATGCCATAAATTTTACTGCTACCGACGAAACTGGTAGCCAAGCCTTAACTGTAATAAACATTGATGTTGGCTTTGAGCCGGTTTTCATTGAACCTACGCCAGGTAACAATAGCCTCTTTTGCTACTCTGATGGAGATTATTTCAATCAAGAATATATAATTATAGATTTGGACTCTACCGATCAAGTTAATCTTCAATTAAGTTTAGATACCAATTTGGTTAACACAACGAACCCACCTCCGTTCACCCCTGGAGGCGGTTTTCCGCTAACCGATGTATTCCCAAGTTCACTTACTTTTAATCCTTCTTTACCACTATCCTTTGGTAATCCGGTATCTACCAATTTAACCGGTACAATAAATGAAAGGGATTGGGGTATTTACATTTTAAACTTCGTTTCAACCGACACCGATAACGACAAGACCTTTTTAACCAATTACTTAATTATTGATCAAGCCCCCTATTTCACTACCCAAGTTCCAAATGTTATAAACTGGCCTGTTGGTATTCCATTTGATATTGTTATTTCGGCAAATGATGATGATCTTATTTATGGAGATAGAATTGCCTTTGCAGATTCATCTAAATCTTACGTAACCATTCCAAAATGGTTAAATGTCGTAGATGATTTAAATGGTAATCTAAACTTAACTGGCACCCCAGCGTTATCTCAACAAGGATTTCATAATGTAAGAATAGAGCTTCATGATAGAACCACGCATTTTTTACATCAACATTGTACACAAGAATTTCTTGAATTCAGGATTAACGTGAGGCCAATTAGATTATTAGTTGAACCCGGTCCGCCAAATCTTGTTGTTGGAACAGAATTGTGTACTACCATAACGGTTACAGATGATGAAAATAATGTTTTAGAAGGAATTGAAGTAAACATATCTAGTGCTGCCGATAATCCGAACGCATATAGTGAAACCTTAACTACTAATGCAGATGGACAGGTAGAATTTTGCTATACGGGTACTATGGTTGGTTATGACGAATGTATTATAACAGCCGGTGATCAAAGTCAAACATATGGAGTAAACTGGACGAGTACAGGCTCTACCGATTGTAATAATGTTGCCGGTTTAATGCAAACCTCCCATTCTTTTGTTTGCCACGAAAACTCTTTATATGTTGGCTCAGCATTTTCTAATGTTGATGCAAATTCGGTAAAAGCTTATGTATTACACGAAGGAGAAGAATTTGATGGTTTAACTTTTCTTACCATAAATAAAAGTGGAATTTTTGAAAGTTTAGGTGAGGGCTATACAAACAGACCTTTATACATTTCGGCTGTTATTGGTGTGCCAGATGCTTCCGGCTATCCAAATTTTGATGATGCTTGCACAGTATGGACTCCCTACGGAGCTTATGTTGTATTTTTTGATCCGCTTAGCATTAATATTGTAGAAGATAGATGTGAAAGCGGTCAATACTATATAGATTTAACTATAACAGGCGGCGTTGGTGGTATTTCGTCTGGTTATGCCTATCCAGTAGTATCAGATGGACAAACAGAACATCAAAAAGTCTTTCCCAATGAAGTGATTACTTTTGGACCGTATACGGGCAATGGTGTATTTACTATAGAAACTGCTGGAGTAAAAAATTGTAAGAGTAGTTTAACAAACAGCTATTCTTGCGAAGCGGTATTTCAGGTTTCAGCATCAAAATCAAATACTTATCAAATAATTTATCCAGAACCATTTAAGCAAGCTATTGAAATACTAGCAGTAAAAATTTATAATGCTAATGCTCAGGTAATTCCGGGTAATATATTAGTTGATAAAAACAGTTGCGAAATTGAAGTTAACCAAGAGGTAACTGGTATTTTACTTGTTGAGTTAATATTTTCAAACAATCAAAAAGACTACGTAAAAATTTTAAAACAATAATTACTTAATATTAAAATATTTTATTATTGATATGACATTTCATCGAAGAAATGTCATATTTTTTTATTGAATAAACCTTATATTAAAACTGGAAGACTGCTACTTTTTACGAGTAATTTGGTATAAATTTGCACTTTAATTCAATCTATCAAATGAAATTATATTTTAGTATTGGGAGCTTACTTGCCCTGCTTATTTTATCTGGTTGCTATCGCGGTCCGGAAGATTTACCGAAGCTGAAAAAGAAGTTCCGCTCACAAATCAATCAATTTGAAAATCAAAAAGAAAATACCGATGATAAAGTGGAGGTTGCGGTTGAGAAATTAACTTCCTTTCAACAGGCGATTGCCAATGCTGAAAATGCCGATAGTGAGTTTAAACGGGTATATAATCAATGGCATAAAGTAAACAAAGAAGTAGAAGATTTAAATAATGAATACAATAAGCTAAAGGAAGACGCCGACAATTTGTTTAACGCCATGCAAGCTCAAACCGAAGGCTTAAAAGATGCTACTACCAAAGGAGAGCTGATGGGAGCCATCAACAAAACGCGTAACAGCTACAGCAAAACTTTGCTTAACACACAAAAAGCAGTAGAAAGTTTGAATGGTTTACATGGTGAAGCCTTAGAAATTATTAAAGCCTTAGAAGTTGCGGTAGCCGTTGGTGAAATTGCCAACATTAATACCGGCTTAAAAAACATTGAAAGCCGGGTTGATAAAATTATGAATGAACTTAATGTGACTATTGCCGAAAGTAAAGACTTATACGAAACTCGTATTGGGGCGTTTTGAAATTATTAATTCAACTCTTATACTAACCTATTGGCAATGTATTTGGAAGGTATTTAAAAAGCGATGAGGTTGGAAGTTTAGCCCCGATAGGGGTGTTTGAGTGGTTATGCTGCTTGAAGCGTTTGCCCTTGTGCATTGGCGCAGCATTTGAACGGATAGCGGGAAGCCCCTTTCTAAATGGTTTCCACCGTTTCGCTGCAAAAAAAATAGTTATTTATACGCCAAGTTAATAAGTTGTATTATAGTATAACTTGGTGTTGAGTAGGTCAATCAATTACTTTACATTTCTATATTGAATATAATGCTCCCACTTATCTAATACGGTTTGCATATCATTGGGTAGGTCAGAGTTAAAGTGCATGTCTTCATTGGTTTCAGGGTGAATAAAGCCTAGGGTTTTAGCATGTAATGCCTGTCGGGGAATGATTTTAAAACAGTTATCAATGTATTGTTTGTATTTGGTAAAAACGGTGCCTTTCACAATTTTATCACCGCCATATAGCGCATCTCCAAACAAGGGATGTTTAATATATGAAAAATGCACTCGTATCTGATGCGTCCTTCCGGTTTCTAATTTACATTCTACTAAGGTAACGTAACCAAAACGTTTTAAAACGGTATAATGCGTAACCGAATGTTTGCCATAATCCTCATCGGTAAACACGTGCATTTTTTTACGGTTCTTTAAATTTCTACCAATGTTGCCTTCAATAGTGCCATCTTCACTTAAATCGCCCCATACCAAAGCATAGTAGCGACGGTTGACTGTTCGATCAAAAAATTGTTTTGCCAAATGACTCATGGCATATTCGGTTTTGGCAGCTACCATTAAGCCGGTGGTTAACTTATCTAAACGGTGCACCAAACCCGGTCGACTATCAAAATCTTTATTTTGCGGTAAATTTTTAAAATGATAAATCAATCCATTTACCAAGGTGCCTGTGTAGTTTCCATGTCCCGGATGTACCACTAAGCCTGCTTGTTTATTCACTACAATTACAGTATCATCTTCATAAACAATATCTAAGGGGATGTCTTCGGCAATTAATTCTAAAGTTCTAGGCTCATTAGGTAATAGCACCTTTACCGTATCGCCCGGTTTAATTTTATAATTGGGTTTAACGGCTTTTTTATTTACTACAACACAACCCGCACGCGCCGCATTTTGAATTTTGTTTCTACTCGTCTTTTCAAGTTTGTTCATTAAAAACTTATCCACACGTAATATCTCTTGTCCTTTATCTACGGTAATAGTAAAATGTTCAAACAACTGGTCTTTATCTAATGGTGTATCCATTGGCACAAAGCTACATAACTAATGTAAGTAAAGCGAACATTAACCCATATTCCAAACAACAGCATTTATAAAGTCAGCATTTCATTACATGGTAGAATTTATGAAGAAGGAAAATAAATCAATTACAAAATGGCTTTAGAGCCACGTATGGCATTGCCTAATGGCATTTTTAAAAAATTTTTGACAAGTTTATCTAAACGATAAAGTAGTTGACACTTTTGTATAGATTTTTTTTTGAAGCGAAACATTTTAACTTTATAAAACATCTGTCCCGCTTTTCGCTCAAATGCTGCGGCTGCGCTTCAAAATCTAACGCTTCAGGCAGCATAACCACTGCAATCGGGGCTAGATTGGTCAATTTGCTCCTTCGTTAGCTGGCTATTTTTTGTGCGTTACAAGCGCACTTCTTGGGCAGTCTCGTTGCAAACGAGGATGAGGGTTATTCTTGGTAGTTTTCAATAATTAGTTTTTTATCAGTAAAGGGGAAGGTGACTAAACCCCATATAATAATACCAACCGATAAGGTAACTCCCATAAACATTAAAATAGTATTAAATAGTGTGACAATGTACTTAGCAGTGTCGCCTAAGGTGCCCACTTCTAACCAACCATGCCGGTTTACTTCGGTTACAAAACGTATCCAAAAACGGAATAATATAAAGAGGTTAAATAAAGCCAAACCGACCAATAACATTACAGCTTTTTTGCCCCAAGCCTTTGGGCTTTTCCAATTGATTGGGGTGGCTAAAATTAAAGCCATTAAAAATATCATAGGTATTACAGCATATTGCCATGTGTTGACATAAAATTCGGCATGACCAACGTTAACACTTCTCAATTTACGGCGTTTAGCGTCCGCAACAGCATTATCAATTTGCTGTTGATTCATCATTTTGATCAACACATCATCATCATATTTTTTAAATGGATGACGTTGATAGGTACTGGTATTACTTTTGGCTTCTAAAAATTCGACTTTACCATGGTTGCCGTAATCTTTGTATAACGATTGATTTATGCTAATAAAAGTTTTATAGTAACTCCTATCTAAACCGGTTGTTGGTAAAAACCAAGTTAAAAAAATATAGAAGATGAAAAATAGAGCAACTGATATAATTAAATTTTTGGTATTTAAGATCATTTATTGAACCCTCCTTTATTGTTGTGCTTTTGCTTTTTGTAAACTATTTATCCATACGGCTAACAAAATTAAGGCACAGATAATTACCACCGCTTGCCAAAATTCTTCGTGAAAAAACTCAAAATAATTTGGCATATACACACCAGAAATATATAAATGGACTACTCTAATAATGTTTAATACAAACAATGAACCGATGCCAAACAACAAGCCTTTAAATTTATTTACTAACGGCGCAGTGTAGGCAATTACGCCTGAGCCAAATATCGCCATAGCCTCTAAACCATCGCAACCGGTTTTTACATTTAAGGTCATCGCATCTGAGGAGATTTGATAACCTTTTGTTACCGTTCCCCAACCAAAAATATTTAAGATGATACTGGCAATTTTAGCATCAAGTTGAGTAATAAATGCCACAAAATATTCGTGAAACCAATTGGTTGTCCATAAAAAGAGATAGAAGGCACCGATTAATAGGGCAAATGTTAACACAAAACGCGTTACCTGTGAAAGGCTTTTCCATCTTTTGATAGGATTAAAGCCCCCACCTTCACCACTACTTGTTGAATTTTTTCTGGTTTCTGGAGCAGCAGCCTGTTGTGATTGCTCCTTTTGGGCTTTAGCTTGATTCTTTTTTCTTGATTTTTTCCCCATAGCGTGGAATAACTAATTGTATTATGGTTTGATGACAAATTTGCCTAAAAAATGGCAGTTTTTAAAACTTTTGCGAAATAATAAGTTTGAAGATGTCGAAAAATACAACTTATACACTTGACTTTTGAAACTATTATGTAAATAGCTAAAGGCAAGTTCACTCGGAATATGAACAAGTTTTTAAACCCGGGCGAGGTTGGCAAACTAGCCCCGATGGTAGCGGTTATGCTGCCTGAAGCGTTGGCATTGAAGCCAAGCAGCAGCATTTGAGTGGACAGCGGGCAGCCCATTTGAAAACACGGCAAGGGTTTCGCTTCTAAAAAATTTAAATGTGCTTATTCTGGGTAAAAAATTCGTCTATAATTTACTTCTATTTTTTTGCCAGGTTTTTAGCTTGCCCTACCCAATTGTCTCGCTTAATTCTGCCAGGAAAAAATTCAATAGCGTCATTCACTTTATCAATATCATCTCCTGATAAATTAGCGACCTGCCCGAAATTGTAAATGCCCAATGCATTCAGCTTTTTCTCTACAAACTCGCCAATGCCTTTTATTTGCTTTAAGTCATCCTTTTTTGTTGGATCTCCCTTACCTATTTTGGTAAAGTTGATGTTGGCAGCTTTGCTTTTAATTCTTTCCATAATGTCGTGAGAAGAATCGACCGGCGTACTTTTTTGTTTTTGTATGTCGGCTGCTTGTTTGGCTTTTAATTCGGCTGCCTTTTTCAATTCTGCTTCTTGCTTGGCTCTTAATTCTTGGGCGGCTTTGGCTTGCGCAGTTTGCTTGGCTTTTTCTTCAGCTAATCGTTTTGCTTCGGTTTCTTGCTTGGCTTTTTCTTCGGTTATTTTTTTGGCTTCTGCTGCTTTTTTAGCTTCCTGTTGGGCTTTTTCTTCCGCTAATCGTTTTGCTTCGGCTTCTTGTTTGGCTTTTTCTTCGCCTATTTTTTTGGCTTCCGCAGCTTTGCGCTCTGCCGCTAATTTTTCTTTTTCTGCAGCTTCTTTTGCTTGTGCTTCTTTTAATTGTTGGGTTGCTTTTTCGTTCCGGTTTTCAATTTGTTTTGCCAGCGTGTTTAGCTTATCTTCTAATATCGTTTTCTCTTTCGTACAATCTGCCAACAAAGCCGTTTTGTTTTTTAACTCCGCCTCAAAAGTATCTTTTTTTGCTGTCGAAACTAAACTTTGTATTTCGGCAGAGAGTTTGTTGTTTTTAATTTCAACTTGTTCAAATTTAGCGGCTAAATCAGTGTACTGAACCTTAAAATCTCCATTGCTTTTCAATTTGGTCTGTAAAGTACTCCTTCGTGTATTGGCTTCTTCTAATTGCTTGATAATTTTACCATTGTATACTTCTAATTCTTGAATGCGCTTTAATAAATCTTGTCCGGTTATGCGCGCTTCGGTTAACGATTGGGTATATTTTTCAGCCTCGCTCTTATTCACTACTATGGTTTCGGCAGGCTTTTCTACAACTGTTTTTACTTCAACCGGTTTGTTTTCTAGTTCAATTACTTTATTTTTTAAAGATAAATTTTCGTCTTCTAATTTTTCATTACTGCTTAACAATCGATCGACTAAATTATTGGTAGCTTTCAGCTTCTCTTCTATGCTAATGGACTGCACTTCTGCCAATCCAACTTCTTCACCAATGGGTTGCTTGGTGCTAAATACATCTCTAATTTTATCAATCCATCTTTTGTTCGTAATCGCTTCACCATCAACTTCTCCTTCGGTTAATACAAGTGCTTCTGCTGATTCTTCTGCCATAACGGCTCCATCATTTTTATTATTCGCCAGTTTTAATTTAAGGCTTTCCACTTCATCGCTCAGGCTTCTTATCTTATTGTTAAAAATGGCTTCTTCTTCTTCTCTTGATGAAAGTAAATTTAAATTATTTTTATAATTAGTATTTAACCGTTTATACTCTGCATCTTTTTCAGCCAATAAATTTCGTAAGCTACGTACTTTAAACGATCGCAATATCCATCCGATGATAAAGCTCAGTAAGCTTGCTACGCCCAACAAAATTAAAATTTCACTCCAGTCTTGCTTAGTCAATTCGCTAAATGAACCCCAAAATTCTTGAATTATTTCCATTATATTTAGTCTGTATTTTTTTATTAAAATGATATGTCTACCCGGCGATTTCTCTTTCTGCCTTCGGTGGTATTATTATCAGCAATAGGTTTGTCGGGTCCTTCTGAACTTGCCCTTACCTGATTTTGGTTAATGCCATTTCCGGTAAGATACTCTTTTACATAAATAGCCCGCTTTAAACCCAACTCTTTATTTTTTATAGGACTACCAATATTATCCGTATGTCCAATTACTCTTATTTTTTTGCCGGGGTTGGCTTTTAAGTATACTTTTAAGTTTTCAACGTACTGCTTCAAATCAGCCGTTTTGATGATTTTACTGCTGTTGGTTTGAAAATAAACCGTTTTTGGCGCCGCTTTAATTTGATCTTCAATGTCTTTTAATGCCACTTCTTTTTCTTTAACGGCAGGTTTAGGCAACTCCGTGATCTTCGCAGCAATTACGCCGGTCAATTTATCTTCAAAAGTAGCTAAAGCACGATTTGATAACTGACCTTTTGTAAGAACTTGCGCTTCTTTTACCCCTACCTTTAATAACTGCAATTTCGTATTTTCTGCCCTTGCCACACCCAAATTATCATAAGATGACGGTTTGTCATCAGCAGCCGTATACAAACCGGTTACTTCAATGGCTTTGTTGGGGTTTTTGTCTAAATACGTTTTAATTTCTTGAAATTGATTTCTTAAAGCCTCTGGAACAACCGGAAAAGCTGCATTTCTTCCACTCTGATTAAAGTAAAAATTTTCACCTGATTTGTTGATAAAAGGCATCCCCGCAATACTAAATGGAACCGAATTTTTAGGTGCAGGTTTAACCGGCTTGGGTTCCACTATTTTTTTGGGTGCTTTGGGTACCGGTTTTTCTTTAACGACTACCGTTTGTTCGGCACATTTATTTTTAATTTTACAAACATACCAATAGCCAGAGACGGCATACCACAAACCCAATAAAAGCAATAGCAAAAAAAGAAAACCACGCATAACCTTAAACAATTAAAAATAGCTTGAAATGAAAATCAACCAAGTGCATTAATAACGATCTTTTGACTAATGCCAAAACATCAAGTCACTAAAAACACGGCGAAGTTACGGGAGTTTGCTTGAATTACCAATTGTGGGGGAACTTGCTTATGAAAGCCATAAAATCCCTCAATTTCATGAGATGGTGAAATAATTTCCAATCCAATATCCATTAAAGGTAGTTTTCGGCTGATGAACTGCACCATTAAAATGATGAACCGTTTGAATAACTACAACATATGTGTTATTTTGGGATGGTTAAATTGTGCTAAACGACCATAATGTTAACCATCAAAGTCCTTTCATAATCGGAAAGACGACCACGAACAAAAACGAAATACCGTGAAAATATTTATTTCATACGCCCACGAAGATGAGTACTACAAAGATGAATTGCTTAAAAGGCTGAAACCTTTTGAGAGTAAAGGGAAGATTAAATGTTGGCATGATAAATTAATTGATCCTGGAGAAAATAGAATAAATTGTATCATTAAGGCAATTAACGATTGTGAACTAATCCTGTTTTTAGTTAGTCCTGACTTTTTAAGTTCTGACCATATTGAAAACATAGAAAAAAAGATTGCTCTTGAAAGAAATAATGAAGGAGAAGTGCGCATTATACCTGTAATTTTGCGGCATTGTACTTTAACTGATTCGGGGTTAAGCAAATTTCAAGCTTTGCCAAAAAATGGAAAAGTCTTGTCTACATTGGAATCTTTGGACGAGGGATTATTCAATATTGTTGAAGAAATCGCCAAACTTGTCAAAATAAATAATAAAAAAGCTATTGAAAAAAATCAAAAAATATGGGCATCAGGATTAAGATATGCACTACTTAAGCATCCTATCGCTGTAAAAAATAATGCTACAGCCATATATCAACATTTTGGCTGGTTAATAGAAATCTTTTTACAAAAAATGAGCACTGATGTTGGCATGGATAAAACGCTTCGTCGACTATCATTTATGGCAGAAGTTTTTCAAAGCAGCATGCGCTATTTATGCTACATACAAATTGCCCAAATATTAAAAAATAAAAAACAAACAGAAATACTTAACTCCAATTAAAATTTTTTTGAGTTAAGCAAAACAGATTTAGCTGCTTTTAATTGGCTTGATTTTTTGAAGAATAATGATTTAATCAAACGTGATGAAAATTTTGTGTCCGAAATATCCAATCTCGTAAACAAACTCAAACAACCAGGTAGCGACTTATATCGTTCGGCTTCCTTTTTAAAAGAAAAACGTTTACAACTATTAAATGGCGAACTTCCCGAAGATGAACAATTCAATCAATTATTAGAAGAATATTTGAAAGAATTGGGTTGTTGGTTAAAAGAAATTAGTTTTTTGGCAAATTACCGTTTAGCATCAATTAAAGGAATCGATCTGGACTATTGGCTCGGGTCGGCTAAAAATTTTGTACATACCTATGGTGAATTACACGGTGTTTACAATCAACATAATAGCGAACAAAAAGACTTAATGACTCAATCTATTAAGGATGTTTTTACTTACAGTAGAAGTGTGTTGTTCTTTAAAGGTAATAATATTGCTGATTGCTTGAATCAAATTAAAGGTAACACTGAGGATGAAAATAAGCATTTCCTGTCTTTATCTCCTTTAATTATTGACCATAGTGTACTTGTTGAAAAAGAAGAAACAAAGAAGCAAACTCCAGAGATCTACTATTATACTGGTTATGAAAGTAATACCTATCATTTTAGCTATTATAAAAATGAATTAGTTTATAAAACTTGTGGAGAACTCAGTTCAAACAAAAGTATAGTAGTAAAAAAACAAAATGATAACCTACCTAAATTTGATGAGTTATTTGCCCAATTAGAACAAATTAGAACAAATTAGAACAAATTATACGACCAAATAAAGTAGTTTACTATGAAAGAACATAGTCCATTTAAGTTTTTAGATGCCTACCAAAAAGACGACTACCAAGTTTTTTTTGGAAGGGAAAAAGAAACCGAAAGATTGTATAAGGCTCTTAGCGGAGTAAAACACTTGTTGGTTTATGGACCTTCGGGAGCAGGTAAAACCAGCTTAATTGAATGTGGATTGCGTAATCAATTTTCGGATGCTGATTGGTTTGCATTGAGCATAAGGCGGGGTGATAATATTAATGAATCCGTCTTTTCGTGCATCAATGAAGTTTTGGAACAAAAAATAATCCTTGATCCCGCAAGTCGTCTGCCAGAAGATAAAAGTATAAAGTTTGGACAGGCTATTGAACAGCTTTTTGAAGAACGTTTTCAACCAGTTTATTTATTATTTGATCAATTTGAAGAACTGCTCATTTTAGGTAAAGAATCTGAACAAGAATCCTTTTTTAGCAATTTAGAAAAATTGATAAGTTACAAAATTCCGTGTCGAATTTTGCTTATTATGCGGGAGGAGTTTATTGGACATTTATCTGAATTTGAAAACATTTGCCCTACTATTTTTAAACATCGCTTTCGTTTGGAGAAGATGCGTAAACATAAAGTTGGTGAAGTAATTGAACAAATATTGGAAGCACCTGTATATTCTAGTTTTTATATTATGAAAGATTGTAAAGCTCTTTCGAAAGCTATTCATAGAAATTTACCTGATGAAAAACATGAAATAGAATTGACACATGTACAAGTCTTTTTGAGTGAGCTTTGGTATTGTGCTAAGAAGGAAACTAAAGACCTTCAAAAACCGTTATTACATCTTGATTTGGTAAATCAAATTGGTAATTTGAAAGTTATATTGAATAATTTCCTAAAAAAACAATTGCATGCACTAGACAAGAAATATGGAAAAAATAATGCTTTAGAAGTTTTGGAATCTATGATTTCTGAAAAACACACTAAACTGCAAATGAGTGACCTTCTTATTTCCAAAGAATTACATTATAAGAAAATAACAGTCGAACTCCCGTATTTATTAAAAGATTTGGAACAATATCGTATAATTCGTTCTAAGAAGGCGGGTGGACAAATTCAATATGAAATTAGTCACGATCTTTTGGCGCAAGCAGTTGGGCAAAATTTGTCTGAAGAAATGCAATTGCGTAAAAAAGCAGAGGAAGTTTACAAAGTTTATGAAGAAGGAAAGAGTATGTTTAATCAAGATGATATTGACTACTTGAATCGATTTAAAGAATATAAAGATTATCCAACAACACTAAAAGATAAGATTAGAAGCAGTGAAGTGTTTTTAAAAAAGAAACAAGATCAAAAATTAGACGAGGCAGAAGAAATAGCAGAAAAAGAACGACAATTGCGGAACAAGGCAGAGTTAAATACTAAAAAAGCAAAACATAGAACTAATATTGCTTACTTCATTACACTAATTGCTGTATTTACGGCCGCAGCGGCTTTTAATTACTATAGAGAAGCCCAAGAACAATTTAAGAATGCCGAACAAAAAGAATTAGAAGCATTAGAAGCCAAACATAAAGAAGAACAGGAAAGAAAAAAGTCGGATAGCCTTCTTGTAATTAAAGAAAATATATTAAAAGATTTACAAAATCAAATCATTCTTACAGAAGAAAAAGAAATTGAACGACAAAAAGAAGAAAAAAAGCGTAAAGCTTCAGAAGTTGGTAGAAAAAATGAAAAAATAGTTCAAAAAATAAATCTTGCCAAGAGTTATATGAATAATGAAGGCTACGACTTAGCTTTAAAAGAGCTAAAAAAATTATTAAAATTAGCTCCAAATCATGTTGAAGCTATAGAATTAATTCAAAATTGTGAAGATAAACTTAAACGATAAATATGCAACACTTGCTTACAACGGTTTTAGTTATTTTATTTGGTTATGTGCTAATACAAGCACAAGATTGTGAAGCCTACAGTCGCTTAATTAAAGAAGCCAAAAGTGCTCGCAAAAGCCAAGACTACAAAACTGCCATAAAAAAATATAATCTTGCAATGCTAAATTGTCCAGATAGTCTAAAGCTAATTCAACAAGAATTTTTAACAACGTTTAATAAAATTGATAGTATAAAAGAAAAAGCCGAACGTGAAAAAACGAAAGCCGACAGTGCCTTAGTTATGCTTTTGAATGAACAAAGTAAAAATAAGAAATTCATTGATGAGATTTATTTCTATAAAGATCAGTTTGCATTATCTTATAAAGACGGAAAATACGGACTTGTCAATAAATTTGATGAAGCTCCGATAAAATACAAATACTCAAGCGCAGAACAATTTGATACAACCGGTTTTGCAAAAGTAAAAATTAAAGATCAAAATTATACAATAGACTATCTAATAGATACCGCAGGAAAAGAATACACAGTCGCTTACAACATCGAAAATTTAAATAATAGTACCGAGGTGTTAGATTTAAGATCAGATAAATCGACCCATTTCCCAGTTGAAATTTTCAAACATAAACAACTTCAAGATGTGATATTAGGTAGTAATATGAACTCTCTTGAACTAAGAGGCAACAAAAGTAAAAAACTGAGTAGCTTACCAAAAAGGCTTGTACAATTCAACAACTTAGTGGAGCTAAATGTAAGCAATAATGAACTCAGTAGTTTACCAGAAAAATTTGGTGAATTGAGTAATTTAAAAATACTTAATTTAAGTAAAAATGAACTAAGCAGTTTGCCAAAGACACTTGAAAATTTACAAAACTTACAGATTTTGGATTTAAGCCATAATAAATTAGAAACCTTAAATGAAGCATTTGGTAAATTTAAACTCTTAGTAACTCTAAATTTAAGTAATAATAAAATGGGCAAGCTGCCAAATATATTCGAGCATCTAGATAGTTTAAAAAATATAAACTTAAGTAATAATCAGTTAAACGATTTACCATCTACATTTAGTAAATTAATCAACCTAACAAATCTTAATTTAATAGGCAACCAATTCAATACTTTACCAAAATCAATTAGTCAATTAAAAAACTTAACCGAACTTAGCTTAAATGGAAATCAATTAGTCAACTTACCTCCATCTATCGGGAGATTAAAAAACTTAGAATACCTTAACTTAAGCAACAACAAGAAATTAACGAATCTACCTTCTGAAATAGATCAGCTAAAAAATTTAGTGTTACTTGATTTGAGTGGAACACGCATTAATGCATTTAAAGTTAAGCAATTACAAAATAAACTTCCAGACTGCTCAATTAGATGGTAGTTTGTTATTTCAAATTGATCATGTAAGTTTTCTGAAAGTACCAATTATGCCAAAATAAATTTTTGTAGCAAATTGTGAAAATCAGAACTCTGAACCAATAAAATGAAGTGCCACATCAAACAGATTCATCAGAGTCTTCTGCTAGGGATTTAGACAGGGGGAGGTGAGATTTTTTGGAAAAGGTGTCATCTCTAAAATCAAAATATAAGCGTGTTCACTTTATGAAAGCAACGGTTGTAACTGTTGATTTTCTGGTTGGAATTGGAGTTTTTGACCTTTGACAATCAAGCTCGGCGAGATGTGCAATCTCGTTGTATCTTTATTCTAAAAAATGAATGCAAGCATTTTTAATGCGGAAAGTTTGCATTATAGTATTATTGATTATCCCTATTCTTTCGGAAATGCATAAGTATTTAAATCCTCAGAATCATCAATCTACTTCAACTTCAATTGATATAACCAACACACTTTTTCAATCCAACAGATTCTGAGCAAGCTGCTTCACTGCGTTTAGCATCTTCTCAGAATGACGGTTTTTGTTTGAGGGGTAATCTGCTTTGAATTTAAATGATTTCAAAATAGTTGAACCTTTTAAATCAGGTCATCCTAAACCATTTTAAAACAAACCTCTAGCCACCAAAATCATCAAAAGCAATATTCTCATCGGGCACGCCCAAATCATCTAAGGCTTTTATAACGGAGGCATTCATTAAGGGTGGACCGCAAAAATAGTATTCAATTTCTTCTGGTTCTGGATGATGCTTTAAATACATATCATAACAAACCGGCATAATGAAGCCTTTAAAACCATCGCCTTCCTCGTTAAGGGCTTTCTTTTCTTGCCAGTTATCTTCAGGTAAAGGATTATCTAAAGCTACGTGAAATTTAAAGTTGGGAAACTCTCTTTCTAAAGCTCTAAATTCATCTATATAGAACAACTCGCGTTTGGTTCTACCACCATACCAGTAAGAAATTTTACGGTCGGATGTGCGCAATGTTTGTAACAAATGAAACAAATGAGAACGAAGTGGCGCCATACCAGCACCGCCGCCAATATACACCATTTCTTTTTTGGTATCCTTAATAAAAAATTCTCCATATGGACCAGAAACGACAACCTTATCGCCCGGCTTACAATCGAAAATATAAGAAGAACAAATACCAGGGTTCACATCCATCCAACCGTTTTTGGCTCTGTCCCAAGGCGGTGTGGCTACACGAATGTTCAGTTTTACAATGTTACCTTCGGCAGGGTGGTTAGCCATAGAATAGGCTCTAAAAATGGGTTCTTCATTCACCATCTTCAAATCCCATAGTTGAAACTTATCCCATTCCGATTGGTATTTATCTTTCCCCGCCGGATCGTTTGGCAAAGGCGCAATATCAATATTTTTATAATCAACAGTACACTCCGGCACATCAATTTGTATGTAACCTCCCGATTCAAAATCTAACTCCTCCCCTTCTGGTAGCTTTACTACAAACTCTTTAATAAAGGAAGCAACATTATAGTTAGAAACTACTTCACACTCCCATTTTTTGATACCAAATACTTCTTCCGGTACCGCTAAAACCATATCGTTTTTCACCTTAACCTGACAAGCGAGTCGCCAATTTTCTTTGGCTTCTTTGCGGCTCAAGTGGTTCATTTCGGTAGGTAGTACATCCCCTCCCCCATCAAAAATCTGACATTTACACATGGCACATGTGCCACCGCCACCACAGGCAGAAGGCAAAAACAAATCGTTTTCTGATAAAGCCGTTAACAAGTTAGCACCGGGTTTGGTTATGATGGGTTTTGCTTCATCTCCATTAACAATTAAAGAAACATCACCTGAAGGAACCAAACGAGATTTTGCCAACATTAATGATCCTACCAAAAATAAAATGATGGTTAAGAAAGCCATTACAGCTGCCATAACCAAGGTGCCGGTAGCAACCCACAATAAAATACTACACGTGATTATTGATATCATAATTTAATTTTAGAGTTTAATACCCATAAAGCTCATAAAGGCAACGCCCATTAAGCCGGTTATAATAAAAGCAATACCCAAACCTCTTAAAGGAGCCGGTACGGCACTGTAACGTAATTTTTCGCGAATAGCTGCTAAGGCAACAATGGCAAGAAAGAAACCAAAACCGCTACCCAAACCATAAGGAATACTTTCGGCAAAGTTGTAATCTTTTGAGATCATAAATAAAGTACCGCCCAAAATGGCGCAGTTTACCGTTATTAAAGGTAAGAAAATACCCAGCGAGGTATATAAAGGTGGAAAGAATTTTTCAATCACCATTTCTACCAATTGCACAAAAGAAGCAATTACCGCGATGTATACTATTAAGCCGAGAAAAGTCAAATCGACCTCCGCAAAAGAAGGACTGATCCAAGCTAAGGCTCCTTCGTTTAATAAATTGGTTTTAATAATATAATTGATGGGTGTAGTTAAAGCCAATACGAAAATGACGGCTAAACCTAAACCAAAGGCTGTTTTTACCGTTTTGGAAACCGCCAAAAAAGAGCACATCCCCAAAAAATAGGCAAGTACCATATTTTCGATAAAAGCTGATTGTACAAATATATTTAAATAATGCATTATTGTTTTATTTTATAAGATGTTTACGAAATGTCAATTAATTCAGGTTTGCGGGCACGTTGCCACCAAATAAAAATACCAATTAAAAACATAGCGGCTGCTGGTGTAAGCATTAAACCGTTGTTTACATAACCCAAATCATATACAAATTGTGGTATTAGTTGTACTTTAAATAAAGAACCTGAACCGAACAACTCACGAGCTACTGCCACAAAAATTAAAATTACTCCGTAGCCTACTCCGTTACCAAGACCATCGAGAAAAGATTGCCATGGTTTGTTTGCCATCGCAAAGGCTTCTAAGCGCCCCATAACCATGCAGTTGGTAATGATTAAACCAATGTAAACTGATAATTCTTTACTTAATGCATATTGGTAGGCTTTTAAAACCTCAGAAACTACGGTAACCAAACTGGCAATTACAACCAATTGAACAATCATCCGAATGCTGGAAGGAATGGTGTTACGCAATAAAGAGATGACCAGATTAGCAAAACCACAAACGAATATTACACACAAAGTCATTACAAAAGCAGGTTTAACTTGTGTAGTTACCGCCAATGCCGAGCAGATTCCAAGAACCTGTACGGTAATTGGATTCGATTCGTCTAATGGATCGGTTAATACTTTTCTATCTTTTTTTGATAGAAAGGGTTTCCGCTTTTTGGGAATATTTTTTACTTCTTCAGAAACTTCTGCTGTAGCAGTACTCATAATATATTATTTAATTTCTGTTTATTATTTTAATATTAATTCAGCAATTCAAATTCAATTCTGTCACTCGTATCTCTATCTTTAATGCCATTGAAACTCAATTGATTTTCATTGGCTCCGTGTTGTAAAGCATAGGTATACAAAGCTTGTGCTCTTCTTGCCGAAAGGGCATCATCTTTCCGGTCGTTTACTATAATCTTCACTTTTTTAGCAGGTGATCCATTTAAAAAAGAAACCAACGATTGTATTTGTGCTAAAGAAGCATCCGATACAATAGAGGTTCTACCTTGAAATTCAATTTGGTTTGCCAGTTTATTTTTGCCGAGCTTAAAAAAGCCTTTTGCTTTTTCCATCGCCTCTGTACTCCAAAGGTTAGTTAAGCCATTCGATTTTTTTGTCGGGCGGCTTTCCATTTGCTGTTTTTCTGTCTTATTAAAATATTGTGTATATCCTCCAATATCTTCTGACATCATCGCATTTACACCATCGCAGGTTATGGTTGAACCGGTTATGCCATCTACGGTATAATCGTTTAATGAATTACCAACACCTTTCAATACTTTAAACGCAAATTTGCCGGTAGCATCTTTAATACTTTTATTTTTAAATTGACTCTGAAACCAATCGGCAGTAATCTCTGCGCCAAGCCCCGGCGTTTCACCTACGTGGGTGAAAGTCGCTCCATCAACGGTATTAAAATCATCTTTTATAGCAATAAAGCCACCTATCTGATCCCAAAGTCCCATTCCGTTCATCGGGATAATGAATTTTTCCTTCTTGGTATCGGCAGTGTACACATAAAGCGGATACAGTCGTTCTTCAACCGGCTTTTTCCCTTCTTTATACAAATCAATATCAAAAGCTTTCTTACCCTCAACAGCTTCACCTTTAGCATTGATAACGATTTCTTTTATCCGTTCGGCATATTCTGCTTCAGGGTCCATATCATCATTATACTCTACTGCTTTTAAAATGTTTACTTTTTTATCGCGGTCTTCTTGTACCTTTTGAATAGGTCGAAGAAACGAAGTTAAGGTAGCCAATACTAAGGCTACTATTAAAGTCATTACCGCTGCATATAGTATAGTTTTAATGTTATCCGACACGAGCAACCCTCCTTTTTATATTTCTGTTTATAATTACATGGTCAATTAATGGTGCAAACACGTTCAATAATAAAATTGCCAACATCCATCCTTCTGGATAAGCTGGGTTTAATACTCTGATAATCATACCACTCACCCCAATTAAAAAACCGTAGACCCATTTACCGGCATCGGTTTGCGCACCCGTAACCGGATCGGTTGCCATAAAAGCCATCGCAAACAAAAAACTACCCATAATAATGTGATAATACCAAGGCACTTGTAAGAAAAGATTATCAGCAAATTGACCACCTAAGGCATTAATAATAATACCCATCACAATGGCTCCTATTAACATACTCAACATAATTCTCCAACTGGCAATACCCGATATGGCTAAAAAAAATGCTCCAATTACAATAATGATCTTATTCATTTCGCCCACCGAACCTGGTATGAAACCAACAATCATATCTTTAATGGTATAATGTTGCAAGACTGACTCCCAACCACCTTTGGCAGCTAAACCAAGCGGGGTAGCTCCTGTAAATCCATCGACAATTAAAGATTTCCAACCACCTTCATACGGTACTCTATCTAAACCAAGTGCATCTAAGGTGTGCGCTTTTACACCTGCTAAAGTATGTAATAAATTATAATCTTGCGAAACCCAACATTCATCGCCCGACATAAAAGTAGGATGGGCAAAGAACACAAACACTCTGGCAGTTAAGGCAATGTTTAAGATGTTCATTCCGGTTCCACCAAATGCTTCTTTGGCTATAATTACTGCAAAGGCTGTTGCCACGGCAACCATCCACAACGGGATATCTGGCGGCATAATTAAGGGAATTAAAAAGCCGGATACCAGAAAACCTTCTTCAATCGCGTGCCCTTTTTTAGCGGCGAAAAAGAATTCTATACCGAGACCTACCAAGTGCACCACTACAAAAACGGGTATAAACTGACAGATACCATACAGTGCTTTCCAAAGCAAACCATCGGTTAAGTTAGGGTATAAACCCAATGCATTATAATGTTGATGCCCAATATTGAAAATACCGTGTAAAGCACACAAAGTCATACCCAACACCACATATACCATCGTACGTTTTAAATCAATACCATCCTTAATATGTGTTCGGGAAGCTGTTGTTTCATCGGGTGCAAACAAAAAAGTATCAAATCCATCAAACACGGTATGTAGCAATTTATTATTTTCTACATACGGTTTTAATTTATCTACTTGCTTTCGTAAAAAACTCGCTTTTCGCATTTATATTCTTAAATTCCAATTATTAAAAATCCAAATTCCAACCATAATTAATATCTTATATAATTAATCAGTTGAAAATTCATTAGCCTTGTTCTCTCATATAATTTAAGCCCTCGCGTAGAGTATCTTGCACATCAAATTTTGAAGTACAAACAAACTCGCATAAAGCAAGATCTTCTTCTACTACTTCATAAATACCCAAGCCTTCCATCAAATCATAATCTCTGCTTAAAATGGCTTTTAGTAAATGAACCGGATAAATATCCATAGGCAACACTTTTTCGTATTGACCACTCATTACAAAAGCCCGTTTTTCGCCGTGGGTATTGGTATTTACGTTAAAGCGATCTACTTTTTGTACAAAGGGCAATTTAGAGGTCAACTCAACCGGTGGTATAGTTGGTGAAATACTCGGTCGGGCATAACTCGGTAAAATCCAACCAAACAATTCATGAAAATCACCTTCTTCTAAAATAGATAATTGATAATCGAAAGCACCAAGATGTCCGTTCTCATCCATTACTCTACCTGAAATAGGTGTACCGCTCACTAAGCGAATATTTTCAGTAGTTATATTATTATGTATGGCAGATTTTATTCCTGTACCAAGGTAAGATTTAAAATTAGCGGCATAATGCACCGGCGGTCCACCTAAAGTAAACATGCGTTGCGTGTTAAATACACCATTAATAAACAATCTTCCAATGGCTACTACATCATAAGGGTGTACTGTCCAAACTACCTCACCTTTATTAATGGGTTTGGTATGATGAATTTGAACCCCCACATTGCCGGCAGGATGCGGACCGGTAAAGCTGTTGAATTCTGCTTTGGTAATACCTGAAAATACACTGCGATCTAACTTACCGTTTACTCCCAAATGTACAAAACCATCGGTCAATTTATCCAATACATCTACACCGGCTTGAAAGGCATCTACATCATCTCTTAAGGTAAATTCTAAATCAGGCGCTAGCGTGTTGGTATCAAAGCAAGAAATAAAAATATCTCGTGGTTTAATGGTTGGATCGGCAATGATGTTAAAGGGCCGTTGACGAAGAAAAGTCCAGCAACCCGACTGCATTAATTTTTCACGAATACGCTCTTCAGAGATTTTGTTCGGATGCTCAGCGCCAAAATCTCTGAATCGAATCTCTTCATCCGCCAGAATGACTACTTCTTCTATCGCTCTTTTTTCGCCTCTTCTGATCTCTACAACTTCCCCACTTACCGGAGAGCAAAACGCAATATCCGGGTTGGGTTTATCAAAAAAGAGTTGATCTCCAGCAAGTACTTCATCCCCAATTTGAACCGTTAATTTTGGTATCGGTTTCAAACTCATGTAGTCCGGCGGTCTAACCGCAAAAGTACTGGACTTAAAGTTTTCAATATACTTATGTTCGGGTGTGCCGTATAGTTTAATATCGAAGCCTTTTTTCAGCTTAATTGTTTTACCCATTTTTTATTTTAGATATCGTCCTAAAATTTGCCGCAAAGGTAGCAATAAGCATGATAAATTGCATTGTTTGTTTCAGCATTTTTCCACATTTATTGTTTTGTAATCGGATTGTTTAAAAAATGAATTATATTATAGTTGAGATACTTTTTAATATTTTATTGGATTAAAAATACTTCTAATCATTAATCTTAAATTTTAACTACAAGGAATGCTACAAAAATAAATTTACCATCTGTACTGATTCTTTTTCTCCCTGTCTTCGTTGAAAAGCCTCGTCTTAGCCTTGGCTAAGCCTACGTTTTTCGCCTTGACATGAAAAAAAATAATCTACTCCAAATTGATAAATTTATTTTCTACGCATTCCTAAATGATGAAATACAAGTTCAATTTGTAGCAAGGAATTTTTTTTGATATTTGAGTTAAAATATGAACGCTTGTTTAAAGATTAAAATAAGAAATTTTAAATTGATTTGAGAAAAGCGAAAAACTCATCCTTCTGTTCTATTCATTCCCATATTTTTTTTGAAAATGTATGAATTTAAATTACATTCGATTGTCATTATGTTAAATAAATAAATCTGAAAACAATGTAGTCGCTTCATTAAGCTACAATAAGTTGGTTGATCAAATATCAAAAACTTATCAATCAAGTAAGCAGAAAGTGCTGTCTGTAATTAACCGCCAATTGGTAGAAACTTACTGGCAAGTTGGTCAACATATTGTTGAGTATGAGCAAGGTGGTGATGTTAAGGCGCAATATGGAACCAAGCTGATCGAAAAGCTATCTGCAGATTTATCTATGCTGCACGGAAAAGGTTTTAGTATAAGTAATCTAAAAAGAATGCGGCAATTTTATGTTGAATTTCCAATTACAATTGGTGCGACAGTGTCGCACCAATTGAGTTGGTCGCATTATGTTGAGTTATTAAAAATTGACGACAAACTCGAACGCAGTTTTTATGAGCAACAATCACAAATAGAAAACTGGTCGATAAGAGAATTAAAAAGACAAAAGAAAGCGTCATTATTTTTGCGTTTGGCAGCAACCAAAGATAAAAAAGGCATACTTAAGTTGGCGAAAGAAGGACAAGTAATAGAAAAACCTGCCGATTTAATAAGAGAACCCTATGTATTGGATTTTTTGCAAATACCAGAACCAAATCATTTTAATGAAACCGACATAGAAAAGCGAATTATCGATAGTTTGCAACATTTTTTATTAGAATTAGGAAAAGGCTTTGCGTTTATTGGAAGACAATACCGAATTACTTTAGGAAATCGTCATTTCAAAATTGATTTGGTCTTCTATCATCGCATATTAAAGTGTTTTGTTTTAATAGATCTTAAAAAAGAAGAAGCCGGTTATGAAGACATTGGACAAATGAATATGTATATGGGGTATTTTGAAAAAGAGGAAAATACGGAAGGGGATAATCCACCAATAGGCATTGTGCTTTCAAAAAACAAAGATGAATTGTTAATAAAATATGCTATGAATAATGTGAATTCACAACTTTTTGTATCGAAATATCAACTTTATTTACCAGATAAAGAGGAACTAAAAAATCTAATTGAAAAGCAGTTAGAAGCTAAGTAAAAAGAGTAAATAAAATGTAACAATTCTAAAATCTTATGATAGATAGCTGCTGTTAGCTAATCTATAATACCTCAATCACTTTGCCATACACTTGTTTAGTCCAACCATTTACATTGCCTTTGTTATTGGCAATTAAGCAGCCTTTGGTTGCTTGAATTGCTTTGCAAAGATGGGTGTAAAAGTTCCCTCTAACTTTGCAATATACGATGTCTCCCGGCTTTACTTCTTGCCAGGTAATTGGGCTTAACTTGTGTGGTTGATTTGATTTTAGCAGTGGAACCATAGAATTTCCTTTTTCTTTGGTGATAATAGTTTCCCCATTTTGTAGCCGCTCTAATTTAAAATTCCGCATCCCTTCAAAAGTATAAAAACTACTGATTTTTTTGTTGAAAACAAGTCTCTTACTACTTGTTAAATTCATCGTTTTTCAGGCATGTTTTCTGTATCTTCGCGCATCAAAATATTATGGCTGAAGATAGAATTATTAAGATTAACATAGAAGATGAAATGAAGACTGCCTACATTGATTATTCAATGTCGGTCATCGTTTCAAGAGCAATACCCGATGTACGAGATGGATTAAAACCGGTTCACCGCCGCGTATTATATGGCATGCAAGATTTGGGTTTGCAGCCCAACAAATCGCACAAAAAATCGGCAAGAATAGTTGGGGAAGTATTGGGTAAATACCATCCGCACGGCGATGGTTCGGTATACGATGCGATGGTGCGTTTAGCGCAAGAATGGAGTATGCGCTATATGTTGGTAGACGGGCAGGGAAACTACGGTTCTATGGACGGAGATCCGCCAGCGGCTATGCGGTACACCGAAGCAAGGTTGCGCCAATATAGCACCGATATGTTAGCCGATTTGGATAAAGAAACGGTGGACTTTCAGTTGAATTTTGATGACACCTTAGAAGAACCAACTGTTTTACCTACTAAAATACCGAATTTATTGGTAAACGGTGCCAGCGGTATTGCCGTTGGTATGGCAACCAATATGTTGCCACATAACTTAACTGAATCGATTGACGGTTGTTTAGCTTATATTGAAAATCCAGATATTGATGTAAGTGGTTTGATGCAGCATGTAAAAGCACCTGACTTTCCTACGGGTGGTATTATTTATGGCTATGATGGCATTAAACAAGCCTATGAAACCGGCAGGGGCAGAGTGGTTTTGCGAGCTAAATGCGATATTGAAGAGCACAAAGGAAGGGAGCGCATTATAGTTTCTGAAGTGCCTTATCAAATCAACAAAGCGTTGATGATTAAGAAGATTGCCGATATGGTGAATGAAAAAAGAATCGAAGGTATTTCTGGTATTGATGATTTTTCTGATAGACGAGGTTTGCGTATTGTGATTGATATTAAACGCGATGCCAATGCCACCATTGTTTTAAATAAATTATATCAACTATCTCAGCTACAAACTTCTTATGGTATTAATAACATTGCCTTAGTAAAAGGCAGACCTAAATTGTTAAGCCTTAAAGAGATTATTTCCAATTTTATCGAGTTTAGGCATGAGGTTGTTGTTAGAAGAACAGAATATGAATTAAAGCAAGCCCAAAAGCGGGCGCATATTTTAGAAGGTTTAATTATTGCCGTTGATAACTTAGATGAGGTTATACAAATAATTAGAAGTTCAGCAACACCCGATGAAGCCAGAGAGCGGTTAATGACTCGCTTTGAATTAAGTGAGATACAGGCAAGGGCAATTTTAGATATGCGTTTGCAGCAGTTAACCGGTTTACAAATTGATAAGTTACGCAAAGAGTATGAAGAGTTAATGAAGCACATTGAGCATTTAAAAACCATTTTAGGTGATAAACAAATGCGCATGGACATCATTAAAGAGGAGCTTTTAGAGATTAAGCAAAAATATGGAGACGAGCGACGGTCGGAAATTGATATTAGCGGTGGTTCAATAGATATTGAAGATTTAATACCGAATGATCAGGTGGTGGTTACCATTTCTCATTTGGGTTATATTAAGCGTACTACTTTAGAAGATTATAAAGTGCAAGGTAGAGGTGGCAAAGGTTCGAGAGGGGCAACAACGCGTGATGAAGATTATACCGAATACATTTTTGTGCCCAAAACCCATGATTATTTGTTGATATTTACCGAACAAGGCAGGTGCTATTGGATGCGGGTTTATCAAATACCCGAAGGCAGCAAAACTTCTAAAGGCAGAGCTATTCAAAACTTAATCAGCTTACCGAAAGATGATAATTTGAAAGCCTTTATTCCGGTATCTAATTTTAAAGATGAAGAGTATTTAAACAATAATTATGTGGTGTTCTGTACGAAAAAAGGCATCATTAAAAAAACCTTGTTAGAACAGTTTAGCCGCCCAAGAGTAAATGGCGTAAATGCGATTACCATAAAAGAAGACGACCAATTGTTAGAGGTAAAATTAACTAATGGCAATTGCGAAATTATCATCGCCAAAAAATCGGGTAAGGCAATTCGTTTTAACGAGCAAAAGGTTCGCTCTATGGGTAGAACGGCTGCCGGCGTAAAAGGCGTTACTTTAGAAAGCGATACTGATGAAGCAATTGGTATGGTTTGTATTGATGCGAATGATAAAGATCGTACTGTTTTGGTGCTCTCGGAAAAAGGTTACGGCAAACGATCTGAGTTAGATGAATATAGAATGACCAACCGGGGTGGAAAAGGTGTTAAAACTTTGAGTGTCACTGAAAAAACGGGCAGTTTAATTGGTATACGAGATGTTACCGAAGATGATCATTTGTTGATAATCAACAAAAGTGGCTTAACCATTCGTTTAACGGTAGATAAGGTGAATTTACAAGGCAGAGCAACACAAGGTGTCCGCTTAATCAAGTTGAATGAAAATGATGAGATTGCCGGAATTGCTAAGTTTGAGTATGATGAGGAACAGGCTAAGTTTGGGGAAGAAGAAGAATAGAGTAACTTCAATATCAATCAGCAATGTGTGATAATTTGCTACCTATTTTAAAGCCGGGTAAAATTGTATTTCATTCAAGTTGCAGATATATAGGATAGAGAGTTTTTGCGTAAAATTTCAATAAAACAATGGCTAAAAATGAGTCTTTGCTTGCATTAGAATTCTGATCCTATGTAGCAAAATCAATACTTCTATCACTCGAATTGTTAAAAACAATATATAGCACAATGATCGTAAAATTGATACTTCGCTAATCTTTTATCTTTATTATTTTTGATAAAAGATTTCTCCATTCGGAAGAAATGCTACCCCCTCTAATACCGGACAAAAACCATCATTCAGAGAAGATGCTGAACGAAGTGAAGTAGCTTGCACAGAATCTCTCAGATTGAAAAAGAGTATTGGTTATACCAACTATGGTAGAAGTGGTAGAAGTAATTTGGAGATACTGAGCATTTATTCCGCTTTGCTCCATAAATCTTAGTATGACGCGGGTGTCCGAGCTTAGACGGGTAGCCGGCTAAAAGGACAGGCATATCCTATATATAGTTTACTTCCACTATTGTTATGATGTTGAGTTATTATATTAACTAAGAAAAAGGAATCAAAAAATAAATCTTATATAATTATTATTATTTTATATTTTATCTAGTAAAACTAAAGGACTTCTCCTATTATATTTTTTCCTTTTCCAGAGATTATAGTAGAATAACCCGCCACAATGCCTTTCACATCAGTTAATGAATTTAGTTTGTATGTTTTACCAGTAAAGGGAATTCCTAAACATCTTGGTTTTTGTGCCATAATGTCTATTTTTATAATTGTCTCTTGTTTTTTATTTACTTGATGAAAACGCTTAATACGCGTTTTGGTAATAGTTTTTATTTGCTACTGCTCACATAACTGCTTCACTTTGTTCAACCAATTGTTCCAAACCACTTTTTGAGTTTCAAAATCGGCAGTGTACGGTCCGGCATAAATGGATAGTTTAGCAGTTGAATTATTTGTTTCAATGCTATATTTTTCTACATAGTCGAAATCTGGAAAATCATAATCGACTTGAATAAGTTTATGTTCTTCCAATTTCCCAATTGTTCCGGTGCTTACAATTCTATCAGGTTCATATTTAAAATGAACCTCAGAGCCGAGCTTCCAGTCCGATTCAACAAAAGCATGTTTATCAAATACATTACCCAATTCTTTTGCAAAATCTTTATTGGTAATCACCTCCCAAACTTTTGATGGTTTGGCATCGATATCAATACTAATCGACACTATTTTAGATTCTTCCATATTACTGCTGATTTAAAAGCCTTTATAAAAATGGATGTTATTGTTAAGGTTACTAGTATATGAATTCATTTTAATTGTTCGTTCAGATACCTGCAATTATCGATAAATCTTTTATAACAATAACCATCATTAGTAATTTTTATTTCTTCTTTCCTTTCCAAAATTCTGTTACTTTACACTATTCTTTTCTTGATTTCGGTTGTAACCATTCATCGAAGCCTGTGTGTAATCAACTTTATGCCACCCAACCTCTTATAAAATCAACTAGTGTTACTTTAGCGGAAATTCGACAAACTCAGAACTCCAGACCTGATTTCATTTGAAAATGTACAAGAACTTTTTAAAGTTGAAGTTTGGGAAGTCTACTTATAAGATTTGTTGAATAGTTTAGGCTAATAGCTAGTTCATATTTTAATGTGTCAATCTAAAGAAGTACGTTATTCAAACTATTGTTCGTATATCTTAATCCAGATAGGCTTACAATGTTCCATATCTGAAATTAACGCTTCATCACCTTCTATTTGATTATTATGCTCATCCCAAAAATGCCATTTTTCTTTTTTAATAATTCCTTTTTTCACTTCAAAAGTACAACCTCCTATTCCTTCAACTTTTTCTATGCCTGTTTGATAAGTTCCTGTTGCAATCATGCTACCATTCAAATTCCAATAGGTCCACTTTCCTTTTTTATAAATATAGTTAGACTCGACGGGTACAATTGAGCAAAACCATGAGAATCGGATTGAATTTGCCCTTTCGCAAAAAACTTATCGCATAACATATTGGCATCTTCAGGCGCATTGCTTTTCTTTTTCGAATTACAAGAAAAAGACGTTAAAATTATCAGCACAGCAAAAAAGATGCTCTTTTCTAAAAACATATGCCAACTCCTTTCAGTTAAATTCATTATTTGATAGATATTAAAAAGCCCCGAAGAAATAAATCTTCGGGGCTTTGATCTTTTTGTATCTTAAAAAAGAATTATTCTTTTATAAATTTCTGTGAAACAATACTATCACCTGTTTGCATACGGATAAAGTATACACCTGCAGGTAAATCAGCTACCTCAATATTTAAGGAATTGATACCACCTTGTTGATCTGTTTTCTGAACCTGCATTAAAGAATGACCGATTAAGTCAAGTACTTCAATTTGTGTTGGCGTATTTTCACTGGCAGTATAGGTTAACTGTAAGTTATCAATTACAGGTACTGGATTCAGTGAAATGATGCCTAAAGCACTTTCACCTCTAATTATCTGTACAATGCCAACTTCAACGGTTGTGCCATCAATGTCGGTTTGCGATAAACGGTAGTAACTTAATCCGCCTAAAGCAGTTCTATGTAAGAAACTGTATTTATTATTGACTAATGAGGTACCCGCACCTTTTACAGTTGCAATGCTTTCAAAATGAGTACCATCTGTTGATACCTCAAGCGTAAAGTAATCATTATCGGTTTCTGTTGCAGTAACCCATTTTAGTAAGTTACCATCATCCTTAGCTTCACCATCATAGCTCAATAAGGTAATCGGTAATTTTACACATTCAACTACTTCGGTAAAAGTACCCGTACATCCACCAGCATCCGAAACGTAAATTTCATAACTAGTATCAGAAATTGGACCAAAGGTAATTGGGGTATTCGCTGAAACATTTGAACTATAATCGCCTGTAACATTATAGGTTTGGCTTGGATCAAAACCAGGCAAACCACCAGTAATGGTAAAGGTAACCGTGTATTCTTCTGTTGAAGCATCACAAGTATAATCCGCACTAATTGCAATAGGATCTAAGAATACCAAAATAGCAGCATTCGATAAATCACAAACTACTGGCAATTCACTTGGTACTGGCTTCTCTGGACCTACTAAAGTTTGTACCACCAATGGTGTATTGGTTGGATAGCCACTTACATTAAAGATACCTGTTGTATTAATTTCTATGATATTGCCAAAGTTGTCGGCATCTCCATCGTGTAAAATATAAACAAATTCAAAACCTTCTGGAATTACCGCGCCGGTAGCAGAAACACTAATTATACCACCTGCACAAGAATATAAGTTAGTTGGTAATACCCCAGCATCACAAAGTTGCGATAAAACGGTAATGATGGCTGGATCGGCATCATCCTCATCGGTTGCGGCAACGCCATCACCTTGTCCTCCAGTTCCGTCACCATCAATGTAGTCATCTGCTGGAGTACCTGGAGCACCACCGGCATCATTACCTACTGATGAGTCAAAATTGGAATCAATATCATTAACTGGATTACCATCACCATCAGTTGCAAATTGAATTTCGGCAACGTTAACAATATCTTTGCTGTGGAATAAATCAGGATCTACCACAAAAGTGATATCGACGGTGGCTGTTGCTCCTGGAGCAATAGGACCAGCGATAACGGTAGAGGCTTGGTTATTTGCCAATGCCATCCAATCCGGATCATCTAAAAACAGAGCACTTGGCGCATAATCAATGATACCTACATTGGTAGCCGTTACATTACCCTGGTTATAAACCGTTATGGTAAAGGTTACCTGTTCACCTGCTCCAAACGGACCTGTTTGACCCGCTGCAAGACCCTTAGTTAAGGCTAAATCAAAACCATCACCTAGTGCGCAATCTTCTAATACAGTTATTTCTTCTACATCATGATCGTCTTCTGCTTCAGCATCGTTATTAGGATCTGTATCCGGTGTGCTGTCGATATCATTACCATCACTACTACTAATTTCAGCAATGTTTAAAACTGAACCACCCGGATGATCAGAACCAATAGTTAATAATATTGGAACATTAACAGATTCGCCTGCACCTAAAAAGGTAATAATATTCATAGCTATGATACCATTTGTAGTCCAACCATTAATATCATTTGTACTTAAGCTAAAACCTTCTGGTAAATAATCGGTAATTTCTGTATTGTATGCTGATACATTGCCTTGGTTGGTTACTGTAATAACAAACATGACATCTTCACCAGGACAGTATTCACCTGTACCAACACCTGTTCTAACTTTAGTCAATGCCAAATCATGTACTGCATCAGGATCGCATAAGTAAATGATATCTCCATCATGATCATCTTCATCAATCCCACCTTTTACGCCGTTAATATCATTATCTGTCGGAGTATTTGGCACACCGCCTGCATCGTTACCTAGAATATTATCTGCATTACTATCAAAATCATCTCCATTATCACCACTAATTTCTGCATAGTTTTCTAAGGTTGCTCCTGTATAATCTTCATCAATAGTTAAAAATATAGTTAAGCCAACTACACCGCCATTGGCTTCAATAAATGGTATAGTAGTTATTGCCATAGAACCATTAACTAACCATATATCGTTTTGAGGATTATCACTTAATGACATACCATCTGGAATATAGTCAGTTATTTCTATATCAATAGCTGACAAATCACCTTGATTGAATACAGCAATAGAAAACCGCACCTCATCACCTGGGCAATAAATATCCATATTGGCATTGGTTAAGTTTGGTGAAATATCTTTGATTAAGGCTAAATCAAATACTTCGCAAGGTTGACACGAACCATTATCGCAATTTGCAGATGCATTAAAGTTACAAGCATCAGCATCGGTACAACCTAATACTTGTGGTGTAACTAATTCACAGCTACAACTTTCTGCACTAGGTGCGGTAATATCTCCTAAACAAGGATCGGTATTACAAGTTGGCACTGCAATACAAGTTCCATTATCTATACAAGCTTCTGGATTGTAGTTACATGCATTCGGATCGGTACAGCCCGGTGTTGGATTACAAGGATTTGTTGGACAAGTGGTATCTCCGAAATCACAAGTTCCATTATCTACACAAGCATTGGGATCATAATTACAAGCAGCAGGATCGGTACAACCTGGTGCAGGATTACAAGGATCGGCGCAAGCCTGATTACCAAAATCACAGGTTCCATTATCTTCACAGGCATTGGGATCAAAGTTACAAGCATTAGGATTATTACAACCTGGTACTGGATTACAAGGATCGGCACAAGTTAAATTACCTAATTCGCAAGTACCATTGTCTACGCAAGCATTTGGATCGTAGTTACAAGCATTAGGATTAATACAACCTGGTGTTGGATTACAAGGATTACTAGTACAAGTTAGATCGCCAAAATCACAAGAATCATTATCTTCACATGCATTCGGATCGAAATTGCAAGCTGCCGGATCAGTACATCCAGGAACTGGATTACAAGGATCGGCACATGCTGAATTTCCATATTCACATAAGCTATTGTCTTCACAATTGGCATTGGTATCGAAATTACAGGCATTCATATCCATACATCCTAATACAGTTGGTAAAGAAATAATGCAACTGCATTCGGTTGGACTCCACACCTCAAGGTCTCCAAGTGTACAATCGGTATTACAATCAGTATTATATGGCTCACAAGAACCATCATTTACTTCCGCTGTAGCATCATAATTTGGTGCACAAGGATCGGTACAACCCATAGCAATAGAAGTCATTACTTCTATTTGAGCCGGATCATGATCATCTTCGTCGGTTCCACCTTTGGTACCATCGGTACTGTCATCAGTAGATGAGTTTGGAATACCACCGGCGTCATTACCTACATCTTGATCTGTATTACTATCTACATCTTCACCATCATCTCCACTAATTTCTGCATAATTTACAATAGTTCCATCTGGTTGTCCAGCATCTATACTTAACACAATATTTACTGATGCGTTTCCACCTGCAGGAATACTTGCTATGTTAACCGTAACTAAAGAACCATTCACTATCCAACCATTGTTATCGTTTACACTTAAACTTAAACTAGCTGGTATATAATCGGTAATTTCAACATTACTGGCATCAACATCACCTTGATTAAATACTTGAATGGTAAAAACAACATCGCTGCCTGGCGCATAAGGCTGAGCATTGTATACTGTTTTAATTAAAGCTAAATCGTAAATGGCAGGAACGGTAACATCAATTTGAGCCGGATCGTGATCATCTTCATCTGTACCACCTTTTGTACCATCTGTACTGTTATCTGTGGAAGAGTTGGGCAGGCCACCAGCATCGTTACTCACATCCTGGTCTGTATTACTATCGGCATCATCACCATCATCGGCACTAATCTCGGCATAGTTCACTAATGAACCTGCGCTTTGAGTAGTATCAATAGTTAATATTATATCTAAAGTAGCACTTGCTCCGGCAGCAACACTAGCGATGGTAGCCGTAGCATTTGAACCACTTACAACCCAACCATTATTATCGGCTGTGCTTAAGCTCATACCACCTGGTATGTAATCTGTAATTTCTATATTATTGGCATCAACACCACCTTGATTAATTACCTCAATGGTGAAGGTAACATCATCGCCTGGCATAAACGGACCAGTTGAAGCTACTGTTTTAACTAAGGCTAAATCGTAAACGGCAGGTATGGTTACATCAATTAAAGCCGGATCGTGATCATCTTCATCAATGCCTCCTGCTATTCCATTTCCATTAATACTATTGTCTGTAGAAGAATTTGGTTCACCGCCCACATCGTTACCAATATCTTGATCAGTTATACTATCTATATCATCTCCATCATCGGCACTAATTTCTGCATAATTCACAAGTGAACCTTCACCTTGACTAGCATCTATAGTTAATAAGATACTTAAGATTGCTGTTGAACCAGCTGGTATTGATGAAACTGTTGTAGTAGCATTAGAGCCACTTGCAATCCAACCATTGTTATCATTTGCACTTAAGGTCATTCCTGCTGGAATATAATCTGTAATTTCAACATTATTAGCATCTGTATTTCCTTGATTTACCACTTGAATAGTAAATAAAACATCGCTACCAGGTGTATATGGACCTGGAGAGGCTACCGTTTTGGTTAAAGCTAAATCATAAATACCGCAATCAGCAGTACCAGTTACAGCATCATCTAATGAACAACCTTTACCATCTTCTACTACATTAAATGAATAGGTGTAATTAGAATCAAAAGGTCCGAGAACCAACGTTTCGTCAGTTTCTACTTCACCTTCAAAGTCTCCACTTAGTGTATATGCATGTCCAACAAAAAACTCAGGACCACCACCTGAAATATTTACCTCTACTGTATATTGACCGGTTTGGTCATCACAAATTTCTGTTGTTTCAACATTTATAGGATCTAAAAATACAACTTGAAAACAATTGGATATATCAAAACATCCACCCGAACCAGAATCTAAAGGAATACCTTCAGGACTAACATCATCACCTACAATGGCTGTAATACAAAGTGTTACATTAGTAGGGATGGTGCCATCACTCATAAACACTCCATCTAAAGAGGTTTGATAAATATTGTCGCCAATTGCATCGCTTGAGCCATCGTGCAATAAATATGCTAATGCTCCATCATTTGGAAGCTCTGAATTTAATGTATTAGCCACTACAAATTCTCCCTCACACACAAATGCGTTGCCGCCAAGTATGCCAGCGTCACAATCTGGAGTAATTTCACAAGTAGTTGAACCTTCGAACGAAACATTACAACCTTTACCATCATCTGTAATATCAAATGAATAAGTATCGCCTGAATCAAAAGGACCAAAAGTGTAGAATTGAGAAGCTAAAATTTCACCAGAAAGATTACCAGTGACAGTATATGAATGTCCGTCAAAGAAATCAGGACCACCGCCATTTATCATAACTTGAACATTGAATTGTCCAGTTTGAGGATCACATATTTCACTTGCACTTATTGTAATAGTTTCAAGAAAGACAACTTCTTGGCATTCATCGGATATATCATAACACCCAGTTGTTAAAGGTAATCCGCTTGCATCTAACTGGTCACCAACTACTGCTGAAAAACATAATGATTCATTTGTGGGGAAAGAACCATCATTAAGTATAGGATCTCCAGGTCCAACAATGGCGTAAACATTAGGTCCAATTTCATCACTACCACCATCGTGAATTACATACACAAGTGTACTTCCATCGTCTACAGTTGCACCATTATCTATTGGTGAAACTAAGAAATCACCAATTCCACATAAAAATGTACTACCGCCCATATTGCCAGCGAAATTTCCACAAGGATCTGAACAATTATAATCATATTCGATAAAACCATCTAAGGATCCAGGACAGGGAATAAAGCCTATTTTATCGATGTAAGTATATTCTACCCTCCAAGTTCCTGATTCACCAGGATTTGCTGTATAACTGTCGGGTTCTACAATATCAACAAAAACTAATCCATCTGGGTCAGTACAAGCTTCCGATAAACCAACAGAGACGGAACAATCATCACCCTCAACGGTAATAAATTCTTCGATGTTGGAAGGATATACTGTAATGTCTTCGGTTTGCAGGGCTGATGTTGAACCGTCATCTTCACATAATAAGCGAATTAAAAAAGATTGCGTTTCTGGATAACAGCCTTGGTTATCCAATGTAAGTGAGCCGGTGTAAAGCCCGCTGGGATTCGGGCCAGTTAAAGTGGGGATTAACACATTTCCAGAACCTAACTCTACTGTTAGATTTCCGTTTTGTGCATCCGCCGGATTAAGTATAGCCGTAAACGTTACCTGATCGCCTGAACAAGCAACATTTGTTGTGGCTGACGTATTAAACAATGTAGGACATTGCGCGTAGGACTGTGTAATAAAAAAAGTAAATAGCAATATAAAGGCGAAACCCTTATATCTTGTTGTTAAGTTATGTTTCATATTATGATAATTTCTAAACATATTAAGCCTGCAAAATAACGTTTTATTCAGTTATTTTACATTTTTTTGATCATTTAATTTTTTATTTGATTATTTGTCAGCTAATACGTTATTTTACTGAATGAATAAACAAATATTAAGTAATAAAAGAGGGATAATTTTTGGCGCATTGGATGAACATTCTATTGCTTGGCAAGTAGCTTTAGCCTGTCACCATGCAGGGGCAAAATTTGTGTTAACAAATGCGCCGGTAGCTTTACGAATGGGGCAAATTAATGTATTAGCTGAGCAATGTTCGAGTAAGGTTATTGCAGCGGATGCTACGAATACAGAAGACCTTAAAAATCTAATAAATTCTTCTGTAAAATATTTGGACGGTAAGATTGATTTTTTGTTACATTCTGTTGGGATGTCTCCAAATGTACGAAAAAAGAAAGCATATACCGATTTGAACTATAACTTTTTACAGAAAACCATGGATATTTCGGCTCTTTCGTTTCATAAAGTTTTACAAACTGCATGGAAAGAGGATGCTTTGAATGATTGGGCTTCGGTAATAGGCTTAACTTACATTGCCGCTCAAAGAACTTTTCCTGGTTATGGGGATATGGCTGAAGCAAAAGCTACTTTAGAGTCGATTGCCCGCAGTTTTGGTTATCATTATGGTATACATAAAAAGGTACGGATAAATACCATCTCACAGTCGCCTACTAAAACAACCGCAGGGTCGGGTGTAAGTGGTTTCGATCAATTTTTTGATTATGCCGATCAGCTTTCGCCATTGGGTAATGCTTCTGCTAAAGATTGTGCTAATTTTTGTGTGATGCTTTTTTCAGATTATACCAAAATGGTAACTATGCAAAATTTATTTCACGATGGTGGATTTTCTTCTATGGGGATGAGTGATGCGATTATTAATTTAATTGATAAAAAATAGTTTGCTATGTTTGAGTTTGATAATGATACAATATCATATTTGGAAATTTACTTGCTTAACTCTGTTTTTTTATAATAAAGACGTGAAAAATTTAAACAAAAGAAGAGTGTAAATGAATATGATGCCTATTGAAATGTATAAAAAAATATCTCAAACGTGGTAAAGATTTAATGAAAGAAAGCAATTATTAAACCAAAATTGTATTAAATTATAGCCAATATGCGAGTGAACACATCAAAAATAAATCGTTATTTATTATTCTCCACCAGTCGGATCATAATTATTAACATCAAAATCTTTAATCGACTCGTTGAGCTCAGTATTATTTTCAGAACCGGTTAAACTGCTACTTCTGTTGGGTATTACAGTAACAGATAAGAGGCTAAAAACCAATAGCGCTATAATTAAGCCCCAAGTCGTTTTCTCTAAAAAATCGGCGGCATTTTTTGCTCCACCAAGATTATTACTAGATACGCCTCCAAAAGTACCACCAAGTCCGCCGCCTTTAGGGTCTTGCACTAAAACAACTAATAATATTAATAAACAAATTAGTATGATAATTACCGTTATAATAGAATACATGTGTTAAAAATTTTGCTTCAATTCTTTAATTCGCTCGGCAAAGTAAACGTTTTTTTCGGGATATTTCAAAGATAATTTATTGTATATCTTAATCGATTTTAAAAAGTAGCCTTGATATTCGTAAATTCGGGCAAGGGTTTCTGATACAATCTCGTGATCCTCATCTAAACTTCTGGCAGCAATTTCTTTAACAGAAAAACCGGGTATAAAGCGAAGCGTAGTTTCTTTTGGTTTTTCTGTAGTGCCAAGAAATTGGTGTATATCATTAATGTTATCTACATCTGCTTTTACTAAATTGGGGGTGGGTTGATTAAATCGTTGGCTAATAGATTTTTTTTTTCATCCTTTGTATTACTTGTGCGATTCATTTTGGCTAACCAATCTCTAAACGATTCGCGCGCTTGTTCTGTTATATTATCATTATCTTGATTGATCATTGAGGCATTCGCAGTCATTCCTATGCCACGTTTCAAATTTTTATGTGCTTCAACCTTAGCTTTTAAACGGCTTATTTCATTGTCTTCAACAATATTTTCCTCTAAATTTTGGTCCGTTAATAATTCTTGTTCTTTCAATTTAGATTTTGCTTGTTGAACCCATTCATCTCTTTCAATTCTATCGGGGAAATAATCAATTATTTCTGTCAATGTTTCAATATCAGTTTTTTCTAACAAAGCCAATTGCTGAAAACTCAATATCCCTGCTTCATGCAGCTTAGATTCTAATATGGAACCAATACCACTTATTTTTTGTAAGTCATTCTTATCTTTGTTTAAGGCTAATCCAATTTTTTCTATTAATAAACGGCGGTACTTGTTCTCAAATAAAACTGTACATTCTTCTGTCCATCCACCTACTCGATCTTCGGATATACCTGTTAGTTTAGCAAGTAGGTTAATTTCTTCTTGTTCATCTAATTTTTTTAACTGACTATACGTATATAAGCCTGCACTATTTAAAAGTACTTGTTCATCAGATTGTATGAAAGAAATCAAGGTCAAATCATCTGCCTCATTAGAATTGGCTAAGCCGGCTTTTTTTAATAAATAGGCAATATCTTCTTCTACTATTTCTTCGGGTACTTTTAAGGATTTAGCTTGTTTTTCTGGCTCTTCAAAAACAGCATTTTTCAAGTCGTTATTTTTAGTAGCCTTAAACGATTCATCATCAAAAGGTAAATGACTTTCTTCTTCTTCTAATTGCTCAAATTCATCATCGTTATCATCATGGTCATTTTCAATTTCATTGTTGTCATAACTTTCTTCTTCTAAAAATTCTAAGCCATCTTCTTCTTTTTTGTTATCTAAGATATTTCCTTTATCGCTATTTTCATTTGGCTTTGATGAATTTATAGATTCTTTTTTTGAATGAAGCAACACTTGTAGTTTAATAAAATAAGGATATTTATCAACCAATTCCTCCAATTGTTCAATACTTACTTTGTTGAGTTGACCGGGTTCTGATAAAAGTTTGATGACCGCTTCTTTTTCCATACTCCTTACCAATTAACCAATGCTTTATTAAATATTTTATCGATGAGGCGTTCATTAATCTCTTCCACCAATCCGGCTTCGGCTTCAATAAAATTTATCGACATATCAAAGCGCGCAAAATCAGAAAATTGGCTTTCAAAGCTTTTATCTGGCTCAATTTCGTTGGTGAAGGTTACTTTGATATCAATAACCAATTCGCTTTCAGATGCCATGCTTGCCGAGGTGTTCGCAACCGGACGAACTGAATAACGGGTTACTTCTCCGGTAAACTTAATATCGCCATCTAAAGCAACCGGCGATAAATTAATAGAAGAACTTATCCGGTCAACTAAAGCCTCTGTTAGCAATTGCCTTAAATTAGGGTTTTCTAATAGATTATCTTCAAAAGTTTGCACACTAAAAGTCTTTACCTCAGGAGAAACCGACGCACCCGTAAAAGAATAAATTCCGCAACTTGAAAGCAACAACATTAAAACGAAGGTAAGTATGTTTGTTAACAATTTATCCACATCAGTGCAATTTTATTCTTCAATTTTATATTCTTTAATCTTTCGGTAAAGCGTCCGTTCAGAAATACCCAAATCTAAAGCGGCATCTCTCCGTTTACCTTTGTGTTTTGCAAGTGCTTTTCTTATCAATTCTTGTTCTTTATCATCAATAGAAAGCGATTCTTCCACCTCTTCGTGTTGCTGAACCTCAGGCTTTTGTATAATAACCGGATTATTTGCCGTATTAATTCGAACGGCATGCTGATCTAAAAAAGCAGCCTCCCTTACATTTTCGCTCGCATATTGAACCGCAAATTCACGAGCCAAATCGGTTTGTTCAACTTTATCATTACCACTTTGTACTATCTGATATAAAATTTTCTTTAGATCATTGATGTCATTTTTCATATCAAACATAATCTTGTACAACAGTTCTCTTTCCGAATAAGAATCGCCTCCATTAGATTGCCCGTTTCCATTTTCAATCAATGCCGGTAAACGACTCGCTCTTGACTTTGGCAAAAAGCCCAACAACACTTCTTTGGTCACTATATTATCCATCGACAATACCGAAACTTGCTCGGCAATATTTTTCAACTCTCTAACATTACCGGGCCAATGATAACTCATCAATAATTGTTGCGCTTCTTCATCTAACCTAACTGTGTCTGTTCTATACTTATTGCTAAAGTCAGCCGCAAACTTTCTGAATAACAAGCTAATGTCTTCCGGTCGTTCACGCAAAGGAGGCACTTTTATGGGCACCGTACCAAGCCGGTAATATAAATCCTCTCTAAATTTACCGTGTTTAATATCTTGAAACAAATCTTTATTGGTAGCCGCCACTAAGCGCACATCCGTTTTTAAAACTTTTGATGAGCCAACTTTTATAAACTCGCCGGTTTCTAAAACCCGCAATAATCTTGCTTGCGTTCCCAACGGTATTTCACCAACTTCATCTAAAAACAAGGTGCCTTTGTCAGCCGTTTCAAAATAGCCTTTGCGTTTATCGCTTGCCCCGGTAAAGGCACCTTTTTCGTGTCCAAACAATTCACTGTCAATCGTTCCTTCAGGTATAGCACCACTATTTACCGCAATAAAAGCATTGTGCTTTCGCGGACTTAAGGAATGGATAATTTGCGAAAACACCTCCTTCCCTGCCCCACTCTCTCCGGTTATTAAAACCGTTAAATTGGTGGGTGCTACCCGCATAGCCACCTTAAGCGCATTGTTGTAGGCATCAGAATTTCCGATGATGCCAAACCGTTGCTTTATTGATTTTAAATCGCTGATCTTTTTAAATTTATTGATAATTAATTAATAAATTTGTAATTTTTTTTTGAAGCGAAACAGCATTACTCGCAATAAGGGCAGTCCCGCTTTCCGCTCAAATGTTGCTCCACTTCGTTCCACAACATAACCGCTGCAATCGGGGCTAGTTTGCTAACTTCGCTTCTTCGTAAACCATATTGATCAATTAATAATTAAACAACATTCATTATTCGTTAATCGATATTCGATATTCATTAAATAATCATCCAAAAAATATCGAATATTGAATATTGAACACCCAACACCCAACACCCAATTTAGAATGACGAATTTATCTATTCAAAAAACAACACACAATTCAACATTTTCCTGAACAAATAAATTTGGTCTAAAAAATTATTTAGGCAAAATTTTAATGCTTAGGAGTCTCTTGTTCTTTAGTTGTTCCACTTTTCTTGTTTTTTATTCTTCCGGTTCTCCGCTTCAACATGCCTTTTTCTAATTTAATCTGGTCGAAAAGAGCTCTTAACTCTTCTGCAATTTCTTCAGGTGGATAGCCAAGTAATCCATTGGCTACCATTTTTTCTGCCTCTATAAACAAATTGGCATTCAAAGCTAACGAACCTGCACTTCTATAAAGTATTGACCGTGAAGGTTCATTTTTTTTATCAATTGGAATTAAATCTGCTGCTTTTTTTTCTAACTCATATGCCTTGTAAAATTCCTCAATAGATCGATCTGTCATGCCTTCTTTTTTAAGTGTAAAAGCAAGTTCAGCAATTTCTAATGCGCTGTTATGTAAAGATTTAACGCTTTTCATCTTTTTATTAAAGTCGCTTTAGGTGATTGAAATTCAATAACCGCAATATATGCTGGAATATTCGTATTGTCGGATTGTTCAGTTTGTTTTTTCTTCTTTCTTATTCTACGTCTGTAATCACTATCATTTTTATACAGCAATCCCGATATTTCTAATCTTGCTGAGTTTTGGAACGGCAAAATTGAATCTTTTTCTGACAACCAATAATCTATACCACTTCCTTTAGCCGAACGTTGAACAATTTTATAATTGGTTAAATAAGAAACCAATAAGACTGCAATACCTTCGGCTCCTTTTTCTGTTACCTCTTGAAGATCTTTCCACGTATTTCTCATCTTTAAGGTAATCTTATTCTTCCAATTAAGCATAAAATCAATCTTATTTTGCCCTTCAACTTTTAAATTAACAGGGCTTTTATGTTGATGATAATCTAAACAAATTAAGGTCGCCTCCAACCTTGTTTCTCCCCAACTTTTTGTTAAACCCGGAACTTCCTTTTTTATGTCATTTAACTTAATAGACCTCATATTTCATTGATTCGATCTTGAGTCGTTACACGATCACCCCTTTCAAGGTAGCTGCACTGCACTCCGTAATTTTTACGTTAACATAATTACCCGGCTTCGAATCTCCTTTCGGGAAAATCACCATTTTATTTTGATCGTTTCTTCCACACATATCCTCTTCCGATCGCTTCGACGTTTTTTCTACCAATACCTTCACGATCTTACCAATATCTTGTTTATTTTTTTCTAAAGAATGTTTCATTTGCAAAGCAATTATTGCTTGCAACCGCTTCTTTTTGGTCGCTAAAGGTATGTCGTCTTCATATTTTCGGGCAGCCAAGGTGCCGGGGCGTTCTGAATAGAAAAACATGTACGCCAAATCATATTTCACCAATTCCATAATACTTAAAGTATCTTGATGTTCTTCTTCGGTTTCGCTACAAAAGCCGGTAATAACATCGGTTGAAATACCACAATCGGGTATAATTCGATTAATCGCCTCAATCCTATTCATATACCATTCCCGGTCATAAGTACGATTCATTTTTTCTAAAATTCGGGAGTTGCCCGATTGAACCGGCAAATGAATATAATTGCAAATGTTTTCGTATCTCGCCATAGTATGCAACACATCATCTAACATATCTTTAGGGTGTGAAGTCGAAAAACGTACTCTCAACAAAGGATCAACTTCGGCAACCATGGCGAGCAATTGCGCAAAAGAGATGTTTTCTTCTTGCTCGTTTTTCCATCTATAAGAATCTACATTTTGTCCTAACAAAGTAACCTCTCTATATCCTCTGTTAAATAAATCTTGCGCTTCTTTAACAATGGTTAACGCATTGCGACTGCGTTCTCTGCCCCTAGTAAACGGAACTACGCAAAACGAACACATATTATCGCAACCCCGCATAATAGAGATAAAGGCACTCACTCCATTTACATCTAACCTTACCGGGCTAATATCCGCATAGGTCTCTTCTCTACTTAACAAAACATTTACTGCTTTTTGCCCACCTTCCGCTTCGGCAATTAAAGTAGGCAACGATCTATAAGCATCCGGACCACAAACAATATCTACCAATTGTTCTTGTTCTAACAATTTATCTTTTAGACGTTCTGCCATACAACCCAACACGCCAATTATAGCAGATGGATTGGCTTTTTTAATATGATGAAAATCTTTTAACCGGTTACGAACCCGGTCTTCCGCATTTTCACGGATAGAACAAGTATTCATAAAAATCATGTCGGCAGATTTATAATCTTTATTAAGCCGATACCCTTGTTCGCCCAAAACAGAAGCTACAATTTCACTATCACTAAAATTCATTTGGCAACCATAACTTTCAATGTAAAAGGTTTTGCCATTATGTACTTCCTGCTTAATCGCTACATTTTCAAGCACTTCGCCTTGTCTATTTTCTTCTAAGGGAATATTAACAGAAGTTCTGTCTTTTACCAAACTGTTTTCACTCATTTGTTCACTGTAAGTTGCAAAGATACTAAAAATTGTGAGACACTGACAGATTGGCAGCTATAAGAAATGTGAAAATTACAAAACCTATTTCTAAGTGTTAAAAGGGAATGGTAAAATAAAATAATTTGACGTAGTATGCTTTTGAGTATGTATTCAAAATCAATAAACCCGCTTACCCATTGAAGCCTTAATGTATAAGTTAGGATAGATAAAATGATTATTATTAGATGGCATAATAGGAAGCATAATAGGCACTCTTTTATAATAGGCATTAACCATAATACCAAATTCAACAGCTTGTACTAAGTCATCAAAAACAGCAAAGTCAATATTAAAACCTATTTTACCTTGTAAACCAGGATAGAGCTTAATTTCCGTCCAACCTAATCGTGCCGGACCACGACTAATTAAACGGTCAGGCGGATCTAAAAATAAATCTGCTGTTTTGTCTTCATATTTGATAGGCAGCGGATTATTACAATTACTAAATTCATTGCAATAAGCCAAATAGTAAGGTTTTACTATACCTAATGACACCCCATAGCTATATAACCAAGATAGTTCTACACCATTTTTTCTGCCTTTATCGGCAATTAGATTCATTTGTCCACGGGCAGCATTAATGGTATAAAAACTGTTGATCTTACCAAAAACATAAGGCTTTTGATCGCTTAAAAAATTGGCTCCAAAACCTGTTCTATTTTTGTATTGTTTCGGATGTTTAATATTCATAATATCGAAGCGTAAAAACTTGCGCTTATAATAATTTGTGGTGTTAATGTAATCTGCACTAATGCCAAAGCCATTGCCATGTAATTGAACACCATAACTAGTTGCTTTGCGATAGATCAGTTTTGTTCTTTCTTGCTGAAGTAAACCAACTTCATCATTTTTTGGAGGATCTGCATAAGTAACAATTGTACCAATTAGCAAAAAGGCACAAAAGCATAGGATATGTAATTTAAAATGCATAGATTTGATTAGATCACTCATTTAAAACTTCTAAGTTAAATAAAAATTTTGTAAATGACTTCAATTGTTGATTATAAAGGCAAATTGCGGACAGTTTCTACGCACGTAAAATCTGGCGAACAAATTATTACCGACGCACCGGTTGATAACAATGGCAAAGGTGAAGCATTTTCGCCTACCGATATGGTTGCCAATAGTGTTGCCACTTGCATGTTAACCGTTATGGGTATAGCTGCTGAAAAGAAAGATATTAGTATTGAAGGGGCTAAGGCAGAAGTAGAAAAAATAATGGCCTCAAACCCAAGAAGAATTGCGGCTATAAATGTAAAGGTTACCATGCCTCAAATTCCTTATGAAAATGCCCACAAAAAACTATTGGAAAAAGTTGCCGGAACTTGCCCGGTTTTGCAAAGCATTCATCCAGAAATTAAGAAGAAATTGGAGTTTGTTTGGTAAATTATAAATCCAAACCCTTCTTAATGTCATCTACTTTAATGGCATGATGCGAGGCATCCATCACTACTTCACCATCTTTTAAAAGCAAAACCTGTGGCGATTGATGATAAATACCGGTAGCTTCTGCAATGTAATTAGATACTGAACGGTAGGTCAATAAATCCAAATAATGAACATCTAATGAAGCTGAATCAATATCCCATGATTGTTCTAATTGAGCTTTCATCATAGCCGAAATACCACAACTAGTGCTGTGCTTAAAAATCAATTGTGGCTTTTCAACAGAACCTTGTATGATACGATCAACTTGATCAATATCGCTTAATGCTATCCAATTCATCAAACTAACAGTGGCTATCTTGTTGACTAACTTCTTGATCGTTTTGTATTTGGTTTGGGCAACCATATCGATGACACGAAGTTAAACTTACCGAAATAAAGGCAACTAACATCAATAAGGCAGACCACTTTTTTACATTCTTTTTACTCATAGTATTTACTTTTTTTAAAGTGTATTATATTGACTGTTTTTCTATGAAAAGATAACATCTTAATTATCGAACCACAATAATAATGCTAAACTACCAAAAGCTAAACATTATTGTTAACCAACGGATAATTTGTTAAAAAAATGAAGAACAAAGCACAATTAAAGGTCATTTATAGTAACTTGAAAGATGATAAAATATGATTAACCTCGTGAATTATTTTTTAATTTTGTTAATACCCTTCTATTTTTAACATATTTTTATAGATATTTGTTAGTGATTAGAATCAAATCACACATTATTTTTAATCACATTTAATTATATGAATAATTTCAACCTTAATAAAGGTATACCCTTTTGCTTTCTTCTGCTTTTTTTAGCAACTAGTAAAAATGCAGACGCTTATTCTGCAGGACCGCCCAACGGCTATACAGGACAACCTCCAGAGCGTTCCACCTGTGCATTGTCCCGAGCATGCCATATTGCAGATCTTAGTGATGCTGCGGGAATTGAAATCAGCTTAAAAGACAATCCAGAAATATTTGTTAGTGGCCAAACCTATGAAGTGACGGTGAAGGTATCTGATCCCATAGCGGATTGTTTTGGTTTTCAAATAGGCGTTCAATTTGAGGCAGACCGTTCCAATGCAGGAGACTTTACTTTACCGGCAGGAGCGGAAGGTTACATAAAAACCAATACGGGTTCTTATCAATATATTGAACACAACACACCCAGTTCAAGCGGTACATGGAATTTTGAATGGACTGCACCAAGTGACAATAGAGGCTCAAATATTATTTTTTACGCTGCCGGTATTGCAGCTATGTGCGATGGAGACCCTAATACTGATGCAACTTATTTGACTACCAAAATGCTTTCTTCCTCATGTGGTGGTATTTCTATTAATGAAAATGTTAATGGATACGTAATTGATGCCTTTTGCGATTTTACTGAAATAGAGCCAAGAGTAGCACTTAATCTAGAATCTATTACCGGAGGTTCAGGTTCGTATACAATAGAAACTTTTGGAAATAGTTCGGTCAGTAATGCTAATGTAAGTGAAAATGAACCGTTTACTTACTTTTTTAGTGAAGATGATGCGCTACAAAATACAGTTGGTTTTGAAGTGAAAGATGGTTCAGGCAGTGTTTGCCGCTTAGATGAGGAAACAATATCAGGCTTAATTGGTTTTATAGCCTTATGCAATCGTCCTTGTACAGCTCCAATTGAGGTAAGCTTTCAACAAGGCGTGGTTGATGAGTTTAATTGTAATGGAAGCACTGAAATTAGTATTGATGTGAGTAATATCGAAGGTGGAACAGGACAATATTATTTAAGCACCTTAGGCTTTGGAACGCTTTCAAATGAAGTGGTTTCTTCTCGAGGTTTTACCTATTCTTTTAACTTAGAAGAGGCATCCGGTGAAACTATTGGTTTCATCATTAATGATCAAAATGGTTGCGTTCAGCAATTTGATTATACCCAAAATTTTCCATACGATGAATTACTCAGTTTATGCTCAGCTACTTGCACTTCTAATATAGAAATTACCGTTGCAGGTGGCTTAGATGAACCCATAATTGGCTGCGATAATACCAATCCTACCGATGTACTTTATTCAATTAATGTAGAATCAATAATTGGCGGCAATGGAAACTATGAAGTACTAACCTTAGGTGGTTTGGTTAGCCCACAAAGTTTTAGAATTGAAGATGGCTTCTATTATATTTTTACTCAACAAATTGTTGATGATGAAGCCGCCATATTTAATATTACGGATAATGAATTTTGCAACCAGGAGTTTAATTTTACTGATTATTTTAGTTCGCTAGCTTTAGAAGAATTATGTGAATGTTCAATTGAAGGATGTTTAGATGAAACTGCTTGTAATTATAACCCAATGGCTTGTATAGACGATGGAAGTTGTTTAGCGACAGGTTGTGACCCTGGTTGTACAGATATTTGTGCACCCAATTACAACCCACAGGCTGATGAAGATGATGGAAGCTGTGAAACCTATGATACCACTTGCAATAGCGATTGTTTGCTTGCAGATATTGAAAGTTGGGATGCTGATATTTGTACCTGTGTACCTGTTGCCGAAAGTATAATCGGTTGTACTAATGTTTATGCCAGCAACTATAACCCTAACGCTACTTGTGATGATGGCAGTTGTAATTTTACCGGTTGTACCGATAAGTGTGCCCCCAACTACAACCCTGATGTAGTTGAAGACGATGGAAGCTGTGATACTTATGATACAACGTGCAATAACGATTGTACTTTGGGCAATTTAGAGATTTGGGACGCAAATGCTTGCCGTTGCGCACTTGCCTCACAAAGCATAGTAGGTTGTACAAATGTTACCGCATTAAACTACAACCCCCTTGCAAACTGCAACGATGACAGTTGCTTTTTTAACGAATTGACCGGATGTACCGATCCTTGTTCGGCAAATTATAATCCTGATGTAACCTTAGATGATGGAACCTGTGAAGCCTACAACAGCACCTGTAACACCAATTGTGCCTATGGAGATATTGAAGCTTGGGACCCCGTTAATTGCGAATGTGTAGTAGTTGATATTTGTACCGAAACCTGTGATGCTAGTGCCGGAGAATTGCGTCCTATACAGTTTGATACTTTTTGTACTTTATCTGCTATGGTTACCTTACCAGTGCAGTTTGGCTATAATATAAATTTAGAATATATCTTCTTAATCACCAATGAAAATTTGGATATTGTAGCGCAGTCCAGCGGTTTCAGAACTGATTTAACTGGTTTAGCACCTGGTAAATATTGTATCTATGGTATGTCGTATGATAGTGATAATGCCCCTGATTTAACTGTTAGTAATGTTGAAAATATAATTATGCAAAGTTCAGCTTGTTTTAGTATTACACGAGATTGTATTCTTTTAACTATTCAATCAGAAGCGGAAGTTAATCCTTTTGCGCCCCTTAGTTCAACAGATACGATCTTTTTATGCACCGGTTATACCGTTCCTATTGATTTTTGTATTGATATTCAAGATGAAGATGGGGGGCAACCTTTTTTGGTAGACATTATTTCATTTTGCAACCCTAGCATTGAAGGAGATAGTTGTGTCCATTATCCTCCTTTACCTGGTTTGTTGCCTGGTGATACCGAAATAATATCTCTAATTTATTGTGATGATGACTGTCCTCAATTATGCGACACTAGCTATGCGGCTATTTCTATATTAGATGATTGTAACAATTTTATGCAACCCGATACCACAGATATGACCATAAATTGCCTTGTAGATACAATTTTAACTTGTGCCACACCAGAAATTCCAATTGAATTATGCTTAGATTGTTCGTATGCTACAACCGAATATTTTATTAACAACATTAGTTCTATAGGTAACCCAACTTTAGAAGTACAATCTGGCAATTGCATCAATTACATAGCCGATGAAAGTTTAGCATACGATTCGTTAATTGTTGAATTATGTAGTTGGGAAATTACCCACTGCATCAAAAGTTTATTTGTTATTGATATTGGTGATTGCACAACAGAGGAGAAATGCCCACAACTATTTGCTTGTACTCCACCAAAAGTAGAACAACGAATTTGTTTGGAATGTGAAGCTTCAAATAACCCGAACGCTGTTATTACCAATATAAAAACAAAATTTGATGAATGTGTGATCAACTTGGTAGATCAAATGTGTTTTGATTATATACCCTTGCCACTTATGAATATTATTGAAACGGATACTGCCATAATAACCTATTGTGACGAGTTAACAGGTGATTGCTTTGAAACCGATGTAATAATTACCTACAGCAATTGTGACGAAGGAGGCTTGCAATTAGTTGCAACTAACGACTATTTTGAAGCTTTCGAAAATGAAATAGTTGAGCTCCCGGTTTTAGAAAATGATGTAAATACAAGTTCAACCATTATAAATATTATTAACCAACCGGCAAATGGGCAAATATTTATTACTGATAATCAGGTTATTGAATATACACCCGAAGAAAATTTTACAGGAACTGACCAATTAACCTATGAAATTTGTATCTTTGACCAGTGTAATCAAGCAGAAGTTTTCATAGAAGTATATCCTGAACAACGGACATTACAATATCAACAATTAATACACGCTTATCCAAATCCGGCAAGTAATCAATTAACGGTTGAGTTTGATCTTCAATTTGATAACACATATGTGTTCATTTCGATGTATAATGCACTTGGAGAGGCAATTTATAACTCAAAAGAGTTAACAAATGCTGGTTTTCAAAAATATATTATAGATGTAACACAATTTAACAAAGGAATTTACATTATTAATGTATCTTTGGGTCTTAAAAAACAATCTCTAAAAATATTGGTTGATTAATATGTGAAAGAGGGATTACCGATTCTGGTGATCCCTTTTTTTAATTTTATAGACTCTCAATTAAGTTGAACCAATTAATTATTGTTTTGAATAAACTAAAATGTTGATAATCACCATTTAAAAAAAATAAAAATTAACGGAGTTGAATTTTAAAACCATTTTCATTCTTTTTTTTATTGGAATTCTTTCCACTTCTATCGCTCACAGTCAAATTTCAAAAAAAAACAACCACCTATTTATTTGGGATGTTACCCTTTCTATGAAAGGATACAACAATGCACCCAATATTTATGATGATGTAGTGCAGGTGATGGTTAATACTTTATCTAATATTGAGGAAGATGGAAGTGATATTAATATTATTCCTTTTCAAGATGAAGTTTTGCAAACCTATACCCAAAAAGCAACTGCCCATGGTAAACAACAAGCAATTGACTTTGTACAATCTTTTAATAACGAAAAGGTAACCTTTACTAATATATGTGTTGCTTGGGAAAAAGCGATGCAACTAATCAACAATCAACAAAAAAACTTTTTGTACTTGTTTACTGACGGTGAGCAAAGTGACCTTTCAAAAAAAGATGCCCGTTATGGAAAAACTTGTTTAGATAAGATTATTGACCAATACTGTGCTTTAATTAACAATACGCAAAATGCCTATACTTTTTATATTTCATTAAATACCAATTTACCAACCGCATTAAAGCAAAAGTTTAAAAGCAGTTGTCCTGAATATTTACGCTTAATTGAAGGTACCCCTCCTACTCAAATTACCAGCATACAGCCCACTACTAATATACAAATTGTTAACCTGCAAGAAGACGATTTAAGTTTTACACAATACTTTGATATTTCGGGTAATTTACCGGCTAATTTTAAGTTTGATGTATTGTTAGATGCTAAGGGTATTAGTTTACCTTCGGGCATCCAATTAAAAATTAAAGACCATCAAAATAGAAAAATTCAAAATGGGAAAGCCGTGTTTGAATTAGCCTTAACTTATGATGATGTTCAACGATTAAAAAAAGTAATGCCCGAAGAAATGACGGCAAGTTTAGTATACAGTAAACAAAATTTACAAAGTTTAGGATTAGACGATCAAATTATCGAATTTACGCCAGATAGAACGAAACTAAAAATCAGAAATAAAAAAGAAAAAACGCTTAAAATTAAAATTATAGAATGAGGCATTTAATATTGGTCATTTCCATTTTAATTGTTGTTTTTAATACATCGTGCAACAAAAATAAATCGAAGCTTGCCGCCATTCAATTTGGAGAGGTTAAAAAGTATAAGCCATCCTTTGGCAGCAATCCATACCAAAAAATTTTAAATGTAGCTGTGGAGTTACAGTTTAACAAACACGCGGTTGAAAAAAATAGTTTTGTTGAGTTAGAATGGGTTAATGAAAACGGTGGTCAACCAAAAGATTTCACTTTTTATGTAAACGGCACCAAAATGTTAGACAACAGCATCCGGTTTAATGCAAGAGATTATGCGGCAAACCCAAAAGTAGAACTCGGTTTACAGTTTAAAGAAGGAAGCACAGAAGATAAGTACAAAGGTTATCTAAAAGTAAAAAAATCGGATTTAGATCGTATAGATAATGCCGACTTGATTGCACAAATCACTCCTGAAATATTTAGATGGCAGGCAAAATTTTCCGAAACTTTACATCCTATAATAAAAGGCTTAATTGCAGCCTTAATTGCTTTTATTAGTTTTCATATCCTGTGGTTTTTATTGGCAAAACCCTTGTTTTTTCCATCATTTAAAAGAGGAGAATTTGAAGTGTTAGAACCTGCATATAATACCATTAAGTTAAAAGGCTACAAACAATTTCATTTGGGTAGTAAGCAAAAAATTCGTCAAGGTTTCTTATCAAAATTTTATACTGGTAAAATTGGTCAGGCTATGCGCGAATATGATTTTAACATCACCTTAAAACCTTTTAGAAGAAGAGGAAACATATGGTGCAGAATAAAAGCAGATGCCGAAGTGGACGTTGACCCTAGAAGAGGAACGATTTATAATTTCGATGAATTGGATATTAAAACCGCAACGAAAGATAACATTAAAATGGTTTATAAAAACAGTAAAAACAATAAAAGAGCTTAATATTTTAATTGCTGATTAGCAGTTAATTAATTACAAACAATATGAACAATCCCTTAATACTGGTAACCAATGATGATGGTATTGGAGCCAATGGCATTCGTGCCTTAGTTGAAGTGGCAAAAGAATTTGGCGAAACAGTAGTAGTTGCGCCCGATTCGCCCCAAAGTGGAATGGGGCACGCCATTACCTTGAAAAAACCCTTGCGCTTAAAAGAAGTTTCTATTTTTGAGAATGTTAAAGCCTTTAAATGCAGTGGCACACCAGTAGATTGTGTAAAAATTGCGGTTGATGTAGTGTTAGCCCGTAAGCCAGATTTGTGTGTTTCGGGTATCAATCATGGACCAAATTCTTCCATTAATGTTGTTTATTCTGGTACGATGTCTGCCGCTATGGAAGCTGCTATTGAAGGGATTAACTCCATTGGTTTTTCTTTACTAAATTTTAGTGCCAACGCGAATATGGATACCTCAAAAATAGTAGCCCGAAAAATTATTGAACAAACCTTGAAAAATAATTTACCACAGCAAAAATTGATCAATGTTAATATTCCTGATGTAGATGTTAGCCTACTACAAGGCTTTAAAATTTGCCGGCAGGCAAAAGGCAGATGGACAGAAGAGTTTGATAAACGCACCGATCCTTTTGGTAGAGACTATTATTGGTTAACCGGACGATATGATTGCGAAGACAAAGGACAAGATACCGACATTTGGGCATTAGAGCACAACTATGTCAGCATTGTACCGGTTAAGCACGATTTAACAGAGTACGAAGGATTACCTTTTTTAAATGAGCATTGGCAGTTGGATAGTTTGTAAGTTTACCATTAACATCTTGTATAATACCAAATTGGTATAATTCATTTTTTTGCGCTTCTAACAAAAATTATTATCTAAACAAGCAATAAATGGCTATTTTTGCAAACAACATAAGGAAAAATAAGTGAGTTTGAAAGACAATAAAAAACTAATCATATTTCAACCATTGATTTATGCACTTATTATGATGATGGGCATGGTATTGGGTTTTAAATTATACCAATCGCTCGGCTCAAATGTACAGCTATTACCATCTACAAGCCCTCAGTCTAATACGCTTTCTCAAATAAACGATGTATTAAATTTTGTAGAGTATAATTATGTAGACACCATAGATACCGAAGACTTGGTAGGCGACGCCATTAGAGAAATCCTTAAAAATTTAGACCCCCACTCTATTTATATTCCGCCTGAAGATATGAAGGCGACCACAGAAAATCTACAAGGCAATTTTGAAGGTATTGGGGTTGAATTTTTTATTGTGGATGATACCATTTCGGTGATTACCCCTATTGCCGGTGGTCCTTCTGAAGCATTGGGTATTTTATCAGGCGACAAAATTGTAACTATTGAAAACGATACGGTTGCCGGTATTGGCATTACCAACAGAGATGTGATAAAAAAACTACGAGGCAAAAAAGGCACCAAAGTAAAAGTAGGCATTAACCGGCATGGAATAAATGAATTACTCAGCTTTAATATAAAAAGAGATAAAATACCATTAAACAGTGTAGATGTTGGTTATATGATGGATGAGCAGGTCGGTTTTATTAAAATTAACCGCTTTAGCGAAACCACTTACAACGAATTTTCGGAGCAATTGATTAAATTAAAAAGCAAGGGCATGGAAGACTTGGTGATTGATTTAAGACAAAACCCGGGCGGTTATCTCGTAGCAGCTACCAACATTATTGATGAGCTATTGGGCGACAAAAGATTAATAGTATACACCGAAGGCAGAAGCCACAAACGAAGTGAATACAAAGCCCGCCGGAATGGAATTTTTGAAGATGGACGCTTAGTGGTTTTGATTGATGAAGGTTCAGCTTCTGCCAGCGAAATTTTAGCCGGAGCTGTTCAAGATTGGGATAGAGGCACTATTGTGGGTAGACGATCGTTTGGAAAAGGTTTAGTGCAAGAGCAGTTTGCGCTAAAAAACGGAGGCGCACTTCGCTTAACTGTTGCCCGTTATTATACACCGGCAGGAAGATCTATTCAAAAACCCTATAAACCGGGTGAAGGCGAAAATTACGATAATGAATTAGTGGAACGCTTTGATAAGGGCGAGATGCTTAACGAAGATAGTATTGAAAATGATAACCGCACAGCCTACAAAACCGCTTTAGGCAGAACGGTGTATGGCGGCGGAGGTATTACACCGGATATCTTTACTCCTATTGATACGATAAATAATGATCTAAATACCATCTTCGCGAACTCCCAAATTCCGTCTTTTACCTATAATTATTTTAGTAAACATCGGGATGACTTTACCAACTTTGAATCATTTACAGATTTTAAAGATACTTATCAAGTGCCTCAATCTATTTTTGATGAGTTCTATACTTTTGTAAAGGAGAAAAGAGCATCAGTTACTCCAAACGTTTTGTTGGATAACGAGTTTCTATTCAAAACTAAAATTAAAGCCTACTTTGCCAAACAAGTATGGAAAAATGAAGGCTATTATTCTATTATTAGAGAAATTGATACGGAAATACAAAAAGCCTACGACTTTATTAAAAATGACAACATGGTGCTTAATAGTTCCGAATAATAAATCGTGCATGTTGAATGAGACATCAGTTTATCATTTATGGTCTGTTCATTTTCACATTATCTCAAGGCTATGCAGCAGTAAACTTTAGTGTTGTACGAGGTTATTATGCGGATTCTATTCAATTAACTTTGTCCTCCACCTTATCCAATTCACAAATTATTTATACTACCGACAATAGCAAACCTACCTTAACAAATGGCTTGATTTATGATGATGAACCTATTTCAATATCATCAAGCAAAACCATAAAAGCTGTTAGTATAAATGCAACAGATATTGATCAAGTAGTTGCTCATACCTATATTTTTTTAAAAGATATTTTACAGGCAAACTATATGGACACTTCGATTACTAAAAGTGAACAATACGAAAGTTTAATGGAAGAAAGTTTTCTATCTCTGCCGGTTATTTCAATTAGTTCAGATTTAATAACTGTTGGAGAAAATTTTGAACCGGATGTTGAAGCTGCTGTTGAACTATTTAACATCAATAATGAAACAGCGTTTCAAGTAAATTGCGGTATCGAAACTTGGGGTGGTAGTAAATTCAATTTAAAAAAGCATTACCGTTTAGAATTTAAAACCAAATACGGAGCGGATGAATTAGAGTATCCCCTATTTGATGATATAAATTATCCTATAAAACCGGTACAAAATTTTAACCGTTTATTGTTGCGTTCCGGCAGTCAAGATGGCTTAAATTGTGAGTTTTGTGATGAATCAAAAGCCCTGTTTATAAGAACGCGCGTGATGATGGATTTGCAAATGCAGATGGGTTATACGGCACCGCATGGCAGGTTTGTTCATGTTTTTATTAATCAGCAATATGAAGGGGTTTATCATTTAATGGAACGACCCGATCAAGATTTTTTTCAAGATTACTATTTTAATGATATAGCTAAAAGTGAAATTGAGGTTAGAAAAAACAGTGGTTTTTGGCAAGCACCCATTTATCCTACTTTATATCATCAATTAGAAGAAGTCGGTAAAAGTGATCTGTCCGATGTTGAAAATTATGTAAATCTTACCAAGCACATAGACGTTGAACAAACCGCTGCTTACCTATTATTGAATGATTATGGCGGCAACTTCGATTGGAGCATAGATCGCAATAATTTGGGTGCTGCTGCAGCAACACACCCGTACAAATTTATTTTGTGGGATGTAGATTTAACCTTAAACAATGAAGGCGTTTTTGAAGAGACTTATGGCGATCAACTGAGTTTCAATAGTCTTGGTTTTACCGGTCCAATACCAGAACTCATTGTTGAAAATGAAAATTTTAAGCTCCAACTCGCCGATGCGATGCAATGTAATTGTTTTGAAAATGGAGCTTTGCAAGCACAGCAAGTGGAAGCGGTATTTACAAAAAGAGCGAATCAAATAGAAAAAGCGTTGATCGCAGAATCTGCTCGTTGGGGCAATGTTGATTTTGAATTTAATGGCAGTATTGGACATCAACAAAACAATAATTGGGATGTATATGATGAATGGGTAAATGCTAAAAATGAAACTTTAAAACAATTTATCGCTAATCGAACAGACACCTTAATAGCTCAATACCAAGCAGCCGGTATTTTTCCTCTTATTCAAGCAGTACAGTTCGTTCAAGAAAATAATCTTTTTCTTCAGGAAAAAATTGAGTTGATTAATCCCAACGAAATAGGAGAAATTTATTACACCACCAACGGACAAGATCCCAGAAGTTTTAATAGCTCTGTTGCCGAGTCTGCTATACTTTATGATGCACCAATTACAGTATCAAAACCAACTAGCATTAAAGCAAGAGTATTTGCTGATAGTGTTTGGAGTGCGATGTGTCCAAAGAAATATTATCCTACTCAAGCCTATAAAAAACTGATCATTAATGAAATTCATTTTCAACCTTTAGATTCTATTACCTCAAATTCTGATACTATAGTCGGTAAGCATTTTGAATTTATCGAATTGTATAACAAGGGTACAGAAGCGATTGACCTTACCGATGTAAACTTTTCAGATGGTATTCAATATCAATTTAAAAACAATGCCGTAATTGAATCGGAAGAATATATAGTAATTGCCTCAGATAGTTTGATGTTTATTGACCGCTATGGCTTCTTTCCTTTTGGCGTTTATCAAGGCAATCTATCTAATGAAGGAGAAACTATTCAAATCAACAATCCATTTAATGAAAGTATACAAGAAATAAGTTATGCTTTAGATTTTCCATGGCAAAGTGCTTTTAATCAATTGGGACATTCATTAAGTTTGAAACAAGTGGATTTATATCTGACAGAGCCTTCTAATTGGATGTATTCAACAGAAACAGGTGGCACTCCGGGTAAAATTAATTTTATGGGTACTTCAATATCCAATATAGATAATAAAGATATTGATTTCGTTACGTGTATTATTAATCCCTTTTCTAAGCAACTTACAATTATTAGTATCAAGCAATCGCTTAAAAGCTTACAAATTTATACGGTTCAAAACCAGTTGGTTTATACCCAAACTATACCAATAAACGAAGCAATGCAGATAATTGATTATGGTTTTCTATCTTCTGGTTTATATGTTTTTGTGCTAAGTGATGAAACACACTTGAAATTTGGTAAAATGGTTCGATAGTTTAGATCAGGGTAATTTTTGCATCTATCTACTGAAATTAGTAATTTAGCGTTATCAAACGAAAATTTTCAAATCATTAATTTTTTTTATGAACTCAAAAACAGTAGCAACTCCAAAGCAAAAAAAGCATGATAAATTTTATGATGTTTTGGATAGAATTATTCAAAAAGACAAACCAACATTAAAGACTAAAGTAGAAAGAAAGAAAAATGGTGGCGGTATAGTAGTGAGTTCACATTCAACAAAGGAAAAAGCATATTCAAAACTTTCAATCTCTCCTATCAATACAATTCAATCCGTTAGGAGTGGTGTCAATTTTGATGACTTTAAACAAGTTTACGATTTAGTAAAACTGACCAATAACAAATGGGCTGAAATAATGGGTATTAGTGAACGGACAATGCAAAGTGTTTTAAAAGAAAAGAAAAATCTCGATCAAAATAAATCAGAAAAATTAATTGCCTTTTTATTGCTTGTGGAATATGCTATGGAGGTTTTAGGTAATCATAATTATATGATGGAGTGGCTTAAATATAAATCGCCGGCTTTACTAGGGAATGCTCCTGTAGATTATTTAGATACCTTTCAGGGAATTACGATGCTGAAAGAACAATTATTTAAAATTGAAACAGGCAACTTGGTATGATCGTTTTCAGGGTTTGCAATCCAAAATACGCTAATAATATTTCTGGAGAAAATGCCCGCAAACAAACTACCAACCGTTGGAATTCATTTGGTACACCAATGCTTTACACCTCAGATAGTCCGGCATTGTGTGCGGTGGAAATACATCAATATGTACCCCCAACATTTACTCCGCTTCAATATGCTTTGTTAGCCATCGAAATTCCTACGTGTAAACCCTTGCTTATTGATGAAGAATTTTTTGAAGAAGCAAACTGTATTATGGATTTGGCAACTACGCAAGCTATGGGCGACTACTTTATCAACGAAAATGAATTTTTGGTTTTAAAAGTACCTTCAGCTATGATTACGGCATGTTGGAATTTTTTAATTAACCCAAACCATAAAGATTTTAAAAAAGTGACAATCAAAAACGTCCTTGCCTTTCCGTTAGGTGGAAAGTTATTCAAAAAATAAAAATTCAGTTATATAGATGATAACTCAAGTTTCGGTAGTAGTATTTTGTTTCATAATAGTTTGATTATAAATTATTTATTAAAATTAAAGTATTCAATAACATTAAATCAACTTAATTAGGGTCTCCTCAAAAAATCAAAATTGATTTTCCAAATGTTAAAATTGCTATTTTAACTCAGAAATCAGTTGTAAGATTTCATAAAGTCTAAAAAAAATCTTATCTTAATATAATTCATAATATCTTTTAATCTGTTAATCATATAAAATACACAGCTTTAGTAAAAAATTAATTTTTTTGGTAGAATGTCTTAATAATCAAGACATACATATGAAAATTATGTATAATTGACGAAATGCAAAGTTATTTTTGAATCTCCCATAAAAACCTTG
>CALHDG010000035.1 GCA_938023075.1 uncultured Chitinophagales bacterium
CGTCATTCTGAAATTCCGAAAAGCAAAGCGTTCGGAAGGTTCAGAATCCCCGAGAAGTTTGGAGCGAAGTTTTTAAGAGGTTGTTTATCTTTAAGTTTGTTCATTAATTTTTAAATTATAAGAAATTTTATGAATTTACCAAGTTATTTATTTTGGGATACTGATTTAACATCACTTGACTATAACAAACATGCACGCTTTGTTATTCAAAGAGTTGTTATGAAAGGTTCGATAGATGATTGGAGAACGATAAAAGCGTTTTATGGATTGGAGTTTATCAAAAAAGAAATTGTACAGATTAGATATTTAGATACACTTACCCTTAATTTTTTAGTACTTGTTTTGGCATAGATAAAAATAAATTCAGATGTTTCAAATTTAACAATCGGGCAAATATTGAGCTATGAAGTTTAAAATAAAAGAATGGCGAATTTTTAATGACTTTGAAATTGATTTTTGTGATAGAAATGGAAATCCACTAAACTTAGTTGTTTTGGCAGGCGTTAATGGTACGGGTAAATCCACTGTTTTAGAAGCTTTATATTTTTATTCGCATAATAAAGAAAAGTCAAAATTATTTTCTGTGGATGAATACAAAACATCCAATGGAACAAGCATAGAAAATCTATTTTTTTTAAACCCAAAAAAAACGTTGAAATTTGATTTTCGGGATGATTTTACTACAGCGATAAATGAGGCTATTAAACATTATTTCGACAAAAAAATATATGAGGATAATTTAACAGCTAAACACGCAATAAAAGATATCAACAACAAAATTTTTAAACTTATCCCAGACTTTAATATTAAAATAAATGAGATTATTGTAGAAAACAAAACAGTAAAAATTGGGTTTATTAACGATTGGAATCACACTTTTTTCGCAGAAGAATTAGCAAGTGGAGAAGAGCTACTTTTACAAACAATATTTTTATTACATTTTTATGATGCTAAAAATTCCATCATCCTTGTTGATGAACCAGAAGAATCACTCCACCCAAATTGGCAAACAAAAATTGTGAATCTGTATCGGAATTATGCAAAGGCAAACGATTGTTTAGTGGTTATGGCAACTCACTCCCCCTTCATTCTATCCGCAGTAAAAAGCGAACAAATCCGCCTACTAAAAAGAACACCCGAAGGCATCAAAATAGAAAAGATAGAAGAAGAAATTAATGGTTGGACGATTGAGCGCATCCTACAATATTTTATGGAAACCGACCATGTAAGAGATCCAAAAACAGACAAGGAAATTGCCGAATTGTTTGAAATGATGAAGTCTGGCAACTTTAATAATGATTCATTTAAAGAACGCTTTGCTGTATTAGAGCAACGTTTAGGTTATGCAGATCGTTTAAGTTATACAGATAAAGATATGGTTTCTTTAAGAATGGAATTAAACCGCTTGCAGAAAAATGAGGACAATTAAAGAAACACCAACGTTTTTCTCTGATTACATAAAGAAAGAAAAACCGGAAAATTGGGGAAAGTTAGATGCTGAGATTAGAAGTCGGCTTAGAAATCATATCAAAACAACTGAACAATTTAATGTAGATGCTTACACCCAACAAACATTAAATACAGAACACATTGATCATTACAAAAGAAAAGCCGGTCATTTTTTTCCTCAATTATAATTTGACTATGAAAATTTATTTGTCGCTAATCAAAATGTTACTTATGGCGCATCTTATAAAGATAACATAATTAAAAAAGAAGGCTATGAGTCAATTTATAATCCGGCTTTGTTTATGCATAAATTTCAGTTTTCATTTGATGGCATTATTTCTCCTTTAGATAAGGATGACAAGAAAGCTGAAAAAACTATTGAAGTTTTTAATTTGAACGATAAAATCTTGAAGCAAAGACGAGCGGATTTGTTTAGAAATGCTGATGTTATGAGCAATCAAATTTCTAAAAATGAAATTATAAAACTTTTCAAATATGAATTTCATAGTGGAATAACATTGTTGCTTGGGTAGGAGTGCTTTTGATTAAATGAATTTAAGGGGGAGTAAAAGCTGAGTTAACCGACACTTTGTGAGTTACCTTGAATTTATTAATTTCAACTCATAATTAATTAAAACAAAGTGAAAGTAGCGGAATTAAGAGAAAAATTAGCTAAGCTTAAAAAAGAAGAATTAATAAAAGTAGCTTCAGAATTTTACAAGCTAATACCAAAAGCTAAAAAAGAAGATTATGGAATTGATGCCTTTGTGGACAACCCTACAAGTGCCAAAAAATCTGCTAAAAAAGCTACGTTAAGTTTAATCGACATTGAAAAAGAAGTAGCACAATTTATAGATCATGCCAGTTCACAATATTATTTATTTCCTAATCGTGTTGTACCTAAAAAGCAACGATCAACCTGGCGATTTAAAGTAAAAAAATGGTATAAAGAACTGATTAATAACAGGAGAGCAGATGCAAACATCACCAAACAAGCCAAAGTTTTATGTGAACTATATGAACTTTTATGCGAGTCTTGCCATTATCAATATTTCACCGCTTACGATACATTTGATTCTATTGGTATTGAGCAAGTCGTGTTTTCAAGTCGGTTATTTTATTAATGCAAGAGGCGGAAGGTAAAGCCACTACCATAGAAAAAGGAATTCGGTTAATTTTTGAAAACCCGTTAAACCGGCATACACTTTACTCGTGGTTAATGGTTGAGTTGATAGAAACTTATGACATTGTAGATTTAAAATATACGGCTTTAGAAATATCTAAAAAATTGCTTTTAGAAAATAATTACACGCCTCCTAAAGCGCAAGACAGATATTATTATGCTGATCCGAAAGAGTTTTACATACAACAGAAAAACAACAATTTAGCTGAATTTGGTTTAAGACTGCACCTTAGTTTGTTTGAAGATAAAAAGGCTGTTGCTTTTTTCAAGCAGCATTATTATGATAAAGATGCAGAAATAAAATTATATGTGCTTGTGCGTATATTATTTAGCTGTGCAAAAAAAGAGTTGATTGTAATTGAAATAGAAGAGGCCGTCCATAACAAAATTAAACCAAGAGAAAAACTTTTAAACTTGGCAAAGCATATTAAGGAAAACAATGCACTACCGCAGTATATGAATTGAAAGATTGGACTTCATTTAGTCTTCATTTTTTGATAAATGCATTTAGGAATTGATCAACTTATTTTTGGGGTTGGGGTTTTGTGACAGTATTTTTATGCTAATAATCTTTTAATTCTTTCAAAAGTATGTCGGGAAATCTCTTTCACAATTTTTTCAATTTCTTCTTCACTAAGCTTTACATTATAACTTTTATTTATAATCTTATCTCCATTGTACTGAATAGTGTATTTATATTGATCAAAAAAAACTGTATATCTAATAGCCATGTTTTGAAGTCCAACTGTTTTGGGTTGAAAAAAAGAATATACCCACTCAATTTTGTTTATGTCTTTATATCTTATGTGGTCTGGTGTATTTGTAATTTTATTGAAAAATTTATTTAACTTTTCTATATGTGGAGGCAAATTTTTATTCTTATAAGTTTTAGATTCAAAATTATATTTTTTAAAAAATTCATGATAGATATTCATTTCTTTTTCAAAACGTGTTTTTAAAGAATTTAAAGAGTGTTGTAATAAAGTATAGACTACATTACAAGTTTTGCTAACTACAGGTTGGTTTTTATTAGATATCTTCTTCTTCCAAACCTCAATCTCCTTATATAAATCCTCTTCTTCTTCAATACTTTCGCCTTTGGCTGCTTTTAATTGCAAGTCTAAACTCCAAATTAATTGCTTACCAACATATTTTGTAAAAGCATCAGTATTTCCAGCATCGGCTTGTTGCAAGGCATACAAATAACTGTCTTTATCTTTAGATTTTATAATAACTGGTGGATAGTCATTTCGCAACAAATGATAGTTCATTAATAAACGGCTAACCCTTCCATTCCCATCATCAAAAGGGTGAATGCAGACAAATTTATAATGTAAAAATGCAGCAACAATTATTGGATGGCTGTTTTCATTTTCTACTTTATACCAATCCAACAATTCCTGCATTTTTTGAGGCACTTCGGCAGGTTCGGCGTATTCAAAAAGTTCACCACTTTTTAATTGTACGTGGTTAGGCTGTTTTTTGTATTCGCCTGGTATAATTTGCCGCCTTGTTTTTTGCCCACTTGGTGTTACAGCATCTGCCCAAAAAGATTTTACTAAGATGGTTTCATTTAAAGCTCTAATTTCAGATTCAGAAATCAAGCGGTCTTTATCATTTGCCCATTGCTTTAGCATTTCAATCGCTACATCGTGGACACGCATTTCTTGCACATCTTTTAAAGAATTATTTTGCGCTTTAAAATCATCCCCCAAACGAAATAACAATTTGGTTTCTCCATAGCTTAAGGTGTTTCCTTCAATATGATTAGAGTTGTAGTTCCATTCTAATCGAAATTTTCCCCATAGTTTAGCTTGCGCTTCTTTATTAAGCGGCAATAAAACATCTAATTCAGCTTTTAATTTATTTATGTGAGTAATTATATTATTCATGTTTCAAATTCAATTTTCACCAAACCCTTTCCACCGTATAAGCATCAAAAACTTTATCGACACTAATAATTTTTAGTTGCTCTACTATGGCTTGCGCAATTAACATTCTATCAAACGGATCTTTATGGTGGAAGTGGAGTTCTTTTACTTTTAGGGCATGTGGTAATTTTATATCTAATAGGCTAATGTCGTTTTGACTAAAATTATCAACAATTGCTTCGAGTGGTTTTTTTAGTTGTAATTTTCCAATGGACTGTTTAATAGAAATTTCCCAAACATTTACTGTACTAACAAAAACCGGGTTGCTTAAATCTTTAATAACTGCTTTTGCAGAATCACTTAATTTGTCATCCCCTTCAAAAAACCAAATAAAAGAATGCGTATCTAACAAATAACCCATTACATATACTCCTTAAAATCTTCTAAGGGCTCATCAAAATCATCAGACATTTTAAAAACACCTTTTAAGCTACCAAAGGCGCGTTCAATTTTTCCATGCCTTTCTTGCTCTTTTTTGCTTTTCTTTTCCAATTGATCTACAAAATCGTATAATTCTTCTTTAGAATCCTCTGGCAACTTTTTAATTTTTTCTAATAATACGGTTTCCGACATTTATTTTTTTGCTTAAAGTTATAACATTTCTAAAAACTAATCCAATTTAATCATTATTAAGGTAACATATAAAGGCGAAAGATGAAATTATCGAATTATA
>CALHDG010000036.1 GCA_938023075.1 uncultured Chitinophagales bacterium
AACCGCTGCAATCGGGGCTAGATCGGTCAGTTCGCTCCTTCGTTAGTTGACTATTTTTTGTGCGTTACAAACGCACTTCTCGAACATCCTCGTTGCAAACGAGGATGAGCTAAGAGCACTCGAAAACAGGAAAGTATCAACCACTTTGATAAACTTGTCCTGTCGTGCTGTTAAAAATAATTTCATCAAAAATGTAATGCTATATAAAAATAAAAAAGCCAACTACACTGTAGTTGGCTCAACATATATTCTTCTTATAAAAGAATTCTAATTAAATATTTTATTTAGTAGTTTTAATGGTGATGCGCTTTTGCTTATCATCAGTTGCTGGCACACCTGCTAAAGGTTCATCATGACCTAAGGTGGTAGATTTTATTCTATTACCTTTAATACCTTTAGTGATTAAATATGCCTGTACTAAGCCGGCTCTAACTTTACTTGCTGCACGGGCAGAACCGTTTTTAACCTTGTTGCCTTGATCTTTGTTATGACCTCTTACATCAATTTTTAAACCTGGTGTGGTTTTCATAATCTCAGCAATTTGATCTAGGCGGGTTTTTGCTGCCGGACTCAACGCTTTTCCATCTGGGCTTAAACTTCCAAAATTCACAACTGTAGAGGTACCTGCTTTGGCAGCCTCTTGAAACATTTTGGCTTCTCCGGTATAGGTTGCTGTACCGGCACCTTTTGTTGCGTTGTTTTTGTTGTTTATCCCTTTTCTAACCGGTGGTTTTGGGGTTGCCTTGTTTGCAGCCGGCTTTTGAGTAGTGTTGGTATTTTGTTTTATTTGATTTTGGTTATTTGTATTTTGTTTTACCGGAGGCTTTTGAGTAGCTACCGGCTTTTTGTTTTCGACTGGTTTGGGCTTAGGTTTTGTCGTTTCAGTTTTTACCGGTGCTTTGGCACTTTCCACTTCTTTGTCGCCACAACCGCGCATTACAAGCATACCCAACAAACCTAAAAGCAATAGTGGCAATAACCATTTTAAAAAGCCCATACCACCGCCAGCACTTTCTTTGTGCTGATGTTCGGTTGTATGAACATGCTCCTCTCTTCTTACTTCTCTTGAATCATCTTTCCAATCAGCAAAACCCAATGCCTTTGCCATTTCTGGATGAGCCGCTTCTTTTACATAGCTTCTTTGTCCTTTTAACAAATCTAGTAAGCCCGATTTGCTCATGTTGTTACCACCTCTTAAACGCTTACTAATAAAGCTAATTACAAGCGGAGCCAACATACTTAATACCGAACGTTGCCTGCTTGCACCACCACCAAATACTCTTCCGGCTATATCCAATATGCCACCCATCCGGTTTTTACCGCCAAGTAACATCGGTAACAAAGCAGCACCTGTTTTTAATAAGCTGCTATTGGTTCCACCGCCAAAAAGGCTACCCAAGTTATCTAACATGCCACCGCTATAATCATCTTTTTTAACGAGGTCGAACAATTCATCTGCTCCGGCATTTGTTCCTGTTTTGTTAATTAAGCCTCCTAAAATAGAAGGTAGTGCACCGTTCATAGATGAACGGGCATCGTTTTCACCGATGCCTAAATTACCGGCAAGGCCTTTTACTATTTGACCACCAAATTGGTCTGTTAATAATTTTAATAAATTCATGAATTAAGCATTAAGTCTTTGTATAGACTGGTTAATTAAATTAATTTTAGTCATCTAATAGACTAAAAATTGTGATTAAGATACAATTTATAAGCGGTTTTTACAAATTTCGAATTGTATAGGCAAGTTTATTAGAAAATTTTTATTACAAAAACATTTTTTTAAAATCCCCTTTTTCGTGGGCGGTATTCAATTTGGGTAGGTTTTTCACTCACCAAATCAATTTTTGGAAACCATTTTTTAAACAAAAATCCCATTAAAACACCAAATACAAAACCACCTATATGTGCCCAATAGGCAACCCCCGACGTATGAGCTGATGCGGGACCGATCGTCATAAAACCATTAAGTAATTGTTGAGCAATCCATAAACCTAAAAACAAAAGAGCTGCCATCCTAAAGGTTCTAAAAAACACTAATACCAAAACTTTTATTTGAGAACCAGGAAACATAACCAAGTATGCACCAAGGCATGCGGCTATGGCTCCACTGGCACCAACCGTTGGCACACTACCGGCACATGGGTTTAAGTTACCACAAGTATTAACTGGTAAAGCTCCGGCACATATGGTACAACATTCTACTAAAGCCTCGCTGCCTCCAATACTGAAAAAGATATGGGCAAAAGATGCTACAATACCACCACCTACATAAAATACAACAAACAGCATATTACCAACTACAGCTTCAATGTTATCTCCAAAAACCCATAAAAAAAGCATGTTACCAATTAAATGCATCCAACCACCGTGTAAAAACATACTGGATATTAGGGTGTAAAAATCTTTTCCATCTGCAATATTTGCTGGTATGGAACCATAGGAACAAATCAGGTTGCCTTCAACACTCATTTGTATTAAAAATATGATTATGTTTAGGGCAATAAAAGTATAGGTTACTAAAGGCTTATGACCACCTTTTACGTTATCATCACCAATTGGAAAAAACATTTATATTAAATTTAAAGTCAGTTGGTTATATAATTTTTTTAAAAAAATTAAACAGTCAAGTGTAATATTAATTATTTTTGAGGAATATCAATGTAAAAATGGAAAATAATCAACAATTTGAAATAGCCACTTTAGCTGGAGGTTGCTTTTGGTGCCTCGAAGCCGTTTATCAAAATTTGAAAGGTGTTGCACAAGTGGTTTCCGGTTATAGTAATGGGCAAGTTGACAACCCTAGCTACGAAGCCGTGTGCACCGGAATGACAGGCCACGCTGAAGTGGTACAAATTACGTTCGATTCTACCCAGGTGAGTTATGCTGAGTTGTTAGAAATTTTTTGGAAAATACACGACCCGACCACGCCTAACCGGCAAGGCAACGATGTGGGTACTCAATATCGATCGGGCATCTATTTTCACAACGAAAAACAACAAGCAATTGCCAAAAAATCGTTAGAGGCTTTGAACGAATCAGGTATTTGGGAAGTACCGGCTGTCACAGAAATTGAGCCACTAAAAAATTATTTCCCAGCTGAAAAGTATCATCAGGATTATTACAAGCTCAACCCAAACCAGCCATATTGCAGTGCCATTGTTGGACCTAAGGTTGAAAAATTTAAACAGCTTTTTAGAGATAAATTGAAAGCAGATTAAATAGTGAGTAGTATGCAAATAATAAAAGCCTACCTTTTACAGTAAGCTTTTACTTTAATATCCAGCGAAGAATATAACTTTTATTTACATTATTGCTTCTTAATAATCACTTTTGAAGTGAACACCTCATTAGTGGTAATAAAATACATGCCGGGTGTAAAATCAGATACGTTTAAACGAAGTTGATGTTGATTCAACTGCCGGTATTTCATTATTTCGCGACCCGTTACATCTCTAACCATCACACTGTTTATAGTTGCTTGGTTATTTTTAAACTGTATAGTTATGATGTTGTTTGCAGGGTTGGGATATACCAACAAGAAATCGTTGGTTATATTAATATCATTGGTACTTAAAACCCAATCATTATTAGCTTTAAAAGTTGGATCAGTCAACTGAAAATCGCCAGTACCATTTGGCTTTCGGGCAAAACTCATATCGGTCACTTGATCAGTATAGGTAATTAGATCAAGTATAACGGAGCTGTTGTCTGATAAGTAAATGGTTTCTCCTGATTTCGATAATTTAAAATTGGCGTGAAATCCTTCTTGAGAACCATCTTCATCAGCCCAAACAACTAAATAGTCATTTGCTGGTAATATGGTGTTTTCAGGAAATTTAAACTTAGCCAAGTTTTGGCCATTATCAGATAGATGATAACCAGAAATATCTAAGTCTTCGGTACCATAATTGTATAACTCTATCCAATCATCAAATTCGCCATTTTGATCTTGGGCAGTACTATCATTAGAAGTCATAAATTCATTAATTACTATAAAGGCATTTTTCACTTCAGGTTCAAATACTTTGTAGTGCGCAATTAAAGTATCGGGCACCAACATTCTATATGTAATATCGGTACTTGTATCTGATGGAGTTAGTGAATTGCCCGATCTGCTTTCCCAATGGCTAAATACATATTCGTTTTTATATTCATCAAGCACTTTGGCTTCTGCAAAATTATTCATATTGCCAAAGTAATCTCCGGTAAAAGGTAGTGTTCTGTGATTGAGTGTGTTGAAATCTATGCGTCCAACACCTGCTGGTTCGGTCATTAAGGTTACGGTATATTGTCCTTCAACTTCATCGTGGCATTCCATGGCTCTATCATTTAAAAATGCACATCGTTCGTTAATGAAGTTTTGCAGTTCTGCTACATTTTCTTCCCATTCTTGTATGGTGCCACCCCATCTATCAATTTGCCGGGGCATTTCAGGTTCAATTACTGCTATCATTCTATCATACAAATCATTCATATTGTCACAATTAAAAACCGTATTCATTAAATCGGCATATCGCGAATAAAATAACTGCTTAAATTCAGGGCTATCTTCAAAAAGCTTTAATAATATTTTTTCGTGTTTCCCTACATTGCCAACTATATCAACAAGGTTGGAATCTTCGGGTTCTTTAAATTGGTCGCCGCCAAGTAAATTATAATCTCTTTCGCAAGAATACCCCCATTCGTCACAACAATCAGGATTTAAGCCTACCACTAATGAAACCTTTGTTTCATTAAGACCTGTAGGAAGTGTTTCATTTACAACAATAGAGCAATTGGAGATGTCAACTAGACCATCATCAGAAAATTCATCATACAATTCCTGACATTCGGTAGTCCATTCATCGCAACATGATTCTATAAAGAATAGAACAGTTTGTACAGCATAATCGCTTGGTGAATATGGAATGGTTTCATTTATAAAGACAGGGCAATCCTCAAAGTTGAGGTTATATGCTTCATTAGAGTTATCATAAGATTGTTGACATTCAGCCGTCCATTCATCGCAGCATGAGGATGTAGAATAAATAACACTTTGAAGTACAAAATCATCAGCAGGGTAAGGGCTGGTTCCGTTTAGTATAATTGGACAATCACTGACATCAAAGCCAAAATATCCATAAGCAGAAAAAAACTGGTCAGCAGCATCAGAAACTAAAAAAATATCGCACATGCTTGCATCTGCTTTTGTGTTTGGTATATTCGTATAATTAATGTAGTAATCAAAAGTTGCATCTAAATCCCATAAAATATATCCCCATTTTTTGTGTGATCCATTTTGGTTTAAGCCTCTCCACCATCCGGTATTATACACCAACCAATCAGAAGCTACAGTTGCCTGATTTATCGTAAAAAAGTCAATTAAACTAATGAGGTCCATGCTATCTTTAACTATATTATAATTATTAACATCGCCCATATCATTATCTAAAATGAAGTCTCTAAGACTGGTCCATTCATCTAATGCTTTTGTTCCACCATATTCTATATCGGTTTCACTCCAAGTTGATAAAAATTGTACATCTTTTTTCCCTTGATCGTAATAATAATCGGTAAAATCATGATCAACCACTTTTTCTCGCATACCATACAGTCCCCAGTATTTTCCATTTAGAAACAGGATTACTCTTTCTACCGTTCTGAGATCTAATTTTAAGTTCCCTTCTTGTGCAAGTTGCTGCACATACTCGTCTCTAATATGTGCGCTACCTTCATGGTCTTCATCATCAATAGCCGGGTAATTATCATCGCCAGAATTACGAAACATAAATCGTTGATATTCATCTCTGTCAGAGGTACTAAAAATTGGTGCATCAACCGCTTTTGAATAACCCATTTCGTCTCGTGATATCCAATCTATACTTCTGTGCGGTAAAACCCACGAGTCTTGTCCGTGCCGGTTTAATTCGCCAAATGACCGGGTCACAAATTCGCCGTCTTTGAAATATTCCAATGATCCGATAGGTAATAATTCGCCGATTCCCGCCGCTAAATTAGTTACCCTGTCTGCCGCAACCGAAAAAACCGGCAGACTAAAAGATTCATCAATAAAGTAGGTGTTAAATTCTAATTTTCCCGGCAGCACATTTTCATCATTACTATAAGCCTTAGCTTTTACTACGGTAGTTTCTGAAATGGTGACCGGTTCTTCATAGATTGGAGAATCTGGTAATGGATTGGAACCATCAATTGTATATCTAAGTACTGAGTTTTCTTCTTCATTGGTTATAGTAACCGTTTGCGTGCCTTCGTAAAACCCTGCTTTTAAATCCATAGTGGGTGTTGTAGTATATCGCTTTGCTTTTGTAATGTTGTTATTGGTTTGTCCAATACTTGGTTTAGTACAAACCATCCACTCTTCGCCACCATCCATATTTCTACAGTTAGCATGTTCCGTTAAAGTTAAGTTCAATTGAACTAAATCAACTATTTCTCTATCTTTATTAGATAGCACTAATACATCGTCGCCTTTTGTTTGCGTTAGTTTAAAATTGGTGTGATATTCATCTTCGAACAATCCATCGTTACCAGAACAGAATATTTTAAGAAATCCATTAGCTGCAATTACTGTATTTGAAGGGAAAGTCCATTTCGAGCGGTCATCTTCTTTATCAGATATAAACCAACCACTAATATCTAAATCTTCATTGGAAGGATTATAGAGTTCTGCCCAATCTTCTGTTTTGTTAAAAAAGTCTTTAATATTATCCAGGTTTGAGGCTGAATATTCGTTGATTACAATTTGGGCATTGATATGGATGGCAGATGTAAAAGTTAATAGTACTAATAAAGCTAATTTTCTTAAAACCATAATTTAATTTTAGGCTCAATATTAATGATGAGCTAAGTGTAAGTTATTATTAATTAATTCTCTACTAATACTATATTTCGTTTATCTAAAAAACGTTGCATTTAACTTTATGAATTTTCGATTATTTATCATCTTTAAATCTTCAATAAAACTCATAATGCAATTATTTTGGCAATAATAAAACAATTAACAGGTTGAAAAATAGAACTTTATCTGGCAATTAATGCCTTATGTCCAATACCAAAATTAACCATAAAATATAATACAAAATTATATTATAATATTGGTTCAGCAGCTTTAGGTTTAAACATACATAACATAGCTAACAATTAGGTTGGCGTTTTATAGTTAAACGGCATAAGTTTTTTACTAATGGTAAATTGAAAGATACTGCCTTTACCAACTTTAGAACTCAATCCAATTTCACCTTGGTGGTACTCAACTATCTTTTTACATAAAGCCAACCCTATACCTGTACTCATATTATGAGTTGGATTAACCTGTTCGAAAAAATTAAATATAATTTTATAATGCATTTGTTTTATGCCAATTCCATTATCCTGAACTTTAAAGCTCCAACAATATTTATTTTCTTCAACTGTTATAATGACTTTTGGCAGTCGCTCAGGAGCTTTATATTTAATAGCATTACTTATCAAATTTTGCAGAAGCTGTTTAAAAAGTGTTTCATCTGCAAAAATATGTTTGACGGTAGATTCAAATTGTAAACTTGCATTATTGTCTCTTATTAATACATATAATTCTTCTTTCAGCTGAATAAATAGATCAGCTAAATCAACTCTGCGAATATTTACTTTTTGGGTATCTAAACGAGCAAACAATAAAAATTTATTGATAATGGTATGCATATTTTTTATTGACTGTTGAATAGCGTTAACATGTAGAAAAGAGGAAGTGCTATGATTCGTGTTATCAGATTTTTTCAGCAGGCTAAAAAAACCTTTCAGTACATTCAAAGGTTCTTTCAATTCGTGAGAAACAGAGAAGGCAAATTTTTCTAAAGCATCGTTCGAATCTAATGCTTGTTGAATTTTTTCATTCTTTCGCTCTATTTTTTTTTGGCTTTTTTGTAATCTTAAATCTGCTTTTTTTTGTTCAGTAATATCTTTGTAAATTGAAGTGATGTAAATTTTTCCTTCAATTTTAAAACGAATTAAAATCATTTCGGTATCAACTAATTTCTTACCATTACCATATTGCCATTCAAAACTAATTACTTTATTTTTTATAAATTTTGGAGTAAGTTGTTTAATTACTGCTTCCGATGCAAGTCCATTTCTTTGATAAGTTGGGCTCATTTTTAAAATGTCGTTAAATGAAAAAGAAGTATTCTTTACATTATCGGAAGCATTGCTTAACAAGTCATATAATTTGTTATTTCTTAATATCATCCGATGTGTCCATTTTCCGTTTTCATTTAAAGGAGGTATGGACTCGTGAATTTCAATTCCATCAAAGGCATGGTTAACCAAAGTTCGGTATATAGCTTCGCTTTCTGCTAAGGCTGCTTCCGTTTTTTTTAGTTTGGAAATATCGGTAAACATGGCAACAAGGTGATGTGAATTATCCGGATGTTCCATTGAAAACTTGTGCAGGTTTACAATTGCGACACCTATAGATTCATCTTTTCTAATAAAACGGTATTCAAAAGACTGACCTTTTAAATTGCCTGTTGCTGTTTGCTTAACTAAATTTCCGGTAGCTAAGTAATCTTCAATACGTATAATTTTTGAAATTTCGAAACCAATTATCTCATCTTTAGAATAACCCGTCATTTTACAAAAAGCACGGTTTACTTGGTCAAATTTTCCATTCTTAGCAGATATAATGCCCAATTGATTGTTTTCAAAAAGTTCTCTGTAATTCTTCTTACTTCTTTCCAATTTAATTTGCGCAACCCTTTTTTCGGTTACATCTATTGAAACGCCTAAATAACCAATATTTGAACCATTTGAATTTAAAAGGGGTGTTTCAAATACTTCGTGATAGCGGGTTTCATTAGCATGATTTTTAAAACTGTTTAACTTGTATTTAACATCACTTTTACTATTGGAATGATTGTTTTTATAAGGCTTCCAAAAGTTTTTAATATTTTCTCCAATAAGTTTTTTTGAATGCTCTTCATCAAAATTGCGCATTGTTTCATTTACAAAAGTGAAATTGTTTTTTGTATCGGTTGTATAAATAAAGTGTGGATTTAAATCGGTTATTTGTTTTAAAAAAGTAATGTGTTGTTCTAACATGTTTTGATATTTGTTAACATCTCTTTTAAAATAACAAATAAAAGAAATGATAATCGTAAAACAAATAAAACAAATTGAAATGTGAGTGAAATATTCAGGGTCAAGATCGTAGATTTTTATTGCAGCACTAAAAAATACGAAAAGTGACATTATTGCTGCAAACAGATTAAATTGCTGATGTGCTTTACTATTATTTAAATAAGTATTAACTACAAATACCGCCAGAATTACTGGAACACTAAATATTAAAACATTAAAAACATAGGGAACAACGGCAGCAAAGCCATAAAAATAACTACATATAATTGTAGTTGCCGTATAGGTTTTTTTGAAATAAATTAATATTAAACCAAATATTATAACGATTTCAGTTAACAAGGCAACTAATATATCTAATTTTTCACCAATGGTAATTTCAATAAAAACCGGAATTTGAATCAGTAGAAACAAAAAAATCACTATTTTTTTTGCTAACTCATTATCATGATGTTCGTTTTTTGTTTTAAATAAAATAAAGTCGCTTTCCATTACAAGTTTTTATTGTTATTAACTATTAGGGTGATTAATTTATAAACGTTAGGGTCAACATTTTAATCTAAAATAAGAAAAATTTTGATAATATGAAAATGAAATTGTTGCTTACGTAAATAGCATTGAATAGCAGTCTTTTATCAAAATATATTGTTTAAGAATGTTTACTTTTGCAACTTAACGTAAGGTAAATGTCAATAACTGCAAAAGCTGAAATAACTGTAGCAATAGCTGAAAAATTGGGCTTGAACAATGAAGAGTTTAATCAAATTAAAACCATATTAGGTCGTACACCTAACTTTACAGAACTCAGTATTTTTTCGGTCATGTGGTCAGAGCATTGTTCTTATAAAAATTCCATTAAATACTTAAAAACCTTGCCTCGCGAAGGGAAAAGAATGTTGGTAGAAGCCGGTGAAGAAAATGCCGGTTTAATTGACATTGGCGATGGGTTAGCTTGTGCCTTTAAAATTGAATCACACAATCATCCTTCGGCTTTAGAACCCTATCAAGGAGCAGCAACCGGAGTAGGGGGTATACATAGAGATATTTTTACTATGGGTGCCCGCCCAATTGCGGCACTTAACTCTTTGCGTTTTGGCAATATCAACACCAAAAGAACCCAACACTTATTAAAAGGCGTAGTAAAAGGTATTGGCGATTATGGAAATTCATTTGGCGTACCTACTGTTGCAGGAGAAGTATATTTTGAAGATTGTTATCAAATTAATCCTTTAGTAAATGCGATGTCGGTTGGTATTGTAAAAGCAGGAGAGACGGTTTCGGCAATTTCAAAAGGTGTAGGAAATCCGGTTTATATTGTTGGTTCAGCTACCGGTAAAGATGGTATTGCCGGTGCGGCATTTGCCAGTAAAGACATTGGCGAAAATGCTATGGATGATTTGCCGGCTGTTCAGGTAGGCGATCCTTTTCAAGAAAAATTATTGTTAGAAGCCAGTTTAGAAGCGATAAAAACCGGTGCTATAGTTGGGATGCAAGATATGGGTGCTGCGGGCATTACTTGTTCAACTGCTGAAATGTCGGAGAAGGGTAAACATGGCATGCAGATCTATTTAGATCAAGTTCCGTTGAGACAGGAGCATATGAAAGATTGGGAAATTCTGTTATCCGAATCGCAAGAACGCATGTTGATCGTAATCAAAAAAGGAAGAGAAGCAGCAGTGATTGAGGTTTTTGAAAAGTGGGATTTAAACTGTACTCAAATTGGTGAAGTTACGGAAGGCAATCAACTTCAATATTTTTTTAATGGCAAAATGGTAGCAGATATTCCGGCATCCGTTTTATGTTTGGGTGGGGGTGCGCCTATTTATGATCGTTCGTATAAAGAACCCGCTTATTATCAAAACCTAAAAAATTATACCAGCCATGAAATTGAAGTTCCTGAAAATTGTATAACTATTGCCGAAGCCTTGATACAACAACCAAACATTGCCTCAAAAAAGTTTGTATATGAACAATACGATTCGATGGTCGGTATTAAAAATATGAGCACCAACTTTGCTACAGATGCTGCCCTAGTAAGGATACCCGAAACCAATAAAGCATTGGCGGTTACGGTTGATTGTAATGCCCGTTTTGTATATGCTAATCCTTATGTAGGAGCTATGATTGCCGTTGCAGAAGCGGCTACCAATATTGTTTGTTCAGGTGCTGAACCTTTGGCGATTACCAATTGCCTGAATTTTGGTAATCCGTATAATGAACATGTGTATTGGCAATTTATAAATGCTATTAAAGGCATGGGCGAAGCCTGTCGAAAATTTGAAACACCCGTTACCGGGGGTAATGTAAGTTTCTACAACCAATCTAACGATGAAGGTCCGGTTTATCCAACGCCAACCATAGGTATGGTGGGTTTGTTAGATGATAAATCAACGGCACTTGGCTTAAGTTTTAAACAAGCCGGTGATGTTATTTATTTGTTGGGTAAGCAAGTTGATGACCTAAACAACAGCGAATATTTGGTGCGATTAAAAAATATTGAGGACAGCAAAGTACCTTATTTTAATTTAGATGAGTCGTATGCCCTTCAACAAACCATCAAACATTTACACCAACAAAAATGGTTAGAATCTGCTCACGATTTATCGGATGGCGGATTGTTTACTGCTTTGTTAGAAAGTGCTTTTCAAAATGATATTGGTTTTAACATTGATACCGGCAATGTGCTTAGAGAAGATGTTTGTTTATTCGGAGAAGCCCAAAGCCGGGTGGTGGTTTCGGTTAATCCTCAAAATGCAAAAGCTGTCGAGCAATATTTGACAACTCAAAATTTTCCTTTTCAACCATTAGGCACTACTGTTAAAAATCATCTAACCATTAATCAGCAAGATTGGAAAGATGTATCATCTTGGAAAGATTTGTATGATGAAGTGTTGGAGAAGTTACTACAAAATTAAGATCACTTGAAAGTTGAGATTTGTCTTATTCATGTTTTGGAGATTGAATATTTATATTTGGAATTTCCCTTCAATTAGTTAATAAATTTTAAATATAAAGCAATCACTTTATATTGTTAAACAGCTAATACTATTTTTTGATACGCTTGCGTTAGCAATGTATCTAATACCAAATTAACCATAAAATGTCACACAAATTTTGTTTTAATATTGGCAATCTTTTCGTTAAAAATACTCGCCATAGCCTTTGGCTATGCCTGCGTTTTTTGCCTCAATCTTGTCAAATTAAACTCCAAATTTTAGTGTAACATCTTATAATCAAATTGGTATATATCCGATTTTATAAATAAACTCAATCTTAATATGAAGTGTGTCTCCAATCAATTTGTTTTCATCTGTTTAAGCCTTGTTATATTTAATAGCTGCATCACCAATAATAAAACTACTGTAAAAGTGGTGTCTACAGATTTTAAGGAACAGATCGAAGACAAACAAAATCTGACTTTTACTTTTAATCAAGATGTAGTGAAGGAAGAAGCACTGAATAGTTGGAAAAACAAACCCTTGTTGTTGTTCTCTCCGGTAGTAGAAGGTCGCTTTCGTTGGTCGGGATTGAACCAAGTCGTTTTTTCACCGGATTATGGTTTTAAAAGAAACACCAAATACACAGTTGTATTAAATAATGAGTTGGTTAAAGATACGAATTTAAATATTGACCAAGATTATAAAGGCACTTTTCATACTGCCAAATTAAAAATAGAAGATGCCACAGCTTCATGGCAATTAACTAATGCTGAGAAAAACCAAAGTGAGCTCAGCATCAAAGTAAATTTTAATTATCAGGTGAAACCTGCTTCTTTTGCCAATATACAGGCAAACATCGATGGTGAAACCTATATACCTGAAATAACGAATAGCGTTTCTTCAAAATACCTTGATTTACGGATTCCTAAAAGCCAAGATATCAAACCCGATCAAGCCATTGAATTGCGAATTGGGTCTCCATACGAAGTCTATCAATCTGAAAATAATGACAATACTGAACTAAGTAAAAAAATCAACATCCCAAAGCCAGGAGAATTAATTATTAGTGGACATACAGTTGAGCATAATGGAACTTTAGGCGAAATATACATCAATACGAATCAAAAAATAAAGCATCAAAACCTAAAGACATTTATTAAACTGTCACCGGAAATTGAGTATAATGTGGAAACCACTGCCAATAGCATTCGCGTTTTTAGTAATGATTTTGACATTAGTAATAGTTATAGTGTAACCCTAAAAAAGGGATTAGAAGGTATTCTTTCTGCCGGTTTAGAAAATGAATATACAGCACAATTTAGCTTTGGTCATATAGAACCCAACATTCGTTTCATCAATAAAAAAAATAGATACTTGAGTTCTGCCGGCAGTAAAAATGTAGCCATTGAAATTATTAATATTGATGAAGTAAAGGTGAAGATCACCAAAGTTTTTGCCAATAATATTAAAGCCTTATTTAAAAAAGGCAAAGATTATAAGTATTACCGCGACTATGATGCTGAATCCGATAATTATAATTATCATAATTACCAGCTTTATAATACCACCGAAATGGGTAAAACAATTTATGAAAAAACGATGCAAACCAATACTTTGGAAACGGTAGGCAAACTTCGTTTATTAAACTTAAATTTTGAAGATATTTTACAAGACTATCAGGGAATTTATATAGTAGAGGTCAGTCATCCTGAAAAGCGTTATTTAACTTCCTCACAAGTAGTGTCCCTATCTGATATTGGGATTATAACAAAAGTGGCCAAAGATGCGATTTATGTATTTCTGAATTCCATCAAAACTACCCAACCTATTAGTGGAGCAAGTGTTAGCTTGTTTGATCAAACTAACCAAAAGTTAATCAACCGGCCAAGTGACGGAGAAGGCGTAGTAAAATTCAGTTTAACTGAAATGAACATGATCGATCCAACCGTAAAATTGATTGAAGTCAATACGGCTAACGATTTCAATTTCTTATACTTTAAACAAGCTCAAATGAACAGTTCCCGCTTCGAAATTGGCGGATTACGCAACCACGAAAGTACTTATTTAGCCTATATGTATGGAGAGCGCGAATTGTATAGACCCGGTGAAACGATCAATTTAGCAGGTGTGGTTAGAAGCAATGAAATCAATCGCGTTAGTGACATACCCGTTTTAATTAAATGCTTGTTACCCAATGGAAAGCTGTTGAAAAGCATCAACAAAAAACTAAATAGTGAAGGGGCTTTTGAAACTAAAGTAGATATACCAGCAACTGCCACAACCGGTGTTTATACTTTTGAATTGTATACCGGCAACGATATTTTTATAAAAACACATCCGGTAAAAGTGGAAGCTTTTATGCCCGACCGTATTAAAGTGGAAGCCAACACCAATAAACTTAGCTACAAAAATGGAGAACAAATTAAATTACAAATTCAAGCCAGCAATTTTTTTGGACCTCCTGCAAAAAATAGAAATTATGAAACAAGCTTGAACTTTAGCCGGGTAAATTTTACCCCTAAAAACTTTGAAGACTACTACTTTAATTTTGATAATGATTCACCATTAAATCAAACCATAAAAGAAGGAAAAACCAATGAAGAAGGATTAGTTGAAATTAATTTTGACATACCGGCACATTACAAAACTATAGGTCAACTTAGAGGAAAATTAATCACTACCGTTTTTGATGAAACCGGCAGACCGGTTAACAAAGCCAACTATGTAGATATTTTTACTCAAGAAATATTTTTTGGTTTGAAACGTTTTGATCGCTACAACAAAACCGAACAAAATCTGCCATTGAACTTTGTTGCTTTAGATAAAGAAGGGGAAATGCTGACAGACCAACCTATGTTAATTCAAGTAGTACGCAATTATTACAAAACCGTTTTAGAAAAAGATAGTAGAGGAAGATATCGCTATAATTCTTATAAACAAGAAGATATTGTTGCCGAGGAGACCTTGGTTATTTCAGATAAAAATACCTTGTTCAATTTTACACCGATGATTTCGGGCAGCTACGAAGTAAAGTTTGGACATCCGGATAATATGTGCCGCTATAGTTTTTATGCCTATGGTAGAGATCGTACTGATTTTACTTCCTTTGAAGTAAATAAAGAAGGTAAGATTGATTTTAAAAAAGACAAAGGTAGTTATGAAGTAGGGGAGCAGGCAAACCTTGTTTTATCAACGCCTTTTCAAGGTAAGATTTTGGTAACGGTTGAACGCGATAACATCATCAAACATTATTACACCAAAACAGAAAAACGCACCGCTGAATTATTAATTAATATTACAGAAGAAATGGTTCCAAACGCCTACGTTACCGCAACGCTCATAAAATCAGTTGATGATAATAACAGCCCTCTAACGGTTGCTTATGGTATTGAAAATCTGGAAGTAAGCAATGCAGAGAAAATTATTCCGATTACTTTTGAAACTGAGGAGAAAATCAGATCAAATCAATCTTATACCTTTTCTATACAAAGTGAACCAAATACTGAAATGACTATAGCTGTTGTAGATGAAGGTATATTAAATATTACGAATTATGAAAGCCCTTCAGCAGCTAATTATTTTTATCAGAAAAGAGCTTTAGAAGTAAAAGCCTATGATTTGTATCCTTATTTATTTCCAGAATTGGCGGACAGAGGATTGCTAATCGGCGGCGGATCGGTTGAAGAACTGAATAACCGGGCAGTAGGTTTTGGTAAAAAGCGGGTGAAGATATGTTCGTTCTGGAGTGGCATTGTACAAACCGATGAACAAGGTTTATATCAAATGACAATTGATGTGCCTGAATTTTCCGGCGATTTACGCATCATGGCGATGAACTATAAAGATGATCGCTTTGGTGCTGCCGAAGCCAATATGAAAGTAGCCGACCCTATGGTGATGAGTACAGGATTACCTCGATTTTTAACGCCGGGTGATATAGTTGATATACCAGTAATGCTTAGCAATACGACCGAAAATACTATAGAAAATGAGGTGAATATTTCAGTAGAAGGTCCACTAGAAATTATTGCTGAAAATAAAATTAAACAGGCTGTTTCGGCTAACAATGAAGCGCAATTATTGTTTAAGGCAAAGGTGTTAAATGCTTTAGGTGATGCTAAAGTTGTAGTAACTACAAATATTGGCTCAGAATCTTTTACCAACACAACTGAACTAAAAGTTCGCCCGGCAAGTCCTTTGCAAAAACGAAGTGGCAGTGGTATGGTCAAGGCTAATGAAGATAAAGTTATTGAATTGGAGCACGATTTTTTGGAGAGTTCACTAAACGGCAAAGTGCTGTTAACCAATTCGCCTATTGCGCAGTTTGGCGATAAATTAAGTTACCTTTTAAACTATCCGCATGGTTGTTTAGAGCAAAAAATATCTCGTGTTTTTCCCTTGGTTCAAGCTGAAAGTTTAATAGAAGATTTTGGTTTGCAGTTTGATGAAAATAAACATATCAATCCACAAAAATTGGTGCAATCACTTATATATGAAATACAAACCTTACAAACTAGTTTAGGTGGTTTTCGATATTGGCGAGGTAATAGCCAACCGCATTGGTGGGGCTCAATATATGCTGCACACTTTTTAACCGAAGCTAAAAAAGCGGGCTACGATGTAAACCCCTATGTTTTAGACCGGTTGTATGATTATATAAAAGAAAGAAACCGAACCAAAGAAACTGCGTGGTATTACTTTTTTGGAGATGCAAAAAATGAAACAGTTAGACGAGAAATTCCTTACGGCTTATTTGTGTTAGCCCTTGCCGGTAAACAAGATATTGCTTTAATGAATTACTACAAATCGTATCCCGATCTGTTAACCACCGATGCCAAATATTTAATTGGTGCCGCCTATGCCATTTTAGGTGATGTAGATAAATTTAGAGATATGGTTCCGCCTTCGTTTAGCGGGGCAAAAGCAATTAGTGAGTTTGATGGTAGCTTTAGTTCTTACATTCGTGATATGGCAATATCTTTATATGCTTTGGCAGATGCTGAACCCGATAATCCACAAATACCGCTAATAGCTAAAAAGATTTCAGAAGAGTTTAAACGGAAGCGGTACTTTAATACGCAAGAAGCAGTATTTACGGTTTTGGCATTATCTAAACTAGCACATTTAAATCGAAATAATAATATTGAAGCCGAAGTTTATGCCGGCGATGAATTAATTGCCGAATTTACCGGCGAGGAAAATGTGCACTTCGATCTTACAAAAATAAAGAACCGGCAATTGCGCATCAAAACCAAAGGAGATGGGCAATTACATTATTTTTACGAGTTGAGTGGTTTCACAGAAAAAAATGAAGTAGAAGAAGTTGATCATTTTTTGGAGGTAAGAAAAACATTTTATGACCGGAATGGTAACCAAATCAACTTAACCGATATACAGCAAAATGATTTGATAGTAGTAAAGTTAGGCTTAAGAAGCAAAGATAAAAGAGTAGCTAATGTGGTTTTGACAGATGTGTTGCCGGCAGGTTTTGAAATTGAAAATCCGAGGTTAACAGAAACCGCTAACATTCCCTGGCAAAAAAATCAGGGAACTTATGACCATATTGATTTTAGAGACGACCGGGTTAATATTTATACCACCGCTATTCCAACCTCTAAAAGAGATAATAAATATGCATACAAAAATTATTACTATATGGTAAGAGCGGTTTCAAAAGGTAGTTATGTAATGGGTCCTGCTTCTGCTGATGCTATGTATGATGGAGCCTATTATAGTTACCATGGAGGTGGTGCGGTGGTAATCCAATAAACTCAACTTTATTCGGATTACGGTCATAGCAAAATCTATACAGAATTTGATTTAGTATCTGGAGCGGAGTAAAATATCAGTGATCTAGCTTATGGACAACCAAAATCGTTAAAACTAGTATACTTTCATCTAGTGCTTTAAGTATAAAGCTGGCATCCCGCTGGAGTTATTTTTGTATAGTAGGTTTATATTTCATCATAAAATAATCGATCCATCTCCAAAAAAAAGCCCGGTGTAAAAACCGGGCTTTTTATATATCTTCAAACAAAACCTACTACTTACCTTTCCCAAACTTCCCCTTACCAACAAACAACCGGCTAAAAACCGAACTCCCCTCAAAATAGGAATTCGTCAAAGCATCTGAAGTAACCACATATTCGGGTGTTGGACCTTTCTTTTCTTCCCCTTCATCTGTTGCTGCGGCAGGCAAAGCATACACATTAAAAGTAGTACTTTGCCCACTATTGGTTTCCACCACTATATTGGCTATGGAATTAAAACCAGACTAATCACCAAATGCACTGCCACTAATGGTTGATACTGTATTTATATATCCACTTATTTTTTAATTTTCAGGATAGCCTGCTTCTTTCCAACACATTAAGATTTGCAATTGCTCTTCTGTTAATTCCTTCGGATTACCTTCAGGAGCATAAGGTGGAGGCATAACGGGGTTGTCTGCGTCTCCTCCATTTAATACCCGTTTCTCAAAAGAACCATCTTCTAAAAAAGGTTGTAAATTACTAAACACATTGTAGTCTTTTTGACCAAACATGCTTGCAGCACCGTGACAAGCATCATAGGAACAGGTTACCGAAAGTACTCCAATTACATCGCCATCAAAGGTAGCATCAATATCGGCACAAGCATCTGGCGGGTCTACCATAGTTTCACAATTTTCGCCTGTAAAACCTTCCGGACAATCGCAAATACCTTCATTGCAAGTACCTCCATTTTCGCAAATTACAGTTTCGCAGGGGTCTACCACAGTTTCGCAATTCGTACCTGTAAAACCTTCCGGACAATCGCAAGTACCTTCATTGCAAGTACCTCCATTTTCGCAAGTTACATTTTCGCAGGAGTCTTCTACCACAGTTTCGCAATTCGCACCTGTAAAACCTTCCTGACAATCACAGTTACCATCATTGCAAGTACCTCCATTTTCACAAGTTACATTTTCGCAGGGGTCTACCACAGTTTCGCAATTCGTACCAGTAAAACCTTCCTGACAATCGCAGTTTCCATCATTGCAAGTACCTCCATTTTCGCAGGTTATATTTTCGCAGGGGTCTGGTTGCAGCTCAGTTTGACAGTTTATACCTGTAAAGCCCTCAGGGCATTCACAATCCCCTTCAATACATGTACCACCATTTTGGCAGTTAACATCTTCGCATTCATCTTTGCAAGATGTAAAACATACTGCACCCGCAAAGAGCAATAGTATAATAAAAAATAGATTATTCTTTTTCATATAAAATTATTAAACAATATTTATGATAAAAACTATTAAATTTAATAGTTGTATTTATTTAGAAAACTTCCCCTTCCCTACAAACAACCGGCTAAAAACCGAACTCCCTTCAAAATAAGAATTCGTCAAAGCATCTGAACTCACCACATATTCGGGTGTTGGACCTTTCTTTTCTTCCCCTTCGGCGGGTGCTGAAGCAGGTAAGGCATAAGCATTAAAAGTAGTATTCTGCCCACTTTTGGTTTCCACTACAATATTAGCAATAGAGGAAGAATTGGGCTGGTCAACAAATTTACTACCGCTAATGGTTGATACCATATTTAAATATTGAGCCACTTGGGTTGAATCAGCCTCTGAACCGTTAATCGTCCAAAGAGAATCTGCTAAAACCAATTGATACGCAGAATCGGTGTAGTTGAAATTGATTTTGGCAATGTCTGCCCGGTTGGCTTTAAACATGGCTTTATCTCTGTAATTATCTGCGGTTTGACTGTTGAGACCTTCGTAAAAACCTTTTACGGCAAATACTTCATTTTCACCTTGCAAACGTACATAACTGGTAAACTTAGGGTTGCTTTGTCCGCCAAACTGACCGCCTTGTTGTTGTAAACTTTGTGGATCAATATCAAACTTACCCAAAATAATATCCAATACTTTATTAGCACCTTCATAAACTTCAACATTAGTGCCTTGATCGTCCACTTTGTACTCTGCCCATTTATCGGTAGTGCGAGCAGCCACCTGAGAAGTTTTAATTCCTTCTAATTCTTTAAAGGTACTTTCAATGGCATTTTCCATGGCAGTAACTTTGCTGCCATCTTTTAAAGTAACCATCCATTGTTCACCATCTTTATTTAACTCAAGCGGCTGATCGTTTTTGTTGCTCTTTATAACAACCTTAGTAGCTTTGTCTTTATCAATAGCTACCAACTCCGATTTAAAGTTACGCTCTCCCTTTTTTTTGTCTTGGCTAGTAATAAATAGATACGCCCCAACCAAGGCTAACAAAGCAATAATTAAAAATAAATTTCCTTTTTTCTTAAACATAGCGTGCCTCCCTCCATTTGTTTTTCTTGCGGTTTCTTACTTGCAATCGAATTAAACCATATAACATAATTAAGCCGATGGGCAAAAAGAAGTTCAAGTATTTGATCATCGTTTTTTGACCATCTTCCAACTCTTTACTAATCGGTCTTGAAGTAACTTCCTTAGTTCGCAATTCACTTAAACCCGTATCATCATTTAACCATTCAATGGCATTTACCATTAAGCTGGCAGAGTTAGGATCTATTTGTCGAGCTTGTTGACCACTACCATTGGTAGCAAAATCACCATCACCTATCACCACCATTTTAGCCTCGCCATCTCCTTCAATGCCTTCAACCAAATTACCTGTTAAAGCAGCCGCAACCGGTAAGGCTTTTTGAGTAAAATCATTGTTGGTCCACTCTTTATTAATATCAAAAAAAGTTGGAGCAGGCACTGTATTGGAACGCTCTGAACTAAAGGCTAACTTGGTTACCTTCACTCCATCTTTTGCTGGAAAACTTAAAGAGCTTGCAAATTGAAGCACCGCTTGTTCCAATCCTTTGGTTATCGGATGGTCTGCAAAATTTTGAATAATAGGTAAATACGGAAATTGAACCGGACGATTAAAAGAAAAGAAGCCCGTTTGCTGTTGCACCGAAACGCTTCCGCATTTAATATCGGTTACAAAATTATTTTCTACCGTTACGCCTTTATCCGTTAACCAGGTTTCTAAACCGGTGGATAGTGAAGTTCCTCTGCTTTGCTGAATATCCGCATCAACTCTATTAATGGCAACAAATAAACCTTTACCTGTTTTCAAAAACGAATCTAACATATCGAACTCGGCAGTTACAAAACTATCTTTGGGTGCAATAAGCATTAAACCTTTATAGTTTGCCGGTGTAAGCGTATCTAAGGTTACGGGTTGCACATCAAACAAAACACTTAAGGCACTGGCAACTTGATTTAGCTCATTTAAAGGCGGTTCGCCATGCCCTTGTATCAAACCTAATTTGGGTTTGTTGGTTACCGATATTTTTTTAATAGAAGAAGACAAAGCATATTCCATAGCCGCACCGGGCTGCATAAAAGGAATCACCTCTTTTTGATTTTGCTGTTTAATAACCGCACCCAAATAAACCCGTTGTTGTTTAACCTGATCACGCTCCCGCATATTCACCTGTACCGGTTGTATGCCTTCCTGTTGTGCAGCTTGTTCACTTTCCTGATCGGCATTAGGGTTAATGAATTCATACACCACATTACCATTAGATCTTTTATTGTATTCTTCTAACAGATCTTTAAAATCGGCTTTGGTTTGTGCAATTTGTGCCGGTACATCTTCTGAAAAATAAGCAGAAACCGTTACCGGATCTTCTATATTTTTTAAAATATTTTTAGTGGGCGTACTTAATGTGTATCTTTTGTCTCCTGTAAAATCCAAGCGGAAAAACAATCGATTTAATAAAACATTAGCCGCCAAAATTACTGCCAGAATTAACAGTATTCTTACCCAGCGTTGAGAATTAGTTGTCATTATTTAATTAGTTGTATTTCGTTTTGCTAATACAGCTTGAGCCATAAAAATGCCCAATGCCGATATTGATAAAAAATATAATATGTCACGACTGTCAATTACGCCTCTTGAAATGGATTGATAGTGACCTGACACATCTAAATAAGCGAATATTTTACCCAGCACTCCGGTCATATTGCCCGCCAAGGTTCCAAAAATAATTAAGAAAAACATACCAATTAATAAGGCTAATAAAAAGGCAACTATTTGATTTTTGGTGATGGAGCTGGTAAACAAACCAATGCCGGCATAAGCTGCACTCATTAGTAAAATACCCAAATAACCACACCAAACGGCACCGTGATCAATAGGACCCAACCAGGCAATGGTAAAATAATAAGGTAAACTAAATACTAAGGCAATCAAAACCAACAGCATAACAGATAGGAATTTACCCAATATAACCTGCATGTCGCTTACATCTTTAGTTAATAAAAGTTCAATGGTCCCGGTGTTGTTTTCTTCTGCCAACATTTTCATGGTTAAGGCAGGGATGAAGAAGAACATCGTCCAGTAGGCAATGGCAAAAAAGGGTTGCATACTTGCCTGCCCGGTGTAAAATACATCGGCACCATATAGCCACGTAAAAAAGCCACTTAGCCCAAGAAATACCATGATGAGGATATAAGCGATCAGTGAATCAAAAAAAGCCCTAAATTCCCGGATGGCTATTGTCCAAATTTGTTTCATATATGTTTATTATTTTAGATTTTTTGTTTTAAAAATTGTTTGAATAATTTAAAAGCAATTAATTTAAAGTCAAGTTACGGAAAACATCTTCCATACTTTTTTCTACCGGAATCATTTCGGTAATCACCCAATTGTTTTGCACACATAACTGAAATACGCCCCGTTTAGAACTTAGCTCAGAATTACCGGCTATAATAAAATGATTACTTCTTTTGGGGTCTAAATCAACACTTTTTACCGTAGCCAATTGTTGTAGTTTATTGTAAATGTCTTCTGGTACACCATCTTCTATAGTTACTTTTAAAACTTCGCTGCCTTGTGCTTGTTTCTGCAAAGTAGAAGGAGCTCCATCGGCTACTAATTTACCTTTGCTGATAATAATAGCTCTGCTACAGGTAGCTTCAACTTCCTGCATCAGGTGTGTAGATAAAATAACTGTTTTTTCAGAACCGATTTCTTTAATCAAGTTTCTGATCTCTACAATTTGATTTGGATCTAAACCTGTAGTTGGTTCATCTAAAATTAAAATCTCCGGATCGTGAATTAAGGCTTGAGCTAAACCCACTCTTTGTCGATACCCTTTAGAAAGTTCTCCTATCTTTTTATGCTTCTCTAAATCTAAGCCGCACAACTGAACCATCTTTTTAATCCGCTGCGGAATTCCTGATTTCGCCAATCCCTGTAATTTGGCTACAAATTCCAGATATTCAATAACCGGCATATCTTTATATAGCGGGTTATGCTCCGGTAAATAGCCAATTCGTTTTTTAATTTCGTCTGCATGTTCACCAATGGAATAATCGCCCACTCTTACAGAACCTTGCGATGGAGCCATATAACAAGTAATAATTTTCATGGTGGTGGTTTTACCGGCACCATTGGGACCAAGAAAACCCAGAATTTCTCCGGTGTTTACCGTAAACGAAATATCATCAACGGCATTTTGCGGACCATACGTTTTCGTTAAGTTTTCAACACTAATATTCATATTTGTATTTATGTGTTTATTAAAAGAGTGCAAAAATAATAAAATATACCTTCTTATTGCAACTTGATTTTGTGAAAAAAAGTGAAGGGTTGAGATGTTTGTTTTATTGTGCTTATATTCACAAATACTATTTATCTTAAGTTTCTGTAGAAGTATCCATTTTTTATTATGTGAATATAAATTATTTATTGAAATTGAAGTACTCAATTAGGTTAAGTTAACTTAATTCAACATATAAAGCACAAAATCATCCGAGTGAACCTGTTCACTTGATGTAGTAAAGTGGCTATGCTTTTGTTTACACAATGGAACAGGTTCCATTGGAACAGCAATTATTTTACTAGCGAAACATAAGTATATAATATATGATGGGTTCTAAAAGATGAAAATAAAATTATGGTCTATACAACATATAGACAGACTGCGTGAATTGGAAGTGAATAACTGCTTGATTTCAATGGATAATTATTATTTCATTAGAACTAATTTTCATAAACTTTTGTTAACAAGATGTTTATGATATTTCGTATATAAGTAGCATAACTTTATTGCCTGCAAAACGTCTAAAATACAGTACTATAAATTTTATATGGACACAATCAAAATTATTGATAAAGATTCACTCGAATATTTTAAGGAGAAAAAGCAAGCCTTAGTAAAAATTATGCTGGTTTCGTCAGGTATCGACTTGGCAATGAGTATACCCGAAGCCGCAGCTATGTTACCCTCTTTTGGCGGTTCAATTGTTGCCGAAGAAATTGTGGAATATTTTATCTCGAATTACATTGGCAATTTAGAGGAATATGATATCAAAGTTTCTTGGTTTGACAAAGCCAAAGGTTTTATTCCAATACCTGGTTTTACATCGCTCACTTTAAAATGTTGGAAAGAGTTAAAAAAGGTAAATGCCGAAATTGAACAGAGAAGTAAATAATGCACAGCTTTGAGCAAGCGAAAAATAACAACTTAAGTCAATTTACGACAAGTTTATCTATACAATAAAGTAGTTGATACTTTAATACCTCTCCCAAAACTCGAAATACCCTCTGCCGTCATTGCAGAAAATGTGGAGAGTAACGGAACATTTATCAGCAATCTCTCCTAAGGTTTCCCCCATATTTCAAAGTTTTGTAGGATGTTTTTAGGAGAGATGCCGGAAAATCTGTTCCGCAAGCTCAGATACTGGATCGAGTCCTGCACAAGTTTCCCGCATGACGTTTATTCCGCTTACCTTTATCCTATGTCAACTACCTTGATAAACTTGTTCAATTTACTGAATCTTTTCATTATAATATTTAATTAGATATCTAAACATAATTACGTTTCTCAAAAATAGCTTTATCCAATATAAGCTCATTTTTAATTAGGTTATTTCCAACTTCTCACTGATAGTCGAATCGGATTATCCCTAAGTCTACATAGTTACCTTTTCAATTAACACTGTACTTATGTATTATTTGCTTCTTTCACGTTTCTTCCAATTCAAATCAACAAGAAACAATTAAAGTTAAAACTTTTTTAATTCAGTTTTAAGATGTCGACACTTTATCGCAAATCCAGAAATACCAACCTTGTCGCAATGGGGTTTAATAGTTTTGGCTTTGTTAATGATGGTTTTAGGAACTCTGCGATTAGGTTTCAGGTATCCATCATATAAAAATTTGTTGAACTAAAATAAGATAGTATGTATGGTGCGAGTTGAATTAGTCTGTCGATCTATAACAACATTGCACCTTCTTCACTTACTTGAGTAATATAATTAATGCTTGAAATATTAATTTCATTAAATTCTTGTTGAAAGCGTTCAGAAAGTTTTTGTGCAGAAAATTGGGTTTCAGTAAAGGCGAACATGGTTGGACCTGAGCCAGAAATGCCGCAACCTACTGCTTTCATTTGTTGAGCTGCCATTTTAATAGATTGATAACCCGGTATGAGCATAGCCCTTACCGGTTCTGCAATAAAATCGTTTAATGAATCGCGCATCAACTCTAAATCGTTTTCATACAAACTGGCAATAAAGCCAGCCAAATTGCTAAATTGATTAACCACATTATTTAAAGGAATGTGTTCTTTTAGCAACATCCGGGCTTGCTTGGTTAATACTTCTACATTGGGTTTTACCAATACAACCCACAAATCTTTTGGAAAAGGCAACCGCCTCACCTGAATAGGTTGGTTATTTTGAATCATAACTAAACCACCTAATAGAGAGGGGGCAATATTATCTCCGTGAGCAGAACCACTGGCAACTGCTTCTGCTTCCATTAAACACGGCAACAATTCTTTTTTACTAAAGGGGTTACCCAACAGTGCATTGGCTCCAACTACTGCCGCTACAGCACTTGCCGCACTACTACCCAAACCACTGCCGAGTGGTAATTTTTTGTAGAGCTTAATATCAAAACCTTGTTTAGAATCTAATTTTCTTAATAAGGATTTTACGGCTATGCCTGCCGTGTTTTTGTCCGTATCTTTGGGCAATCTGCCCCCATCGCCTTCAATCTTAATGATTTTAACTTCTTTGTGGTCGTTAAGTTGAACAATTACTTCATCACCGGGTTGCTGAACTGCCAAGCCCAACACATCAAAACCAACAATTACATTACCGATAGATGCCGGCGCAAATACTTTAACAGATGTCTCCATGTTTTTATGATAAATATTTACCGATGTTAATAATTTCAGCAAAAACGCCACCTGCCGTTACTTCTGCCCCTGCCCCTGGTCCTTTTACTACTAAAGGGCGTTCGTTATACCGCTTAGTTGTATACACTACCATGTTATCACTACCCGATAAATGATAAAAAGGATTTTCCATATCTACCGCCTGTAATTCAACAAAGGCATCTTCTTGAGTAATAGTGGCAATAAACCTTAATTTTTTCTGCTCTCGTTCTGCATTTTCTAACATAGTGTCAAAGTGATTATTATGTTCTTTTAGTGCTTTAAAAAAATCCTCAACGGTTTTAGCTTTCAAGCAAGCATCGGGTAAAATATTGGCAATTCTAATATCACTTAACTCAATTGATCTACCGGTTTCTCTTGCTAATATTAATACTTTTCTAGCTACGTCTTTACCACTTAAGTCAATCCGTGGGTCCGGTTCGGTAAATCCTTTTTCTTTAGCTATTTCTACAATTTCATTAAATTGATTTTGGGTAGAAAAGTTGTTAAATATAAAAGATAAAGAACCAGATAACACCGCTTCAATTTTTAATATTTGATCGCCACTTTGTATTAAATCTCTTAAAGTAGAAATAATAGGTAAGCCTGCACCTACGTTTGTTTCATACATAAATTGTGCTCCTGATTTTTGAGCAGCCTCTAACAAACTTTGGTGGCTCTTCATGTTTTGGGTTTTTGCAATTTTGTTTGGCGTAACTATCGAAATACTGTTTTTAATAATATTCAAATAAGCGTCAATGGGTAATTCGCTTGCTGTATTATCAACAAAAATACTATTGGATAAATTTAGTTCGATCATTTTCTGTACAAAAGTATTGAAATCTGCACTGCTGCCTTTGGCATTTAACATTTCATCAACGTTGGTTAAGTTAATACCTTCTTCATTCATAAGCATTTTACGGGTATTGGTTACCCCAATAACTTTCAATTCTAATTTTAAATCTTGTATCAGCGTTTCGTATTGTTCATTAATTTGTTTAATAAGCGTACCACCAATTAAACCGGTTCCAACAATATACAAATGTAGCGTTTTGTTTGCTGATAAAAATAAGGCATCGTGTAATACGTTAATGGCTTTTATTTCATCATTGGCAGCTACCACAGTTGAAATGTTTAACTCAGAACTGCCTTGAGCAATCGCGTTTATGTTAATGCCATTTTTACCTAACGATTGAAACAAACGACCAGAAATACCGGCGGTACTATTCATGTTTTCGCCTACTATAGCCAAAATACTTCGGTTACTTTCAACCAATACCGGTTCAATATCTCCTCGTTCTAACTCCCGTTCAAACTCAGCTTCAATTACGGTTTTAGCCAATTCATCTTTATCGGGGTTAATGGCAAAGCAAATAGAATGTTCAGAAGATGCCTGACTGATTAAGATGACGCTAATTTCATTTTTCGCTAAGGTAGAAAACAAACGACCGGCAATACCTGCCACACCAATCATACCGGCACCTTGCAAAGTTATTAAGGAAATAGATGAAACAGAGCTGATGCCCTTTACCGGATTGGTTTCTTTTACAGGTGGTTCGTTAGAAATTAGCGTGCCTTCAAAATCAGGATTAAAGGTGTTTTTGATTCGGATCGGTATGTTTTTTAGCAAAACCGGTTTTATGGTAGGCGGATAAATAACTTTAGCACCAAAATGTGATAATTCCATTGCCTCATCATAGGATAAATAAGGAATAGAAAATGCTTTAGTTGCTTTACGAGGGTCGGAAGACATCACTCCATCTACATCAGTCCATATATGTAAGGCTTTCGCATCGGTGCAAGCGGCAAGAATGGACGCTGAAAAATCGGAGCCGCCTCTGCCCAACGTAGTAGTTTCATTTAATTGGTTGGTTGCTACAAAACCGCCCATAACATAAACGCCATTAGTGCGGATGTGTTTGATACAATTTTGTTGGGTCAATTCCATATCAACACGAGCATTGCCAAAATTGGCATTCGTTTTTATAATTTCTCTTGCATCAAGATGAATTACCTTTTTCAGTTCCTCTTCAAAATAAGTAGCTATAATTTTTGAAGACATAATTTCTCCAAAACTGCAAATACAATCTTTTGTACGGGCAGACATTTCTCTTAACAAAAAAACACCCTTCAACAAACTTTGCAGGTTCTCTGCTTTTTGTTTCAGATAAGTTTTTAATTCTGCCTGCTTTTCTCCGGTAACTAATTCGTCAATAGTATCGGCGTGGCGGTTATATATTTCGTTGAAGTTTTCGAGGTATTGCTCATCTTGTTGAGCAGCAAGTTGACCGGTTTCAATAAGATGATCGGTAATTCCACCCAGGGCAGAAACGATTACTGCAATCCGCTTATGTTCTTTACCATAAAGACTAATAATATTTCGAACAGATTTTATTCTTTCAGCATTTTTTACTGAACTACCGCCAAATTTCAAAACGATCATATACCGGTTTGTGTGATATTTGATTTACAAAAAGATGCAAAAGTACTTATTTTTTGGTTCTACTACGAATTTAATGAGCAGTATGGAGTAGTCTTTTGTGAGTTTTAAACTACCCCGACCTTTTTCTTTCGAAAAAGCCCACCTACCGAAGTATCGGTACAAGCTCTTCAATATTTGAAGGGGAATTAGTCCGGCTTGCCAAATTATAAAAATCAAAAACCCCGATAAAATGAATTATCGGGGTTTGTTTTTATTTTAATTAAGATGTTAACTGCATAAAATTTTAAGCAGTAACTCTTTTTTTCTTCTTTTGTCCTCTTTCTGCCCGTTCATTATGTACAACTCTTTTTCGTTCTGGTGCAGTTAAATCGGTTACAATTGGGGTTGCAATAAATACCGATGATAAGGTACCCACTATAATACCAATCAATAATGCAAAAGCAAAGCCTCTAATTACTTCACCACCAAAAATAAATAAGATAGTTACCACAAATAAAGTAGTTAAAGAGGTTATTAAGGTTCTACTTAAAGTACTGTTGATGGCAGAATTTATTACTTCCTTCATCGGTTGTTTGGTGTATATACCGAGGTACTCCCTAATACGGTCAAAAACCACTACCGTATCGTTTATGGAATATCCAATAACCGTTAAGATGGCTGCGATAAACGCCTGATCAATCTCTAAGGTAAATGGTAAAACACCGGCAAAAATAGAGAAGAAGCCCATAACAATTGCTACGTTAACTGCCAAAGCAATAATGGCTCCGAGACCGTATTGCCATTTTCTAAACCTAAACAATATGTATAAGAAAATTAGAGTTAAGGCAATTAAAGAAGCCCATATAGAAGAAGTTTTAATGTCATCTGCTATAGTAGGACCAACTTTTTGAGAGCTTAACCGATACTCTGATGTAAATTTTTCAAAGCTGGGCTCTTCATCATAAAAGCCTTTAACTCCTGCATGTAATAAACCTTCTATTTCATCATCAATAGCGGCATTCGATTCATCAATTTTGTAGGAAGTGGTAATTTTTACCTGATTTGCCGTACTAAATGATTTCACTACCGGTGCGTTATTAAATTTATCGGTTAAAGCGGCTCTAATTTCTCCTACTTTGGCAGGTTTATCAAATTTTACTACGTAAGTTCTTCCGCCACTAAAATCAACACCTAAGTCAAAACCTTTTATTGCCATAGAAGTGATGCCTGCCAATACCAAAAAACCGGCAACCATATAGGCAATTCTTCTTTTGCTAATAAAATCAAAATTTAAATCTTTAAACGCACCTCTGCTGAAGCCTGTCCAGAATTGTGGTTCTTTATTTCTATTTAAACGCGAATCGAACACTAAACGAGCCACAAAAATAGCCGTAAATAAAGATGATAAAATACCAATGATTAAAATTACGGCAAAACCTAATACCGGACCTAAACCAAACAAGGCTAAAATTACAGCTGTAATAAAAGTGGTAAAGTTTGCATCGAGAATGGCACTGTACGATTTTTGATAACCGTCAGCAATCGCTTTTTTAATGCCACTTCCTTTTAGTAACTCTTCTCTAATCCTTTCAAATATCAGTACGTTTGCATCCACTGCCATACCTACTGTAAGCACAATACCTGCCATACCGGGTAGCGTAAGCGTTGCACCTAAGGCAGCCAAAATGCCTATAATAAAAAACAGGTTTAAAATAAGTGCGAGGTTGGCTACCAAACCACCATTATTATAATATAGTACCATAAAAATGAGGACCAGCACCAAGCCGATAATTAAAGCGCGCAAACTCTTTTTGATAGAATCAGCACCTAAAGAAGGACCAACAACCGCTTCTTCAATTGAGGTAGGGCGTGCCGGCAATGAACCGGCTTTTAAAATATTAGCTAAATCTTTTGTTTCCTTTACGTTAAAGTTTCCACTAATTTCGGTATTCCCGCCAGAAATTTTGGCTTGAACGGTCGGAGCAGAATATACTTTATTATCTAACACAACGGCAACTTGTCTTTTAATGTTTTCGCCCGTCATTTTAGACCACTCTTTCGAACCGATGGAATTCATGCGCATATTAACCACCGGCTTACCGGTTTGTCCAAATTCTCCTGCAGCATCTAAAATCACATCGCCTTCCATACGTGGGCGAGGTGGACTAAACCGGCTTTTTAAAGCATATAATGCCAACGGGTTGTCAGCTGATTCAGCTTCAGATTCACCAGGATTACTAAATGGCTTAGCAGCCCAAACCAATTTAGTGGTTGCTGGAAATATACTTTTAATCTGACGCATACTTAAGTATTCGTTTACTTTAGCCGTATCTTTTTTAAAGGCATAACCCACAATAGAACCTGCCGCCGGAACTTGCCTGCCATTTTGCGTACTAAAAGATGGTGTAAAAACAGATAACAGTGGATTACTTAATTCTGCTCTGGCATTTCGGGCAGCCTCAGTTGTATCAATCGCTGCATCAGCCAGGTTATCTATATTTAAGTCAGAACTAATGCTGTCATTTTCAACACCTGTAGTATCGTCTGCTAAGGTCGTATCCTCTTCAATGCTTACTTCCTCGCTGTTAGTTGGCTTATTCAATTCTTCTAAACGAGTTATTCTGGTTGGGTCTTGTGCATCTAATAACTCTTTTAATTTGGAATCTGCTTCAAAAATACGGTTACCAATACCTTGTGCACCACTATTTTCATCAGTTTCCCAAAATTCTAACTTTGCAGTCGCTTCCAATAGTTTTCTAACTCTATCCGGGTTATCAACTCCTGGTAATTCTACTATAATTCTGCCCGTATTTTCTTGTAACTGCACATTAGGTGAAGCTACCCCAAACTGATCAATACGGGTTCGGATAATTTTAAAGGTTGAATTAACTGCCTCGTCTGCCTTTTCTCTAATTACTTCCAGTACTTCCTGGTTCGTCGAATTGTAATTTACTTTATCTTTTAATTCTGGTGTAGAAAAGATGGCTGCAAGACGGGCACCGGGGGCTATTTGTTCAAACGCCTGCCCAAAAAGAGTTACATAATTTTCATCGCTGTTTTTTTGAGCTTCATTCGCCATATCAATAGCCTGATGAAAGTTAGGGTCCGCGGTTTCGCTGGACAAATATTTAATTAAGTCAACAAGGGAAACTTGTAAAACTGAGCTCATACCACCTTGCAAATCTAAACCGAGGTTTAGTTGCCTTTCTTTACATTCGTTGTAAGTGTACTCCAATGGACCAATATCAACAATATTTTTGTTGGCAATTGAATCGAGGTAGTTGGTACGTGCAGTTGTAAAGTCTTCCGCTTGATTGCTATCTACTAATTCTTTTGCATGTTTAGTTGCCTTACTATTTGCCCTTGCCGTAATAAACGTAAAAGACAAATAATATAAACAAACCAATACAAAAAGAATCAGAAAAGTTCTAATAAGACCTTTGCCTTGCATTTATGAATTGTTTAATTTTAAAAATGAGTGCAAAGATAAAATAATAATGCTTAGGGCTTGCATTTATTTGGAGGATTTTTTTAGTGGTAAAAACGAGATGTTCAAGAAAATTTGAAAGAATTTCTTTAAAGTTGGGCAAGCTGCAAACTTGAATAAGTGGTTAGAATTTATAATGTTATTACAATTTGTATTTGTTTTGTATGATGACATATCTTGATTTTTTTTTAAAAATATCCTATATTCTTTTAATTTCTTTCTTACTTTGCTCTGATTATTAATGATGAGAAAATAAATGTTCATATTTTTAATGAAGATATTTTTCGAAATATGAGGCAATAAACGCAACTTAGAAGAATTAATCCGAGTGTTTTTAAGAAAGTAGATTGGAAAATCTCAAAGGAAAAAAATAGACAGTTATTTTTGAATTATCCTATTAATCAAAATTTAAACCAATTTAAAAATTTATAAGATGAAGACGTCAATACTCATTACTTGTTTAATTATAATTTCCACCTTATTAACAGGTCAAATTTATGCACAACAATATTACAAAGTAGTTAAAGGCAATGATAATCCAGCCACTGCAGAACAAGTTGATGACGATGTAAAAACTATTGATGATATTTTAACCAAATACAAAATCAACACCTCTAAAACTGCAGCTACCAAAGAAAATTATGAATTTTGGGTTGAATTTATCGGCAACAATAAGCTACCTGCCAAAAGAAAAGAAATCATCTATAATCTACTAGGGCAAATGAAGGCTGAATTGAAGTGATAAAATAAATTATTTAACTACTTATTTAAAATTAACATACGATGAAAAAGGTCTATATTTCAATTGGTATATTAGTTATATTATTAGTTAATAACAAGACTATTACCGCCCAAAACTCGTGTATTGGTGGTGGAAAAATTTTTGTTGATTTAGTTTGTATAGAAATGTTAGCAGGCGGGGAAGTTGGTGATGAGGAGATAACGGTTTTAACTACCATAACTGATAATGCGGGAAATACTTTGTTAAACCAGGATTGTGTTACAGAAGATGCTGATCTTGGAAGTGGAGGCACATCAAGTATGTTAGGTCCTGGCTTTAGCAATTATATGTTTCCTATACCATACACCCCTGGTGGAAACTATGGTGATAATAATGACTTTCCCAATACAATTGAGATCTGTTTTGATGTATGGGAAGATGATAGAGGTGGAAGATGTAATTTAGATATTAATGGTGGATTTTTTGATAACGATGATGATAATGCATGTACAAACAGATGCACACCTGTTGATATCGCTTCTATATGGGGAGCAGGTGGTTCTTGTCCAGAGGCACTGCCGGCAGATGGTTCTGTAAACGCATGTACCGCAACCGGTCCAAATATTATAAGAGTAAACTGTAATGGAGATTGGAACCTGACTTACCAAGTCTACTTAGATTTAGAACCTCCTATAGCATTAGATTGCCCGGGCTTTTTATCTCCAACAGATGCGCCTGTCACACTTAATGCAAATGAAAGTGGCACAACAGATTTGTTGTCTGGCGGTACATGGAGCATTGTAAGTGGTGGAGGTTCTATTATAGATAATGGAGATGGTTCTGCTACTTTTGATCCTGCTGGAACTACACCTGGAACCTCCGTTCAAGTAGTTTATGGTGGAGACAATTGTTGCCGGACTATTGAAACTTCTTGCTTTATTGCTATTGTAGAATGCCCTGCTTTAGATGTTGTTACCATGAATGGTGATGGCTGTATTGGAGATAATGTGATGTTAACTGCCACAGTAACTCCTGCAACAGCTGTTGAAAATCAGGATTTTGTAATTGTATGGCAAGAAGATGGTGTGGACATACCAGGTTCTAGTTCTGCAGGACCGGATGGTGTGCCTGGCAATGCAGATGATATTTCAACACTTAATTATACACATACGTTACCAGGTACCGGTGTTGATGGATGTACTTCCATTGAACATACATACACCGCACAATTATATTGTATCACTAATTTTACATTACAAGAAGGTGATTCCAATCCTGGAAATGCATCAACTGATCCGGCGGATACGGTTATTCCCTACAATGCAGCTGGTCCCACTTGCGTAGATTTGAATTTATCATCTTTACCTGCTTGTGCACTAGCTGCCAGTTTTGACTACAGTACCATTGTTACTTCTGGTCCTCCCTTTGGAGCAAGCTGGATATGTGAAGCCATTCTTGAAGTTCAAACACCAGTAGGCAATCAAGGTCCTTTTTGCGATCCTTTTTATGGGGGGGCTTGTCCAACTACAAATTCAGGTAATACATGTAATGGCGGTCCAATAGGCGCGGGTACTAATACATTTTCAGGTAATTCTTCTTTCGGTGGTTTAAGCAGTACAACGCCTGCGCAAGGTGTTTGGTCAGCTTGTTTTTCCGATTCGTTTAATGATACCGGGGGTACAGAAGGTGTAGTAAATTATATTTTGTTAGATATACAGGCATTACTTCCACCAGGTTGTAGTCTCAATGGTGCTGGCTCTACGATGGACGCTACCAATACCGGCAGTCCTGCTAATAATCCTGCCGCAGTTACCGTTTGTACGATGCCAGTTCTTGGAACTGACTTTACTGTGCCAATGGGTTGTGATGCTTTTGCTATAACAGACCTTTGTGGGAGTTTAGAAATTGGTTATGCCGCCTCTGCTGCCGGACCATTTGATACGGCTTTGGCGGATGCTTCCTCTCTCGTTACACCAGCCAATGGTGAGATGGTTTTTTACGAAATAAGATTGCCAGGCTGCCCTGATTGTGCGGTAACTACTGGTTCTTGGACTTTAATGGGTTGTTGTAGTGTTACTGAACCAACCACACTTGGTACAGCCGTTTGTGAAGGTCAACCCGGTAGTTTAACGGCAACACCAGGTATGAATTGTACCACCATCAATTGGTTCTCTGATGCAGCAGGTACTACAATGGTTGGTTCTGGAACTTCTTTTCCACCTACTGATACCACTCCTGGTACTTATACTTATTATGCACAATGTGTAGATGCTTCCATAGCGGATTGCGAAAGTATGTTGGTGCCAGCTGACTTTATAGTAAATGCATTACCTGTAGTTACCCTATCCACCCCAGCTTTAGCTTGTGGTGCCGGACCGCAGTCTTTAAATCCTTCTCCAGCAGGTGGAACCTACAGTGGAACGGGTGCGCCTTTTGTTGCCAACGATGCTATTGATGGAGAAGACCTTACCACAGGAGTTCCTTATAATTTAACCTACACTTACACTTCACCAGAAGGTTGTACCGATTCAGCTACTATTACTTTTACCTTTACACCGGATTGTGATGCCAATGGAGGAAGTTTTCCGAGTGGAGGACCATGATACTTCATTTGAAAAGATATACAGAAAGCCTGTTCATTTTTTGGATGGGCTTTTTTTAGTACTTTTAGTTTAGGTATTTTCATCGTAATAATGAGTTTATCAAAAAAATGATCGTGCAATTTTTGTGTAATATATTTTTATTATATTGCGAGTTATTCAGTCGTATATTTTACTTAAAAATTGTATATTTCTATGAAAAAATTTATTACTTTTTTACTAATTCTATTCGCATTCTTTACTTTAAAAAACAAAGTTTCAGCTCAAGGTGCGACCTGTGCCGAAGCTACACAATTGTGTGATGATCCGGCTTGCGGAGTTTTTGATATTGGTTCTGGGCAAGGTAACGATCCGATAGCAGGTGAAAGTTCATCTTGTGTTGGCAGTGACCCAAATGCAACATGGTTTTTCTTAATTGATGATCAAGGTGGGGGAGGTACAATCAATATCACTAATAATCCGGCATTGGATACCGATTTTGTTGCTTGGGGTCCTTTTGACTCACCAGCAGATGCTCTTGCTGCTTGTAATGGCGGAATTTCACCTGCAAATGAAGTTGGGTGTGATTTTAGTGCTGCCCCTGGCGGCACAATAAATATGCCGGCGACCTCTCAAGTTGGAGATGTTTATCTTATGGTGGTAACCAATTTCTCTAATCAACCAGGTATTCAAGTAAATGTTTCAGCACCGCCTTTGCAATGCTGTCCTGTTGCAACAGGTATGAAAGCTCCTGTTGAAATTTGTTCGGGTGGAACTGCTACATCTGCCATAACGGACTTTGAAGGTTCAGCCACGGAAATCACCGGAGCTACGCAATTTTTGAGTGATTTAGGCACCTCAACAAGTGAGACAGCCTTTGTTGCACCTGTTGCAGCAGACTTTACCAATAACACTTGCGCTCCAATTGTATTAACACTGTATCATTTATTTGATTGTGATTCAAATTGTGATGGTGCTTCAGATGGACCAGCCGTAGCAGGTAGTTTCGATGTAACCATTTATCCCGATGCAACAACCTTTGTGGCAACAGAAACCCCTGGAGCTTGTGGCACTGCGGCTATGGTGAGTATTGCCACAGCTGATGGTACGGTTTGCTTTACTGATGCTGGTGCAGTACCGGCAGATTTAGGCTGTAATATGAATGATGACCAAACTTTAAATTATACATTCGATCCTGGTTTTGCACTTGCTGCTTGTAACATGATGTTTTCTGGTTCGGTAGCTGCCTTATGTGTAGGCACGGGTTGTGCTTGTACCGACCCTTGTTTTGTGGAGTATGACCCTGCGGCTGCGCCACCCGGTGATGCAACTTTATGTGTTACTCCTGTACCACCAATGCCTTGTGATGATGGAGATCCGTGTACTGAAAATGATATGCAAGAAGTAGGTGGTGACGGAGTTACTATTTGTGCTCCTTGTGTTGGTATGGTAGTTGCCCCACCTGACCCAACTTTTTCAGTTGCCCCCAACCCCATTCCATTTTGTAGTGGACCAGTTGCTATTACTGCAACTACACCAGGAGGTACTTTCTCCGGTAGCGGTGCTCCATTAGTGGTTAGTACTACTGTTGATCCTTTATTGGGCAATCCTGGTGTACCATATTCCCTAACCTATACTGTTTCAACGCCAGGTGGTTGTATGGATAGTTCTACTATTATGTTTACAATAGTTAATGATTGTAATGCCAACGGTGGAGAGTTCGGTAATTAAAAATAAGTTTAAGAAGATATTAACAAGCCTGTTCAGTTTTTGAATGGGCTTTTTTAATGACTACTGGAATTAATTAAAACGGACAATTAGTCGGCAGAGGAGGTTGCTCGCTTAAGGCTTTAGCAAATTCACCTGATAGCACCGTACATTCAAAACCATTGGCAACCGAACCTTTGAAAACCTTGCCGCCATAACCGGTAGGGTGCATCCATGCTCTTATCAGTACTTCTACGTTTTCAGAAATATTTACCCGACCGCCGGTTCGTGTAAAAGGTTGCTCGTTTACGTGGCTATGTCCCAATACACGACGGTAAATTAATTGACCATCTAATGAAACAACTTCCCACCAATTGGCATATTGATTGCAGCCGGTATCCGGACTTTCGATAGTAACGGCGAAAGTGTAACTGTTTGGGTTACCGGTAACGGTTACATTAGTTACATCAGCTACTATATTGTTACAAGCGATATTTTCTGCCAAAAAAGTACTGTTTGAAGGTACACTAAAGTTAGTTTGTAATTGAATCCGGTCGTTTGCCTGAAAAATTACGGTGGCATTGCTTTCAATTATTCCATTTGAAAGAATTTCTTCGTTAGCTTTATATATGCCACTGCTTATGTTTCCTGTTTCGTATTGAGCGGTTTCGCAAGTTTTGTCATAATTGATTTGCGAAAAAATTAAAATTGGAAAAGCAAACAGAAAAACTTTTATAAAAAATACTTCTAGACGAATCATAATCTATTTTATTGATAAAGATAAAACTTTTTGTATGAGAGAGGGGGTTTTAGTAGATTAACACAACAAGTTTAGTAAAGTAGTTGATACTTTAATGTTTTCGGGTGCCCTCATTTTTTTTTGTCTACGAAGAACCGAAGTTTTTAAACTAGCCCCGATTGCAGCGGTTATGCCATTTTGCGGAGGTTTTGCAGCGTTGGCAAATGGCATTTGAGCGGAAAGCGGGACTACCTTTGGCAATGAATACCGCACTTTCGCTTCAAAAAAAAATTAATGCAAAAGTGCTATTTAGTATAGTGGTTAGAAAAAACTTGTTAATAATAGCTACTTAATTATTGTTTCGCTTCTAAATTGAGTAAATTTAATTATTTAAAAACCGAATGGGATAAGTATATTTACCCGATGATGTTAATTGGTATTGCCGGTGGAACGGGATCGGGCAAAACAACAGTAGTCAACAAAATAGCCAATGCCGTACCCAAAGGTTCTATAGCAAGGGTTTCGCAAGATGCTTACTATAAAGATAATAAGGATTTGCCACCGGAAGAAAGGAAGCAGATAAATTTTGATCATCCTAACTCGATTGATTGGGATTTGCTGATTGAACACTTGAAATTATTATTAAATGGGCAATCAATTGATATGCCGGTGTACTCTTTTTTAACTAGTACAAGGGCAAAAGAAACCATAACGGTAGTTTCAAAGCCGGTGATAATTGTTGAAGGTATTTTAATTTTAGTGTATAAAGCGATTAGGGATTTATGCACCATGAAAATTTTTGTAGATGCCCCGTCGGATGAGCGGTTGATAAGAGTTATTGAACGCGATTTGCGCGAACGGGGAAGAGATGTAAATGAAGTATTAGCACGCTATTTAAAAACCGTTAAGCCCATGCACGAGCAATTTATTGAGCCTTCTAAACGTCATGCCGATATTATAGTACCTCAAGGGGGCAGTAATAAGGTAGCCATTAATTTGTTGGCTTCGATGGTGTTGGAAAAATTGGAAAATGATTGATTTTTTAAGTTTGAATGATAAATGCGATATGTTGAATCATTGAAAATTTGGGTACAACTCCTATAGTTTCAATTTAATATATGATACCAAATTGACTATATAATGTAACACAAATGTTGGTTTATTGTTGGTGACATTTTCTTTAAAATACTCGCTCTAACTATCCTAAAAACCAGCTTCATAATTTATTACTCAACCTTTATAATTAAATAACGGAATGATAAAATTAGTGGAATGCCCAAGAGATGCGATGCAAGGCATCAAAAAAATGATACCGGCTGAAAATAAGGCAGCATACATTAATGAATTGCTTAAGGTTGGTTTTGATACTATTGACTGCGGCAGCTTTGTTTCGCCAAGGGCGATACCCCAAATGGCAGATACGGCATTAGTGTTATCGAAGTTGGATTTAAGCAACACCAACAGCAAACTTTCGGTAATTGTAGCCAATAAAAGAGGTGCCATTGATGCCGCTTTTTTTGAGCAGATTGATTATTTGGGTTATCCCTTTTCCATATCAGAGACTTTTCAACAAAGAAATACCAATGCTACTATTGAAGAATCAATGAATAGGGTAGAGGCTATTCAAAAAATTTGTCAAACCTATCGCAAACAATTGCTGATTTATATTTCTATGGGCTTTGGCAATCCATACAATAACCCTAAGGACCCATGGAATACCGAAATAGTTATGAAATGGGTTGATCGATTAGCGGCTTTAGATATTCGCTTATTCGCGCTTTCGGATACGATTGGAATAGCGGATGCTAAAACGATCAATTACATTTTTTCAGCGTTGATTCCTCAATATCCTGAATTAGAGATTGGGGCACATTTTCATACTACTCCTGATACTTGGAGGGTAAAAGTAGAAGCAGCATACAAAGCGGGTTGTAGACGGTTTGATGGAGCTTTAAAAGGTTACGGCGGTTGCCCAATGGCAAAAGATGAACTAACCGGTAATATGCCTACGGAAAATTTAATTCAATATTTTAAAGAACAAGCAGTTGAGTTAAATTTAAACGAAGCACATTTAACGAAAGCCTTACAACAAACGAATTATATATTTTTGTAATGTTTAATGGTTGTTATGAATGAACAATTGTTACTCAACACAGAGAATAAAAACCTTAGAACTGATAAGAAAAAACTCAATTTTTTATTTTTTTTTAATTCTAACTACCTGCACTACAGTTAATTAACACTAATATGTTGAAATAAGGAGTTACTTTCAGCAAAAAAGTACTCTAAATAACATTAACAAAAGATAACTTTTTATAAGATGATTCAAGTAACGAAAGGAATTACTAATACAGCCAATGAAACGGGCGCTGCTGTTACAGAAGCTCTATCTACAACCTATAATACCATTGCAGGATCTTTACCTACCTTACTTAGTGCTTTAGTACTATTAATTATAGGATGGATTGTGGCACGTATTATTCGTAGTGTGATCTTGAGAATTTTAAAAGCGATCAATTTTGATGGCTTGGTAGCAAAAACCGGAGCCAACCAATACATTGCCAAAACTGGTATAAAGGGTGGTTTAAGTAGTATTTTTGCCAAAATTGTGTATTGGATGATTATGTTGGTAGTATTGAATATTTTCTTCAGTAAATTGGGTATTACTGCGGTTACCGAACTATTTGACAAAGTAGTGGCTTATTTGCCAAATATTATTGTTGGCATCATATTACTATTAGTTGGCTTATGGTTGTCAGATTTTGTGAAGAATTTAGTTACCGCTCCTTTAGCGGCGAATAATGTAAAGGCTGCCGATACATTAGGTAATGTAGCAAAAGGTTTTGTATTGTTTTTAGTTGGTTCTATGGTGTTAACACAAGTAGGTATTGGTACTGATATTGTGAACAGTGTAGTTAGTTCATTTTTTAGTGCGCTTGGTTATGGTGCAGCTTTAGCATTTGCCATTGCATTTGGCTGGGGCGGCAAAGATTGGGCTGCTGAAATCATCAACAAAAACTTTAAGAAATAACTCAACAAAAATATTTTTTAAAAGCGGATATCATTTTTGGTGTTCGCTTTTTTTATGCTTTTTTGAGTTATATTATCGATCTAAGCCTATATACAAAGCAGGAATGACTTTATTTCTGCTTTCTAAGATTAGTGTAACTTTTACTATTAAGTTGGCTAACTTTTTTTGCTACCGAATTAGTCATCTCAATGGAAAAGGAATAAAATAATTTACATCATCATTTCTATGCAATTATTTTTTATATACGATGATCATACAATTAGTAGTTTTAAGTGAATTTGTAGTTTAATTTTTCGCTTTTTTCATAATTTGTGAATTTTACTTAAAAATATGACATTTTATCAGTTTTTTATCCTTTTCTAAAATAAAACTTTACTTTTGAAGTAATAATTGATCTAAAATTAAAATTTTTAATTTCATGAAAAAATATATAATTCTACTTGGCGTACTTATGGGAGTTTGGCAGTTAAACGCCCAAAAATTAGCTACGCGTACCGCTCATATAGAAGTTCAATCATCCAACAATATTCACGATATTGAGGCAGATAATTATCAGGTGGTTAGTACCTTAGATACAGAAACCGGCGCGGTGCAATTCATCGCTTTATTAAAATCATTTGAATTTAAGGTAGGTGCGATAAATCGGGTAATGAATAGTCGTATGTTAGATGTTACGCAATATCCTAAAATAAAATTTGACGGTAAAATAACGAATATCGAAAGTATCAATTTTAGTCAACCTGGAGAATACAAAATTGATGTAAATGGAACTCTCTACATTTGGGATGAAAAAAGAGTAACCAAGGCAACCGGATTGTTAGTTGTTAATGAAGACGGCACGGTAAGCGGAAGTTCAGACTTTAATATTAAAATTGAAGAGATGAATGTAGATAAGATCAATAGTATTATGAAAGAAAAATTACCGGCAATTCTTGCTATTGATGTAGACAGATTAGGCATTTCACGTGATGTGAATATTGAAGTAGATATGTTGTATAAATAGATTTTGGCGTGGTTTAAAGTTAAAGTAGAATTAGTTCGTTAATGGAAAATAGAATTGCAACATCTTGTCCGTATTGTCATGATACAGATATCCAAAAAAATGGCTTTAGTAATGATGGTATACAACGATGGCTTTGTAAAACTTGTAATAAAAGTTTTCAGCTTGCTTATAAAGCAAGAAAACAATCAGATTCTAATAAAATATATATCGGGGTAGCTTTATTTTTTTGTTTGTTCGCCGGTATAGCACTACTATCAGGTCTTTATTTCTTGAACATGCCTGATAAAAATTATAGTAATGTGAAAGCAGATTATACCCTTCAAGCAACCGCTTTGCTAGCTGAATTTGAAAAAAATGAAGCTAAAGCCAACCAAAAATATATGGATAAAGTAATTGACGTAAATGGAACAATTGCAGAAATTACCAAAGACCAAAAAGGCGCAACCGTAGTGGCTTTAAGAAACAAAGATGCCTTTTCTGGCGTACTCTGCACGTTAACAGAAGGTAGCAATAATGATATTAAGTCTTATGCTGTAGGTAAACCCATAAAAATACGGGGCGTTTGCACCGGTATGCTCATGGATGTAGTGTTGAACAAAGCAGTTGTAGTAAAAGAGTAGTCAAAAACATTTTATAGTTAACAGGCAATTCGGTGTCCAGAAAGATCATACATATTGATATGGATGCTTTCTATGCTTCCGTTGAACAACGGGATAATCCATCCTTGAGAGGCAAAGCCATTGCAGTTGGCGGAGGTAGTAAACGTGGGGTAATTACTACTGCTAGTTACGAAGCACGTAAATTTGGGGTTCGATCGGCTATGCCGGGTTTTAAAGCTCGTCAATTATGTCCACACTTAATTTTTGTAAAAACCCGTTTTGAGGCTTATAAAGAAGCCTCCAAAATGATCCGGTTAGTATTTCAAGAATATACGGATTTAATTGAACCCCTTTCATTAGATGAAGCCTTTTTAGATGTAAGCCAGAACAAAAAGAAGGAACCTTTAGCAACTAAAGTAGCCGAGCAAATACGTCAACAAGTTTTTGAAACTACACAATTGACATGTTCAGCCGGTGTTTCCTATTGCAAGTTTTTAGCGAAAGTAGCTTCGGATATGAACAAGCCGAATGGCTTAACGGTTATCAAACCACATCAAGCAGAACAATTTTTAGAACAGTTGCCGATCGAAAAATTTTTCGGCATTGGAAAAGTAACGGCAAAAAAAATGCAAGCAAAAGGCATTTTTACAGGTGCCGATTTAAAAGCCCTGAGCGAAATTGAAATGGCACAACAATTTGGTAAAATGGGGCGGTATTATTTTCAGATTGTTCGAGGTATTGATGACAGACCGGTAAATAACCAACGCATTCGAAAATCAATTGGTATAGAGCGTACCTTATTAAACAATGTATCAGCAATAGAAGAAATTCAATTTATTTTAAAAGAGTTGATCCCCAAATTTTATGAACGCCTGCAAAAAGCAAACAACTATGGCAGAACTTTAACACTAAAAATAAAAACGGCTGATTTTCAAACGATAACCCGCAGCATCAGCAAAAAATTTTTCATCACTGAAGTAGAGGATATTGAAAAGATCGCCAATCAATTATTGTTAGAAAACCAAGATGCCTTTAATGAATTGCGATTAATTGGTTTGTCTGCCAGTAATCTACAACAAGAAAACGAAAACCAAAGCGGGCAATTGACTATGGATTTGTAGATGCAATGATTAATACCAAATTGCAATCCAAATCAATAAATCACTAATTAATTATCACAATCCTCAATATAAGCTGAAAATCGATGGTCGGCATGAAAACCTTCCAGAATACTAATTCGATTACCAGCATAATAATGCAATGCTCCATTTCCGTTATCGGTGTTAGCCCGGGTAATCACCTTATTTTGTGCCCGGTATACGCTTGCTAAAATAGAGTTGCTACTATGCACTACATTAAATGGACAAGTTGACCCACAATCGGGATTGGCAAATTGTGTATAAAAATTGAATACTTCACTTTCAGTAATTGTTCCATCACTTTGGTGTCCGGTTACTTTCCAACAATAATTTTTGTTAGCTTTCAACACGCAGTTGGAAACTTGCCATTGACTACCAACAATATTACTTTGAAAAAAAACACGACTCCCTAAAGCTGCTGAAGGATTTGAATGATTAACATTTTCAAAAACATAATACTTCGCAGGATTATTAAAATTACCTTCACTGGCAACCCAAATTTTTCCATTGTTGTAAGCAATGCCCTCAGGCTGAAAAAACCCATTGCTGTAATTAGCAATCGCACCATTTGGGTTTAATGTTTTTTGACTGATCACCGTTCCATTTAAGTCAATTTCAAAAATGGTATGATCTTCCTGACTTAATAATAACAAATGTTCACCTGCTTTTGTTGCAGACATCTTTTTATTGAGCGACAAATGATATAAGCCTGCCACATCATTGGGAGCCCACGGCTGATTTTGTAAATTGAACGGTTCATTTATTATAATAGCCTCATTAAAATTAGGAGCGGTTGGAGCAACAATTTCAAAAATCTTTGATGGATTAATTTCTTTAATCAAAAACAAAACATTGGTTACCGGATTATAGGTAATACCCTCGTAACCATCATTAGAGCCAACAATAAATGGATTATTAGTTGAACGATTGGCAATTTGGCTGATGCCTGTTAGGTTTCCATTATTATCATAATTCATCTTTAAAAACAACAATTCGTCTAACCGCTCTTCTACTATCACCAAGTAATCTTCATACAAATAAGTTAAACCTTCATAGTCGTCACCTGGATAGTTTCCTATAGAAAATGGAACATTAGTACTAAAATTATTTTGGTAAGCTATTAGTTGAGTACCCTCATCATCTACTGTAAAAAATTGATCAAACCGGTTTTCGTTTATGGTCAAAGCCGATGCTTCGTAACCAATTAAACCATTCTTTACCTCAATCAATGCATAATCTTCTAAATTAATGGAATTGAAATTGCTGCCAGTTGTATAATCACATTCAAAAACTTCAACACTGTAGTTTATGAAAGAATCGCTTCCATTCCAATTTAAAGTTGGGGTATCGTCACTAATAATTTGGGTATTTTCTGGTGTAATTGGATATGGATTATCTTGTGCTTGAATAAGGGTAGCCAATAAACAATAACAAAAAATGCCAATTAAATTTTTGAACATCAAATTTAAATTATAGGTTTAGAAAAATTGTTTGAGGTTGAAAAATAGTAAGCGGTTAATAATGAATGATAAAAAATTTATTTGAAGCGAAACGACGTTATCTGCATAAAGGTGCAGCCCGCTTTCCGCTCAAATACCATCACTACGTGAATGGTATAACCGCTGCAATCGGGGCTAGACTTTAAACGGCAGTCCGCCACATAAACGGATGCTTTTTTTCAGCTTGCAATAATACTACTAAAGCCGTACCAAATTGATTAAAATTAACAAGATGAATTTTGAATATTCCGGAAAATCGAAAGACTTACAAAAACAGTTAAGCACTTTTATGGATGAATATATTTATCCAATAGAAAAAGAAGTGAATACATTTCATACACAAAACTTATGGCAAGAATTTGCAGGCATGGAAAAGCTAAAAGAAACCGCCAAATCAGCAGGTTTGTGGAATTTATTTTTACCCTTAAACTATGGTGAGTTAAGTGCGGGTCTAAGTAATTTAGAATATGCCCCGCTCGCCGAAATTATGGGTAAAGTGCGCTTTGCCGCTGAAATATTTAATTGTTCGGCACCCGATACCGGCAACATGGAAGTGTTGGCAAAATATGGTTCGACTGAACAAAAAGAACAGTGGCTAAAACCCCTGATGGATGGAAAAATCCGCTCGGCTTTTTTAATGACTGAACCCGAAGTCGCTTCTTCTGACGCCACCAATATTCAAACATCTATTAAAAGAGAAGGCGATGAATATGTGATTAATGGAAGGAAGTGGTGGTCTTCCGGTGCGATGCATCCACGGTGTGCCGTATATATTGTGATGGGCAAAACCGATGAAACCGCTCAGCGACATCAACAGCAAAGTATGGTATTAGTGCCTGCGGATACACCGGGTGTTGAAGTGATTCGTCCCTTAACTGTTTTTGGTTCGTCTGATTCGCCTGAAGGACATGCTGAGATTAGACTAAGCAATGTAAGAGTGCCTGCTGAAAATATAATAGTAGGAGAGGGCAAAGGTTTTGAAATAGCTCAAGGCAGGTTGGGACCCGGAAGAATTCACCATTGTATGCGATTGGTTGGTGCTGCACAACGTGCTTTAGATTTAATGTGTAAAAGAGTAGCTGAACGAACAACTTTCGGTAAAACTTTAAAAGATTACAGCAGCATCCGACAGGATATTGCCTTATCGCGTTGCGAAATTGAACAAGCTCGTTTACTAACTTTATCTGCTGCCGATAAAATTGACAAAGAAGGCATTAAAGGGGCGAAGGATTTAATTGCGATGATTAAAATTGTTTGCCCTAAAATGACTTGCCGCGTGGTGGACAGAGCCATTCAAGCATTTGGTGGCATGGGCGTTTGTCAAGATACACCGCTCGCCGGCTTTTGGATGTACGGACGCATTATTAGAATTGCCGACGGACCGGATGAAGTACACATGTATCAGTTAGGGCGCAATACGGTTAAGCAAGTTTTGATGAATGCATAGATTTCAACAGAGTCCTCTTTGAGCAACTCTGATGGAGGATTAGAGTGTTTATAATATGTGGGTGAAAATTTTATCCACTAAAAATCCCTATCTCATCCTCGTTTGCAACGAGGATGCTCGAGAAGTGCGTTTGTAACGCACAAAAAATAGCCAGCTTACGAATGAACGAATTTACTAATCTAGCCCCGATTTCCAAGCCAACAGCACTAAAGTACATTGGGTTATTTAGCAGCTAAGTGTTATTTTTCGAATGGAAAAATTCGTCATTCAAAATTCGGTGTTCGATATTCGATATTTTTCGGATGACTATCTAATGAACAACGAATATCGATTAACGAATAATGAATGTTGAATTGTTTTTAATGTATAAATAAATGACATTCAATATGCCGAACGACACTTAAATAGAATGGAGGATTCATCTTTGAGAAGACTCTATCTCATCCTCGTTTGCAACGAGGATGCTCGAGAAGTGCGTTTGTAACGCACAAAAAATAGCCAGCTTACGAAGGAACGAATTTACTAATCTAGCCCCGATTGTAGCGGTTATGCCATTTTCAATGGGTTGAAAACCCATTGGATAAAAAATGGCATTTGAGCGGAAAGCGGGAGGGGTGTTATTATAAAGCTAAATGGTTCGCTTCAAAAAAAAATCAAAAAGAAAGTGTCAACTACTTTATGGTTTAGATAAACTTGTTCTAAAAATCCCTATTTTCTTTTACCCATTTTTTAATGTACTCAACAATTTCAGAAGATTGCGTGCCAGGAGCAAACAATTGACCCACACCAATATCTTTTAATTTTTCCATATCAGCTTCTGGTATAATGCCGCCTCCGGTTAGTAACACATCATCTAAACCATTTTCAACCATTAAATTAATTAATTTAGGAAAAACCGTATTATGCGCTCCTGATAATATACTAACTCCAATTACATCCACATCTTCTTGCAGGGCGGCGTTCACTACCTTTTCCGGCGTTTGCCGCAAACCGGTATAAATCACTTCCATGCCGGCATCTTTTAAAATTTGTGCAATCACTTTGGCACCTCGGTCGTGCCCATCTAAACCAACTTTGGCTACCAACACTCTAATAGGTCTGCCCAATTCAACGGCTTCAGCAGCATCTTTTTCCTGTAACTTTTTATCTTCAACATTTTCATTTAAAAATTGATTGAGATCACTAACATTGATATTGGTATTAATTTCACCAAACTCATTAATTTTAATTTCGAAGCCTTGCAATTCTTCATGAACTTCAGGCTTACCTGTCATTGGTTTTTTCTTTGGCACTGCGTAATTTTTTGATTTTATACGATTGAAAGATACAAAATTATTAAGAAATTAGTGTTTGAAAATACTCCATACCATTTTTCATCCGCTCCAAAGTAGCTTCTTTTCCAATAAATGCCGCAATATCAAAAATGGAAGGACCGCTCATTGTACCGCTTAAAAGTAAACGAAAACCAGGTAAAACCGCACCAAAACCTAATTCATTTGCTTCTAAATAAGCCTTTAAACACTGCTCAATATTGGGCGATTGCCAATCATCCAAACCTTCAAATTGTTGAATTAATTGGGTAAAATGTTCAACGTTTTGAGCTTTATATCGCTTCCTTACATTTTTCTCATCGTATTGTTCAGGTTTTTTAAACAGGTAAGTAGCTTGTTGGGCAAAATCGGTACTAAAAGTCATCCGTTCTTTTACCAAATCAATAGCGGACATAATTGATTCATCTGAAGCCTCTTTGACTAATGTAGGAAACTGATCTTTAATTTCAGACAACAATTCACGGGCATTCATTTGATGTAGATATTGCTGATTATACCATTTGGCTTTATCCCAATCAAATCGTGCGCCTGCCTTTTGTATTCGCTCTAAACTAAACTGTTCAGTTAAATCTCCTTTACTAAATACCTCTTGTTCCGTACCAGGATTCCAACCTAAAAAAGCCAACATATTATTAAAGGCTTCGGGTAAAAAACCGATTTCTTTAAAACCCGGTTGCTCAACTTGGGCATCTTCATTAAACCATTTTAACGGAAAAACTGGAAAACCGTGCTGCTCACCATCGCGTTTACTCAATTTTCCTTTGCCATTGGGTTTTAGAATTAAAGGTAAATGAACAAAAACGGGAGGCTGCCATGCAAAAGCTCTGTACAACATTACATGCAATGGAGTTGAGGACAACCATTCCTCTCCTCTAATCACATGACTAATTTTCATTAAATGATCATCTACTATATTTGCCATATGATAGGTTGGCATACTATCGGCTTTCAATAAAATCTTATCATCCAATTGATTGGTATTGAACGTAACTGTTCCCCGAACAACATCCTGAAAAGATACTTCTTCGTTTTTCGGCATTTTAAACCGCACCACATAGGGGTTGCCACTTTCTATCCAATTTTTAGATTCTTCTTCCGTTAGGGTCAAACTGTTTTTCATACTATTTCTGGAATGCGCATCATATTGCTGATTCGAATTTCCTTCAGCTTTTAAACGTTCGCGCATAGCATCTAACTCCACAGGCGTATCAAAAGCATAATAGGCTTTGTCTTCATCCAATAATTGTTGAACATATTGTTGATATAACTCTTTTCGTTCCGATTGCCGGTAAGGTCCGTAGTCGCCTCCATAACCTACCCCTTCATCGGGTTCAATACCTGCCCACTTCAAGCTGTCGGTAATATATTGCTCGGCCGATGCAACGTATCTATTGCGATCGGTATCTTCAATACGCAAAATAAAAACACCGCCTTGTTTTTTTGCGTATAAATAATTATACAAAGCAGTTCTTAGTCCACCAATATGTAAATAACCGGTTGGGCTAGGTGCAAAACGAACTCTAACGAAATTACTCATTTCCTAATATTTTATTGATCTTTGCGAAGATATTTGGATGTGTGGGATATACCAACTTTTAACCTTAATAAAATAATTTGATACATACATATGTATTTTTATAAGACACCCAGTATATTAAAAAAAATATTTCCAGACTTAACTTGGGATATTCCGGCACAAAGCAAATCGATCTATCTAACTTTTGATGATGGACCGGTAAATCATATAACAGATTGGGTTTTAGAGGTGTTAAAAGATTACGATATTAAAGCCACTTTTTTCTGTATTGGAAAAAATGTAGCCGAAAATCCCCATCTTTATGAAAAGATTTTAACTAATAAACACCGGGTGGGCAATCATACCTATAATCATATAAAAGGTTGGTACAGTTTAAATAGTACCTATTATCAGGATGTCGAAAGTTGCAGAGAACTAGTAGATTCTAATTTGTTTAGACCACCATATGGCAAAATTATGTTTCCGCAAAGTAAAGCGATACTGGCAAAAGGCTATGAAATAATTATGTGGGATGTATTAAGTGGAGATTTTGATGCTAAGGTAAGTCCACAGCAATGCCTGGCAAATGTAATTAAACATACCGAATCCGGTTCAATTGTTGTTTTTCACGATAGCTTAAAAGCTGCCAACAATATGAAATTTGCCATGCCGCTGTATGTTGAATATTTTTTAAACGAAGGCTATGAGTTTAAAGTATTGTAACATTTGTACTACATTTTTTTTGAAGCGAAACGAAAAAACAACGAGTAAAAGCGCAGCCCGCTATCCGTTCAAATGCTGCGGCAATGCTGCAAGAGCCAACGCTTCAGGCAGCATAACCACTGCTATCGGGGCTAGTTTTCTAAGGGCAGTCTGGTATCTTTCGGTCATCAATTATATAATAATTTTCACATCACTTTATTCAATAAAAACAATATGAAACCTGGTGAATCGTTTTGGCAATATAAGTTACAAACGTGGATACGTGATTTCACTGCTTTGGCAAATCCGGTAATTTTGCTGTTTGTGCCCTTTGCGGTTTTAGGTCCATCAAAAATTTATTATGTATTGTTAATAGCTTTACTGGTTAACGAGTTGGTTGGGTCCATCATAAAAATCGTTTTCCCTAAAAAAAGACCAACCGGACAAAACTATAAAAACATAATAGAAAAAATTGATGCCGGCAGTTTTCCAAGTTTACATACTTCCAGAATTACCTTGGTCTATCTTACTTTGTTTGCTACTACTTCTTTTTTGAGCTTGAAAGTAGCCTTTATATTAGTTATTGTATTAGTGGGTTTTTCGCGTGTTTTTTTAAAGAAGCACTATCCAATTGATGTATTGGGTGGTTTAATTTGCGGACTGGTTATTTTTTGGTTTAGTCAATATTTTTAGTAAGATGTTAGTTTCCTAATGCAATAAAATCTTATCTTTAAACAATGAAGTACGTTTATCTTCTTTTTATTTTAACAAACCTTGCAATGGCACAAACAAATTTGAACGGACAAAATGGGCAGACAGCACATCCAAAAATTGCCAAAAATGTTTTAGGCAGTCCGTTAACAGCTTGCTGTTTTGAACCTTTAACCGGTTATTTTCGCGATGGGTATTGCAATACGAATGCAAGCGATTATGGAACTCATACCGTTTGTGCAGTGATGACCAAAGAATTTTTAGCTTACACTTTATCAAAAGGCAATGACCTTTCAACCCCTAAACCAATTTATAATTTCCCTGGCTTAAAACCGGGCGATAAATGGTGCTTATGTGCCTTACGTTGGTACGAAGCCTACAAAGCCGGTGTAGCACCTAAACTAATTTTAGAAGCGACCCATCAGAAAACTTTAGCGTATGTTCCTTTAGAGGTGTTGAAAGAATATGATGTTGAAGATTGATGGTTTACCAAGTTTATTCATATAAACTTCTGGCGGATTTAAAAAAACAGTATATCAGACCTGACAGGTTTTCAAAACCTGTCAGGTCTTGCAAATAAATAGGGGAGATGTTGGAAGTTTAGCCCCGATTGCAGCGGTTATGCTATTTGTCGCGCGGATAATGCAGCCTGAGCAAAAATAGCATTTGAGCGGAAAGCGGGTAGCCCCTTTCTAAATTCTAATATGGTTTCGCTTCTAATAAAATTATTATACATTAAAATAACACTAAACTGTTTTTTGCTTAGGTCGCATCAAACCTTCTTGAACCACTGAGGCAATTAATTGACCATTTTTTGTATACAAAGAACCTCTGGTAAAACCTCTGGTGTTAGATGCACTTGGGCTATCTAAAGCATACAACAACCATTCATCAATTTTAAAGGGGCGATGAAACCACATGGCATGATCTAAACTGGCTAATTGTAAATGATGCAGCTTTACTTCTGCCTGATGCGGTAACAGTGCCGTGATTAATAAATTATAATCGCTGGCATAGGCTAACAACCGTTGATGTACGGTTAAATCATCGGGCACTGCGCCTTTGGCTTTCATCCAAATATAGCGTTTGGGCTCTTGCTTTTGGGGTAAAATAAAACTTAAAGGATTGACCGGACGAAACTCGATAGGACGCGGACGAAGAAAATTTTTAAAGCGTTTGGGAATCTGATCTTTAAACTGCATCATTAAATCAACATCCGATTGTAATTCATCCGGTGGTTTTATTTCCGGCATGTCAATTTGATGATCTAAACCTTCTTGCAACAATTGAAAGGAAGCTGCCAGAATAAAAATGGCTTTCCCATTTTGAATGCCCGTTACTCTGCGGGTAGTAAAACTGCCGCCATCTCTAATATGAGCGACTTGGTAAATAATAGGTACATCCAATTTGCCGGGAAGAATAAAATAAGCATGCAAAGAGTGCACAAATCGATCATTCGGAACGGTTAACATGGCGGCATGCAAAGCCTGAGACAATGCCTGTCCACCATACACTTGCGGAGAACCAATATCGTGACTAGTACCTCTATAGATATTACTGTCAATCTTTTCTAAATCAATGGATTTTAGCAGGCTGTCCACATCCTTCATATATTTTTTAAATTTTGGAATTTGTTATTTGGAATTTGGTTACTTGATTGGAGTAACTGTATACCCAGCTTTTCTCAACAAATTGATCACTCCTTTTGGGCCACCCAAATGCCCGGCACCAACTCCAAAAAAAGAAGATTTTTCGCTAGCCATTTCTTTTATTTTCGGAATCCAATTTTCGTTTCTCTTATCTACTATATCTGCTGTATTGATATAGCCTTTAGATTCTGCTTCTGTAAATTTAAGCAAAGCATCAATGTCTTCTGATAAATAAATTGCGGTCATTTTATTAAAGCCATCCACCATTTCATCGGTTTCGTTTATGTATTCTTCAATAGCTTTTGCTTGATCTTTATAAGGAATAGCATGAAAAAAATTGAGTTGCTCTTCAACCTTTTCCAAGCCTATTATTTCTATCTCATTTTTTTGCGCCATATGCATAAACGATTGTTCAAAACTTGCCGGTTGTTCGCCAACTACATCTTTTAATAACAGTGTACTGACAATGATAGGTTGCCAAGTGTCAAAAATTTGGATGCCAACGCCCATCGTTTCCTGTAATTTGGTGTCTAATGCCTTGTAGGTTTCTTCTTTAAGTAACTGCTTAATGGTCATTCCATCTTTCATGCCTACATGATTCATCATTTCTACTTGCATCGCCGGATCGTCCATATCAATTTCTAACACCAATTGTTCTACCGCATTAAAGGCGGTTTTTACGGATTCTTTCAGGTTGAAATCTTCGTGTTTCAACATATGTATCGTACCAAAAACATAAGAGGGCTTTATGCCATTTCCTTCCACTTTCCATAATAGGGAGGCTTCGTTTTTAGTGTTGACGGCATTGTTCGGCTGATCGGTAGTTTTGGTCAGTACTTTGTTAGTCTTGCATCCAACCAAAAAAGTGATGCCAACAAAGAAAAAGATGATAGTTTTAAAGATTGATTTCATGATTGTTTTGTTTTTACTATTGTACAAAGCGCAAAATAGGGTTAAAAGTTCAAATGCGATGTTTTTGTTGAAGAGAAAGTGCGTTTGGTGGATGTTTTGGTTGGATTAATTTCAGCTTCAACGGCAAAATAGTCGACCTTGCCATTTACAACCGGGCTTTAAACGATAAAGAAATTTTGCAATTGAGTGCGGATAAATAAGCATTTCCATTTAGGTATAGAGAAAGGATAAATTATCATATCTTTACAATTTGAAAAGAGAAATCATTTTTTTTGAAAATCATTTTTTAGATTTTTACGACACCTTAAATACTAAAGTAAAAAGCAAGATTAAATATGTTTTTGAACTGATTGAACAAGTACCACAAATACCTAAAAAGTTTTTGAAGCAACTAAAAGGAAGCAAAGGTCTTTATGAAATTAGAGTAAAATATCAGACTGATATATTTCGCATTTTTTGTTGTTTAGATGAAGGTCAGTTAGTAATATTATTCAATGCTTTTCAAAAAAAATCTGCTAAAACACCGAAAACAGAAATTAAAAAAGCAGAGCTATTAATGAAAAAATACTTTAATCAAAAAAATAATAACAAGGATGGATAAATATAAAAACATAAAAACATTTAGAGAATTAGTTGAATTAGAACATGGTAAAATCGGATCTACAAGCAGAAACGAATATGAAGAAAAAGCACAAACTTTTATTGTAAGTGAAATGTTGAAGTCTGCCCGTAAAGAAGCTAAACTGACCCAACAACAATTAGCCGTAAAATCAAACACCAATAAACAATACATTGCCCAATTAGAAAATGGAAAAACTGACATCAATCTTTCTACTTTAATCAGAATATTTGAACAAGGTTTAAATAGAAAGATTGGGCTTACGTTTTTGTAAAGACAGGGCTTTCAAGGTCTATTTGAACCGTTTTACCTTCTTTAGCCTGCTGTTTACTTTCTAATATTTTAGCCACAAAAGCTTTGTTGTAAGAGCTATTTTCTGCGGTTTTGATTTCATATTCAATTTTAAGTGCTTCCATCACCGCTTTTAGAGCTGCTGCTTGTTCAATGGTATGAGGTTGTGCTATAAAAATGTCCACTTTTTGAATTGTATTTTAATCAAATTTACAATAATTAATTGAATCTGTAGAAGGATAGATTTCTTTTAACCTTAAAAGAACATGAATAACTTTAAATGGTTTGGTGAAAAAAATAACTTAAAAAATCAGGCAATAGTTTATTTAGTACAAAAAATAATCATGTTCAAAAAATAAAATATCTTTACAAAAAATAGAAATATGGATTTAGCCAGCAGAAAATTAGCATTTGTTCAAGCATTTCTAAGCTTAGAAGATGAACAAGTGATCCGTAGCTTTGAACAATTGCTTTCTGAAAATCAGCAAAACACATTTACACCAATGACAAAAGAACGGATAAACAAAGAAATTGATGTAGCTTTAGAAGATTCAAAAAACAACCGCTTTATTGAACATCATACTTTAAAAAGCAAAATGAAAAGTTTCAATTGAAGATATTCTGGACATTTTACGCAGAAACCAAGATATTAGAAATTGAAGATTACTATACTAAAGTTGCCGGTGAAAACATAACCACAAAACTCATTCAAGGAATTTTTGATGCTGTTTAATATTTAATAGAGTATCCTAAGATAGGACCTAATTGAGGAAATGTTGGCTAATAGAAAAGAAAAGTTTCGCTATCTTGTTTACAAAAATTATAAAATTATTTATTGGATAAACGAAACTGAAAATCAAATTGAAATAATGAATATTTTTGATTGCCGACAAGATGAACATAAATAATTAGATATGAATTAAATGGTGGTCAACAATCTAATCATGTCCAAAAAATAAAATATCTTCACAAAAAATAAAAAAATGGATTTAGCCAGCAGAAAATTAGCTTTGATTAGTACATGCTTGAGTTTAAAAGATAGCAGAATTATGGATGGACTTGAAATACAGTTGAACCAAAAGTTAGCTACCTACCGTGTTAAGGATGTACAACCAATGAGTCTTGAAAAATTCCATAAAGAGATTGAACAATCTATTGAAGATTCAGAAAATGATAACGGTGTAGAAGCAAATGTACTATTAGAAGAAATTAAAAATTGGAAATGACAATTTTTTGGACAGCATTAGTAAAGCTTAAGCCTCAGGAAATTTATGATTATTATTTTTACGAAGTGAGTTTTGAAGTTGCCGAAAATATAGCGAGTCAGATAGTAAAAGAAACGCTTATGCTTTTAAATTCTCCAAAAATTGGGTAAAAAGAATTATTATTGGAAGAATATCCGAATAATTTCAGATATTTGATTTATAAAAATTACAAGATAATTTACTGGATTAACAATAAGAAAAACAGGATAGAAATTGCCAATATTTTTGATTGTAGACAAGACCCTAATTTATTAAGAAGCATGAAATAATAAACTTTTTGATAAAGTACAAAAAATAATCATGTTCAAAAAATAAAATATCTTTACAAAAAATAAAAAAATGGATTTAGCCAGCAGAAAATTAGCTTTAATCAAAATAATTTTGAGTATAGAAGAGGAGGCAATTCTAATAGAATTGCAAGAATTTTTAGATAAATTACTTGCTGAACAAGAGGAAAATAAAGAGCAGTAAACCAATATAAAGGCAAACATTCTCATTTTTAATTGCGGTCTACAAGTCGTTACTTTTTGGCTCAAATTGCTGATTCAATTTGGTAATATATTGCCATGCAAAAGAATCTAACGTAGCTTCGGTAGCCATTAAAATGATCACATCGCTGTGTAGTGTTTCTTCTAATATATTTAAATCGGCGACTTTGCCGGATTGCCCATCTGCGGTGTAATAGTCGTTGTTGTAGAACCAAAATTGCGCTTGCTCAAAAACCGCACTAGTAAAGCTCATATTATGCAAACCCCAATAGTAACTGTCGGCAACAACTAAGCTGTTCAGTTTGGTTTTGTTTTCATCTATAAAATAATGATTGGGGTAGGCGAGGGATGCTCTATCTAAAGCAAATAGTAAATTCATCCCGTCTTCCAAATCTTTATCGGTAAATTGTGGTTTGTTTTTTAGTTGTATATTGTTGTAAACAATTTCTGGAATGTCTACTTGTCGCATATATTCAATATAATTAAGTAATGAATCTGCAACCAAACATTCTCCATACCTGCTCCAATGCGTACCTTGTTTTGGATATAACAAATACCGGCTGGTATCTTTCAACTGTAAAAACCAATGGTTGAAATCAATAAAATCAACTTGCTGCTCCAAAAACTGTTTTCGGTAAAAGGTATAATTACTTATGGTTTTTTCAATGGTATCATACTGTGCAGGAAAATAGTCCGGGTAAAAACTGGCTTTACCGGCTGCCAGAATCACCACTAAGGTTTTATCTAATTGAGCTAAGGCATCTTGCAACAACTTTATTTTTTTGGTTTTGTGTATGATGGCTTCTTCCCCAATAAAAGTTTTTCCCAGATAAGATTTAATATAGTTTTCTTCATACAAAAACCCGTCTTTTCCCTCAACTACATCTCGTGCATGTATCTCATCAAAAAAAGTATAATCTATTTGATTTTTCAAACGTAGAAAAACGCTTCTAAAACCAAATTTGCTTTGTGTTCTTTGGTCCATTTGCTTTTGGTAGCTTCCGTTTAACCAATCTGCTATGTTCAATTTGGGTCGATTCACTCTTTCAAGGTGTCCTTTAAGAGGCATAATTTCTCCGCTTTTGAACAATGAAAAACCAAGTATTGTAATCAACACCAGCATTTGCAAATAAAATAATATATGTTGTGTGGTACGCATTAAAACCTAAAATAAATAAAAGGATTAAAACCAGTACCAGCTAAACTACCGAGGCATAAAACAAAAAGAAAGATACTAAGGCAAGTCATAACAATATGTAGTTTGTTAGAATAACTATTGTAAAAAAGGTGTTGATAGATGCTTTCTCCATACTTTGGAATAAGAGTAAAGAAAGCAAAGAAAATAGCCAAAATCAACACTGCATAAAACTCTTTTTCACTATGCCATTCAATTGGCGAGAATTGGAAAGCAAACAACTTTTGATAGAAAACTACAGCCATTTTAAAGCTTTCTATTTTAAAGATCACCCATCCCATCATCACTACCAAAAAGGTAAATGGTATAGCAATCCAACTTCCCAATTTTTTTAAGAGGCTCCATAAAAATAATCGATCTGCAATTAAAAATAAGCCGTGAAAAGCACCCCACAAAACAAAATTCCACGAAGCCCCATGCCACAAACCTGAAATTAGAAAAACGAACCACAAGTTAAAATATAGCCTCTTCTTGCTGACCTGATTTCCACCTAATGGTATGTATAGGTAATCGCGCATCCATGCACCGAGGGTTATATGCCATCTTCTCCAAAACTCGCTTATGCTTTTTGAAACATAAGGCATATTAAAGTTTTCAGGAAATTTAAAACCGATCATTTTGCCTATACCAATCGCCATATCTGAGTATCCGCTAAAATCAAAATATATTTGAAAGGTATAGGCTAATAAACCAATCCATGCAATAGTACTATCTAACGTGGAAATGTCGTTATGCAACATAATGGAATCGGCTTGTTCACCGAGTACATTCGCAATTAATACTTTTTTACCTAAACCGATACAAAAACGATAAAAGCCAAGCAAACGATCTTCTATGGTAGCTTCGCGATTATTAATTTGATGAGCAATATGATTAAAACGTACAATGGGTCCGGCAATCAACTGCGGAAACATCATGATATACAACATATAATCACTTACTTTTTGTAAAGGCTTATGTGTTTTTCGGTATATATCTATAGAATAAGTAAGGGTTTGAAAGGTGTAAAAAGAAATACCGATGGGTAACAGTACTTCAACCCATTTTATTGGAGATGCATGGTTTTGAGATAAAACGGCGTTAACATTATCAATGAAAAAATTTGCATATTTAAAGTAAGCCAATAAACCAACATTTAAACTGATAGAAAGAAATAGCAAGGTTTTTTTTCTTTTTAAAGTGGAGGAATGATGCATCCATTGTACTACATAAAAATCTAAAAAGGTGGAAGCTAATAGGATAAATACAAATTTGGGTGCTCCCCAACAGTAAAAGAAAATACTAAAAGTTAGTACAACGTAATTTTTAAACCGATTGCCTACTGCATAGTAGCAAATTAAAAACAACGGCAAAAAGTAACACAAAAATGTAATGCTGCTAAAAACCAAGCCTCTAAATTAAAGAAGGCTTCTCTATTATTTATGATTGTTTTACTAAAGTTTCGGTAGTAAAACAAAACATAATACTGTGCTGATGCTTACTGTCTTTTCGAGTAAACCGAGAAACCTTACTACTAATAACTAGTAAATCAATTTATTAAGCGGGTTCTCTCCCTTTGGGGGAGATGACACGAATTCACTTAGATCAATTCGTTGTATAGAAGCAATTTCTGAAAAATTGCCTGTAAAAATTTTCTCAAATTGTTACTAATTGAAAATTAATTAGTTAAATAAAATTGCAGCCGAAACTAAAGTAAATTATCTGAAAAATCATAACCAGCTACCATTAACAAGTTTCATTTAGGGAACCTCTAAATACTTATGTGTCTGAAGTGATATTTGCCACATTGGATTTCGCTTCACATAATCAACAATTAAAGGAATCATTGCTTTTTCTTTGCTCCATTCTGGTTGTAAAAATAGTTTACACGTAGGGTTCATTTTTTCAGCATAAGTTTCTGCCCACTTAAAATCACTTTTGTTATAAACGATGATTTTGAGTTCGTTAGCTACTTCAAAATAACTTTCTAAAGGAGCTTTAAATTTTTTGGGAGACAGGCAAATCCAATCCCACTTGCCGGTTAAAGGATGTGCGCCAGAAGTTTCAACGTGTGTTCTTTTTCCAATTGCTTTAATAGATGTAGTAAGGTATTTCAAATCATACATCAACGGTTCACCACCTGTAATTACTACAATATCAGCATTAATTTTATATAAAGGGCTAAGCATATTTTCAATGGATGTTAAGGGATGTTTTTCAGCGTCCCAACTTTCTTTTACATCACACCAAACACAACCTACATTGCAACCACCCAAACGAATAAAATATGCGGCTTTTCCTTGAAAGTAGCCTTCGCCTTGTATGGTATAAAAAGATTCCATTAAGGGAAGACTGTCGGCGGTTGTCATATTGTTATTATTTTTTAAATATATACTGCAAAGTTATCGCTATTTTTTAAAATTAATAATATGTTCGCTTCCTTTTATATAACTTTAATAAAACATAGAATAATGAATAAAAATTTTAGAACTTTATTATGCTTAACTGTATCTGTTCTCTTTATGTTTAGTGCCTGTAAAGATAAGCCTTCCGCAAGTGCAACCATAAGCGCAAAAAATAACAGCGGGGTAACTGGCACCGTTACTTTTATTGATAATGATGGAGTAATTGAAATGAAGGCAGAGATTGAAGGGGCTACAGAAGGTGATCATGCTATTCACATTCACGCCATTGGCGATTGTAGTGCCGATGATGGCAGTTCTGCTGGCGGGCATTGGAATCCAACTGGAGAAGATCATGGCGTTTGGGGTACTGCTCCATTTCACAGAGGTGATATTGGAAACATTAATGTTGGTAGTAATGGGAAAGGTTCTATTTCGAGAGAAACTGACCTATGGTGTTTAGGTTGTGCCGATGAAACTAAAAATGTAATTGGTAAAGCAATTATTATCCACGAAGGAATAGATGACTTTTCAACTCAACCCACTGGTGCTGCAGGAGGTAGAATAGGTTGCGGAGAAATTTTTATGGATGAATAAAATTATTTTCAATATATCCGGTAAAACTTACCGGATATATTGAATTTTTACTTTTAAAGCTTAAACAATTTTTTAGAAAAACGCAGCTTATCAGATTGACCTTCTATAAAATAAACACCTGATTGTAAATGTTCAATATTAATTTTGTTAGTTGGATTGTTTTGTTCAAAAACAATTTTACCATCTACACTTCTAACTGTTAATTTCCAATCAGTTATATTTTTCCATTGTATATTAAATTCGTCAATTACCGGATTAGGATATAGCAAAACATTTAAAGCATTCAATTGATAGTTGTTTACTGAAATCATATCATCACCAAAAACCTTAATGTCGTCAATATATAAATTTTGTTCTTGACTATTGATACATCTAAATTTTATCGATACCTCACTTTCCCCTTCAAAATCTTTTAAATCAACTACTCGCTGTCGCCATTGATTCGATGAAGTAGGTTCAAAATATTCTTGCCGGTTACCGACTGTAGCAATAAAAACACCTTCTTGTTTGTATATAGAAGTAAAGTTTTGGCCACAATCTTTTGATACCAGAATTTCTAAAGTATCAGAGTCATCACTATCATATCTAGCATAGGCATTATAAAATTCTAACATTGGGTTAAGGGTTGAACTTAGGTCAATTAAAGGCAAAACAAATTCATCAATGGCACCACTAAAACCAGCATCAAAGCAGTTGATTAACATACAATTATCGCCAGTATTTGCAACACCACTTTTCAGTTCAAAACCCTCGTCATCATTATCAACATCAATTATATTGGTATATGCTGGAGGAAAATTATCTTCTTCAAAACTTTCTTGAAATGGTAAACTTCTGCCTAGTGACTGTATTTTTAAAGTAATTTCGTTATCCTCTGGTTGTTCATCTGGTTGCGTATTTACATCGGTTATCACCACTTTAAAATCTTGCACACCTTGAGGTAGTTCAATTGGGTTTAAATTAGTTTCTGCAAATTCACCAGTAGCCACACTGCCCGTCCATTCAAAGGTATCTACCAACTCGTTGTTAATATAAGTTTCAATTATTAGCCGGTTTATCGTTTTGTTGCCAAAATTTCTAAACTGAATAGCCGGTGTAAAAGAGGCTGTGCATAAATTTTCATTGGCTATTAAATTGGTAAATTTCGTAAAACGAGCGTTATCATCTTTTAAAACTGGAGGCATACACCCCTGGCTACTTAATATATTTTCACGATTACCTCCAGGTTCAAATAGTGCTCTGGCTCTTTCTTTTTGTCCATTGGTAAAAAGAGTCAAACATTTATCGTCTGTATAATCCATGTAATTTTGAACCATATCCGGCTCATCATCATAGGAACATGAATTAGTATTAAGGTTACTACAAGAGGTGTGAGAAGTAGCTGAGAGCGGCGTATCTTCCACATCATCGTCCATACTGCAATCGCCATCACCCCAAATATGTCGCAGGTTAACCCAATGACCTACTTCATGGGTCGCTGTTCGCCCGGTAATACTTGATTGAGTTCCCACTCTTCCAACGTGAACGTAATTTAAAACAACGCCATCTGTATTTTTATCCATTCCAGGAAACTGCGCATACCCTAATAAGCCTGGTTCTAAATCTCCCACCCAAATATTTAAATATTCATCGGAGGGCCAAGCATCTGCCCCGCCCAATCTGGTAAATTTAATGGGTTCTTGAAGGCTCAACAAAAATGTATCAACTGAGGTAGTAATATATTGAATACCTGTTGTAGGTAATCCATCCGGATCTCGTTGTGCAAAGCAAAATTCAATTTCCATATCGGCAGCGCGATCTTTAAAAACGCTTAAAGTTTCATCAGCATTGGCATTTAGCTTTCTAAAATCTTCATTTAGTACCTCTAATTGGGATAATATTGTTTCTTCCGACAATTTTTCTTCATTCGTTTTATATAATATATGAAAAACTACCGGAATAGTAATTACCTCTTTTACCTTATTTCTTTTTTGAGATGGGTTATTTAATATCCATTGAGTGTGTTCTTCAATGGCTTGCATGTTTTGCTCAATTTCAGTATTGTTGTTTTTCTGATTTTCCAAAGCCTCCATCGTTCCACACTTTTCATTAAAAACGTTGGTAGAGGTTTTATTCGGCAAGTTGTTTTGTCCTAATACGGATAACGTAATTAAGCACAAAAAAAATATACTTACATGTATTTTAAACATATTTTATAGTTTAATCATTTTTTGAATTAGATGAACGTCTCGATCTATTTGAAGATGAAGGTAATAAATACCTGAAGGAATGTCTGCTACCTCAATTGTTATTTGGGTTGATGGCTTATTGATGGATGTATTTTTCAATTGTCTGCCCAACGGATCATAAATTATTGTATGTATTCTTTTACTTAGATATTCATTAGGTATAGCTAAATAAATTTGTTGTTGAAATGGATTAGGGGAAATTTGAATATTGAAATCGGCTGGAGAATCAAAAATACTACTGAAGGTTGGATCTTTACCCGTAACCGTAATATCATCAAGAAAAAAGTTATTCCCTAAACCACTGATAAATTTGAAATGAATATTGGCAAAAGCTTCATCTTTATAAGCATCTAAATCAATTGTTACTCGTTTCCATTGACTGTTTACCGGTTTAAAGGCATCGTCGGTTTTGGCAGTAGTTGCCAAATCGTCACCAATTGCATGGAATAAGGTGTCAAAATGAACCCCACAATCATTGGTAAATAAAACTTGCAGTTCATCAAAGCCCGGTTCTGTTCTTCTATTAGCAGAGGCATAATAAAATTTCAATACCGGTTCTGTATAAGATGCAATGTCTAAATTTTGACTGATCAGTTCATCTATCCGTCCACTTTCTCTAATGGTAAAGTTATTTAACTCTAAGCATTGCTCTCCAAAATGAGCTATTTCATTGGTTACGATAAAACCTTCATCACTATCTTCGTTGGTGGCTGTCCATTTATTTTCATCAAATGCCTGAGGTTTTCCATTCCCAAATTCTCCCTCAAAATCTTCCCGAAAGGGTAAGCGTTCAGCCTCTAAAATTTTAACTTGAAAATTATGTTCTACCAAATCATTATTGGTATTCAAATCTTCTTCACCATTTACGCTTTGTACCTGTATAGTAATTTTTTGACTACCAATATTACCAGTTATTTCACTAAGTTTAATAGTTGCATAATCAGCAAAAAGCAATTCGCCACTCCAATCTGTAGTAAATTCTCTGTTGTCGTTTATTAAAATTTTAAAAGTGGCTTGTTTTAAAGTATCGCTACCATTGTTAGCAAATTCAATAACCGGTGAAAAATCTTGCACACAAACTACTTCATTTTTTGCCGGAAATTCAATATCAACGAGCGCAACATCATTCGTTATTAGTTCAGCACAACCACTAGAATTTACTAATCCACTTCTAAAGCCTCCCGACTCTAAATAGGAACGCATCACATCTACCTGACCTTGCGTAAAAAAATCTGAACAGCTCGAATAATCCATATAATTTTGAATCATATCTGCCGAGCCACAGCTTCGCATTTGCTTTGTGCAACCAAATGCCGGACCTTTGGCGGTATTGGTATCAGCAATGCCATCATCACCATCACATCTACAAATTTCAACTCCATTGTTATCCGTTGAACAATCATCACCCCAAATATGAAATAAACCCAACCAATGCCCTATTTCATGAGTTGTTGTTCCGTCGTCGTTAACATTACCAGAACCTCCTACGCGGCCAAATGAGCGATCATCAATTACAATACCGTCGGTATTTATACCACCCCCATTCGGAAACTGAGCATAGCCTAATAAGCCATCGTTTGATATATTGCCAATCCAAATATTTAAATATCTTTTGGTGGGCCAGGCATCGGCGCCACCTTTACTGGTAAATTTAATTTTATCTTCGGCATAATTGTCTCCAAAATCAGTAACTTCTGTCTTTATTCGGTTTATCCCTTTAGTGGGGTTTCCATTGGGGTCCATATTAGCCAAACAAAACTCAATTTCAGCATCAGCAGCGTCATCTTGAAACTCTTCAAAAATATTGCTTAGATTATTTAATGCCCTAAAATCTTCATTGATTACCGCAAGGGCTTCATAAATAATATCATCTTCAATGTTTTCGCTAACTGTACGATACAATACATGAACTACCACAGGAATGGTAAAAACTTCTCTGTTTTTTGTTGCGCTGTTTTTTTGAGTAGCCTGATTAAGTTGTTGTTTAAATTGTGTTAACTCATCATCGTTTTTTATATTCAATTGATGACGCAACAAATCCATTGAACCACATTTTTTTTGAGCTAAAACGGTATGGCATACTCCAAAAAAGAGAAGTACTATTGCCGCTGATTTTATTTTACTCATCTAATCTATTATTAACTATTATTATTTGTTTTCAAAATGATTAACAACTCTTCTCTATCTAAACTCTTCAAAATCACCCTAACTATTTTTTTTTAAGATATTTAAATCTTCTGCCAATTGATTAGCAAAAGTTTTTATTTTATGTGCCCCCTCTTCATTATTGGTTGCCCGTTTAAACGTATCTGCCATGGTTATTAACGATTGATAAAAGAAAAAATTCATTTCATCAATCTCCATTTTATTCGTCCACAAATCCATTCTAAAGGTATTTTTCTGTTCTCCATCCCACAAACTTAACATAAAAGCTTTACATGCTTGTTTATTTTCTGCCGGACTATCCGTTGCACTCCATTCTATCTGATCGGGCAATTGATTTTCATCTAAACTAATGTCTAATTGTATTCGCTTCTTCATTTGTTGTTATTGCTTTTAAAATATCTTTTACTAAAGTAGGTCCGTAATATACTAAACCTGAATACAATTGAATTAAATTTGCTCCCAAATGTAGTTTTTCTTCGGCAGAAGAAGTGTCGTAAATACCCCCAACACCTATTAAAACCATATTTTCGGGTAAATTATTTCTCAAATATGACAAAACCGTGTTGGCTTTTTCAAAAAGAGCTTTGCCACTTAAACCACCGCTGCCTATTTTTTTAACTGACGATGGAACAGTTTGCAATTCTTCGCGGCTTACCGTAGTATTGGTTGCAATTAAACCCGATAATTTCAGTTGGGTAGCCAACTCAATAATATCATCCAATTGATCCTTATTTAAATCAGGAGCGATTTTTAATAAAATGGGTTTGGGGTAGGCTTTTTCTTTATTTAATTGTAATAATTTTTGTAAGATGAGTTGCAGCGGCTTTTTATCTTGCAGTGCCCGTAAATTTGGCGTATTTGGCGAACTTACATTCACCACAAAATAGTCAACAAACGGGTACAGTGCCTGATAGCCTTTTTCATAATCGCTAACCGCTTCTGCATTTGGAGTGATTTTGTTTTTACCTAAGTTGCCACCAATTACTATATCAATATTTACCTTTTTTAAATTATTAACTACCGTTGGCAAACCTTTGTTATTAAAGCCCATTCTGTTAATTAATGCCTCATCTTTTTTTAACCGAAAAAGGCGGGGTTTGTTATTGCCTTGTTGAGGCAAAGGAGTTACCGTTCCAATTTCAATATAGCCAAAACCGAGCAAAGCCATTTCATTTAAATATTCGGCATTTTTATCAAAACCAGCAGCCAAACCTACTGGGTTTTTAAAATGAATACCCATACAATTAAAGGGTTGAGGCAGCGAAGTTGCCTGTACATATTTCAATATGCTATTTTTAATGATGGGCAGTTTTAGCGACCACCGGAATAAACGAAGCGTTAGTTGATGCGCTTTTTCTGCATCTAATAAAAATAAGAACGGTTTTATGATATGATACAATACATTTTATTTAAAAAGGATGACGATTAAATAAAATATAAAGATATGGGTTAAAGAGTTAAGTACAACTATTTTAGGTGATTTTCTTTTTTAGGAAGGTGTGGCGATTGTGCCACTTAGGTGTCAATATCTTGGCTCAGAAATCATCCTAAATATTTTCCATTCAGCAAATTTATTGTTCCGTTTAAACCAAAAGTAGTATTGAATTGTATGATTTCCATTAAATGGATAGCGACATTTAACATAAGCAAATGCATTATTTTTTTTGGTTAGCATATCGGAAAACCATAACCTTAAAGGCTTATAGTATAAATTTTCAGACGGCAGTTTGTCGTTTTTTTGTTTAGGTAATTCAAACATCGGTGAAATGCCGTCGTTTTCTAAAAGTTGATATTTTATCGATTGATTAAAACTACAATGTTGAATATTTGCTTTTACCGTTGTAAAATGTTTTGCTTTCATTTTTTTGGTGTTGAGCTTTTCAAACATCCAATACTTTAAATCGTTTGCTGTTAAAGTATATTTATGTTGAGGTATAAAAAAGCTGTAGTAATAAGTGGTGTCTTTCCTTTGAAAAGTATCCACAAAATTTGTTGGATTTATTTTTAGATCTCCTATATTGAAGTAGGTTGCTTTTTGTTGCTTAAGCGTGTCTAACATCATTTCATATAATGTACAAAAATTTTGCGCGTGTATTTTAGTAGGCAAAAAACTACTAATTGCCACGAGAGCTAATACTATTTTTAGTTTGTTCTGCAGGCATTGGATTGAAATTTTCATATATGGTTACTTTTTGTAAAAATAATTTATTGATTGCATATTTTAGTTGTCATTCTAAAAAAATAATTAGATTTTAATCTAATCGCTATTGCATAAGAATAAAGGTGAACTATACTTTAAAACAAATCCACAAATTACTATACTTATTTTTATTAGATATTGAACACGACAAACTGTAACTTTATCCTATCTTACAACAGTAACATCATAACTATGAAAACTTGGAGCTTTTTATTGATCATCCTAATTTATAGTAATAGTGGTTTAGCCAATACTTTTGATGTGTGGGAAGGTAATTATTATATCAAATCACAAACAGAAGCGGATAACTTTATTGAGCGGTGCAACTGTAATCAAATACTGGGTAATTTAACTATTTCTGGTCAGGATATTGTGCACTTGGATAGTTTATATATTTTACAAGATGTTCAGGGTTCGGTTGAAATTATTGACAATGCCATTTTAATGAACTGTGATGGCTTAAATGCCTTAACAACTATTGGTGACCAATTAGTAATTAAAGATAATTATTCTTTAAACAATATAATGGGTATTAATAACTTAATACATATTGGTGAAGGGCTTTCATTTAAAAAAAATTATAGCTTAACTGAACTGCCTTTATTTGGAAAGTTGCAGTTTTGTCCGGCAATTGAAATTTCAGATCATTATGAGCTTAATAACCTGATAGGCTTTAATAATTTAGAAAATATTGATCAAATCATAATTCAGCATAATCAAATGCTAAGCCAAATTAAAGCTTTTAACCGGGTAAATTCAATTGGATCACATATCGAAGTAGATCACAATCAATTATTAGAAAGTATTGAGGGTTTTGAAAATTTAAATAGTACCATTAGGGCAGATCTATTGATTTACTCAAATAATAATCTACTAAATTTGAGTGCCTTTGATGGTTTAGAACAACTTATCGGTGACTGTCGTATAGAAATTAGCAATAAAGAAAAGGTACTTTCTTGTTTTAACAGCTTACAAACAATTTCTGGAACCTTATTTACGAATGTTACTAATTTTGAAAAATTGGATAGTGTGGGCACTTTACAAATAGCAAAATTAAATGTACATACTGACACACTCTATGGGTTAAATAGCTTAAAAAGTGCTGGTACAATTCAAATAACACAAAATCTAAAATTAAAACATATTGATGCCTTTAATGAAGTAGAAAACATAACGAATATTGAGATTAGAGGAAATGAAGAGTTGATTTCAATTGCAGGCTTTAATAAAGTCAATTCAATTGAGGGAGACCTAACAATTAGCAACAATAATTATTTATCAGAGATCAACACCTTTGGTGAGGTTACTTATATTGGCGGTAGCTTGAGTATCGCTGAAAATGCAAGTTTGAAAAAATTGGACAACTTTAAAAAGTTGATCCATATCGGTAGGAGTTTAATTATTGAAAAAAATGATAGTTTACGTACTCTATCAGGATTTGAAGATTTAAGACAGGTTGGTATGGACCTGCATATTCAACAAAACTATGATCTAAGGGAAATTCCAACATATAAGCAACTACAAGAAATAAAAGGACAATTAACTTTGCATAGTATTAGATCAAGTTATTTTCCTGAATTTGAACAATTATCTTATTGTGGAGGTTTAAGCATTGGGCAAAATAGCCGGTTGATCAGTTTAAACAGCTTTAATGCCTTAATAGAATGTGGTGATATTTATATAGGTGACAATGGTATACTTAGAGCAATTAATGGTTTTAAACAACTACCACAAATTAATGGTAATCTGATAATACAAAATGGTTACCATAGAAGCTTAGATACTATGAACGCATTTTGTTTGTTAGAAGAAATAAAGGGAAAATGCGTAATAGTCCTGCCATCTACTCTTTTAGATAATAATTACTTTGAAAACCTAAAAACAATACATGGCGAGCTAAAGACAAATTATTCAAACTTTCAACAGTTAGACAGTGTTGGTAGAATATCTATATTTTACTACCACGAGGAGGATAAAATAAAGGATACTTTGAGTGGCTTTACTTCCCTTACTAGTGCAGGTGTTATCAGTATAGTAGAAATGCATAACCTTAAGAACATCTCTGCATTTCCTGTATTGAAAAATGTGCATATCCTTCGAATACACAATAATGATAACCTTGCCAACATAACGGGTTTTAATAATTTAACTTCAATTGAAGAAACTTTATTTTTTGTGTTTAATTCGGCGATCAACGAGCTTCATTTTTTTAACCGGTTAAAATCGATAAAACAAAGATTGTACATTAAATGTAATGTAAATTTAAAAAATATATCGGGTTTTAAAGAATTAGAGGAAGTAGGCGAATTAGAGCTTTTAGAAAATAGCAATCTAAACCATATTGACCGGTTTAATCAACTTACTTCAGTTAATAAAATCGACATTGGATTTAATTTAATGTTAAAAGATATTCCTAATTTTGATGGTATTAATAGGTTATCCTCTTTACACATCCGCAGTAATCTTAAATTAGAAAATATTCCAACTTTTGACCATATATTAGACATTGAAAATTTAAGTATTTCATTTAATACTAATTTAAAAGGTATAAATGGTTTCAATAATCTAAGGCAAATGAGTGATATTAGTTTTATAAGAAATAATAATTTATTGCATATAAGAGGCTTTAGCAAGTTAAATGAGTTAAGGTTTTTGTCTATTGAAAACAGGAATCTCCGGCAATTAGATGCCTTTACAAATATCAATGAGGTGGAAGAGCTTAAAATATCAGACAATATTCAACTTAGAAGTATCGATAATTTTTCTAACCTAAATCAAATTAAAAAAGAACTAACGATAATTAATAACCTTCAACTAAACCAATGTTGTATGGTTAATTGTTGGATTGAGCAAGGCGTAGTAAATGAAGAAAATATTGACCTTACCAATAATGGTGATCTATGTATGAATATTTCTACTATAAAAAGCAACTGTGATAATAGTCATTGCGAACAAAAATCAGACATCAACAATTTCAGTTTAACTGCTAACCCGATATTTAAAAACCTGCAATTTGGTTTTGGAAGTAATGAAGATCAAACCATTCAATATCGAGTGTTTTCAATAAACGATCAATTGATCGCCCAAGGTAGCGTGGATGCTGAACGCGGATATAATACCAAAACGATAGCCTTACCAATTTTACAAAAAGGGGGTTATTTTTTGGTGTTGTTTAATGATGATTTTATGGAAACCAAAAAATTCATCAAACTTAATTGATTAAGGAATGATGAGAAAATAGTGCTTATATTAAACAACACTCATCTTTCTCTGCTTCACCAACTTCGCAAATTGAAGAAATCCATAAAACAATTGAATGCGAATATTGACATTGCGATCAATAAAATAATAAAGCTCATTTAAATACTCAACCAATTGTTCAAATTGAGATAATTCTAAATTAGTGGATAAAAACTGCAGCAATTTCTGCTCCCGTTCATTGTAACGGTTAAAAGATTCGCCGATACCATATGACAATATCGTATGCCGTAAAAAATTTAAATTATACTGTACAAAATGCTTTTGATTTTGTTTGCCTAAGGTAAATATTTTATCAATGATAGCATTCGCAGCAACTACATCATTTTTAAAAGCAGCTTGATACCACTCAACGGTTAAGGTAGAAAAATTATGTTCACTTTCTTGCGTTAGTGCAATTGCCGAGTTTAAATTGCCTTCTGCCAAAGTTGCTATTTGAAGAGCTTGTTGTACATCTATTTGATGAGTATCCATTAAATATTGTTGAACACCAGCATCGTCTAACAACGGAATTTTAATTTGGCGGGTGCGGCTAATAATGGTTCCGAGAATATTTTCTATACGATTACTGATTAGAATGAACAGCGTATTGTTTGGTGGTTCTTCAATAATTTTCAAGAGTTTGTTGCCTTCTTTTTTTAAGAGATCGGCTTGCCAGATAATCATAATTTTATAGTTGGCTTCGTAGTTTTTGAGTTGTAATTTTTTGATAATGTTATTACACTCCGCCGCCGAAATGTTGGCGTTTTTGTTTTCCCCACCAATATGACGAAACCAATCATTTACATTCAAATTAGGATTTTCTAATAACATAGCCCGCCATTCTTTTATAAAATCACTACTCAAAGCAGGTGAGCCCGATTTTTTGGTATACACCGGATACGAAAAATGAAAATCAGGATGAATGAGTTTACTAAATTTGTTACACGATGGACAAGTTCCACAACTGTCGTCGTCTTGTTGATTGCTGCAATTTATATATTGACTTAAAGCCCTTGCCAAAGATAGGGCACTGTTGCCCTCTTGTCCATAAAAGAGTAAAGCATGACTTAAACGGTTTTCGTTAACCGCGGTAATTAGTTGTTGCTTTTCTTTTTCACGTCCGTATATTTGTTTAAACTGCATATTAATTATAGCTGAAAATGATGGAGAATTTCTTCCTCTAAAGGACTAATGGCAGAAGCAAAACTGTCAATCAATTGCCCCTGTTCATTCATTAAAAACTTAAAGAAATTCCATTCAATAGTGGTGTCTTTTGCGCCGTTTAATTTTTTTTGGGTAAGATAGCGGAATAGGGGAGCAGCACCTTCACCAATCACGTCAACTTTTTCACTAATTAAAAAAGTAACACCATAATTTTTTGAACAAAACTGTTGTATGGCTTCGGCATTACCCGGCTCTTGATTGCCAAATTGATTGCAAGGGCAGCCAATAATCATTAATTGATCTTCACAATTTTCATACAGTTCTTGCAGTTGGGCATATTGAGGGGTATACCCACATTCGGAAGCGGTATTAACTATTAGTATTTTTTTATTTTGGTAAGATGACAGGTCAATTGGATTTCCGAAAGTGTCATTTATAGTGTTAGAAAAATCATATATTGTTTTCATAAATTGTCAAAATGTATAATTAGGCAACCGGCTGTTGTAACTTAAACTCCGAAGTAAAATGAAAATTTAAATCTTCATAGTCTTCACAAGCGCGGTCTAACATCCATTTGCTTTCTGCCATAAACACCACATTATTATCTTTATCATAAGCAATACTTCCTTTTTTACGATTGATAAAATCGGCTAACATGGCTTCGTTTTCTGTAGTAATCCAACAAGCTTTGTAAAAGCGCAAGGCATCAAACCTACAACTTGCTTTGTACTCTTCTTTCAACCGGTATTGAATCACTTCAAACTGTAGTTCTCCAACCGTGCCAATTACTTTTTTATTACCGGGTTGCAAGGTAAATAATTGGGCGACTCCTTCATCAGTTAATTGTTGAATCCCTTTTTCCAATTGTTTAGTTTTCATCGGATCTAAATTAACCAACTCCTTAAACATTTCTGGTGAGAAACTCGGCATGCCCTGAAACATCAATTTTTCTCCTTCGGTTAGCGTGTCACCAATTTTAAAATTACCTGTATCGTACAAACCAATTACATCGCCAGGATAAGCTTGTTCCACCACATTTTTAGAACGTGCCATAAAAGAATAAGGGTTACTGAACTTCAATTTCTTATCTAAACGAACGTGATTAAAAAAGCGATTGCGCTCAAAGGTGCCGGATATTACCCTTAAAAAAGCAATTCGATCTCTGTGTCTTGGATCAATATTCGCATGAATTTTAAATACAAAACCGCTAAACTTATCTTCTTCAGGATGTACAACACGTTTATCCGTTTCGCGCTCACCGGGCTCCGGCGCAATGTTTACAAAAGTGTCTAACAATTCTTTTACCCCAAAATTATTTAAGGCGCTACCAAAAAACACCGGTGCTAAAATAGCTTCTTGGTAAATTTTTTCATCAAATGGATCATAAACGCCTTCAATCATTTCAACTTCTTCCCGCAATTCATTCGCATCTTTTTCACCTACTAACTCCTCTAAAATTTCATCCTCTAAATTATCAATCGCAATCGCTTCTTTATCGTTGCGCTGCGAACCGGCTTCAAATAAATTTAAACTCTTATCATATAATTTATATACGCCTTTAAATTGAGCACCTATGTTAATGGGCCAACTTAAAGGGCGAACTTTAATTTGCAACTTTTGTTCTAATTCATCTAACAAATCAAACGCATCTCTGCCTTCTCTATCCATTTTGTTAATGAAAATAATTACCGGTGTGTTACGCATACGGCAAACCTCCATCAGTTTTTCGGTTTGCATTTCCACGCCTTTTACACAATCAATTACTAAAATTACACTATCTACGGCGGTTAAGGTTCTATAGGTGTCTTCTGCAAAATCTTTGTGACCCGGTGTATCTAATAAATTGATGGTCATTCCTTTATATTCAAAAGTCATTACCGAAGTAGCAACCGAAATACCTCTTTGCCGTTCAATATCCATAAAATCGGAAGCGGCTGTTTTTTTAATTTTATTTGATTTTACGGCTCCGGCAACTTGTATAGCTCCACCAAATAACAAGAGTTTTTCGGTGAGCGTAGTCTTGCCCGCATCAGGGTGACTAATAATAGCAAAGGTTCGTCGCCGTTGTATCTCTTTTTCTAAATTAGACATATATAATATTGATGATTTTAATTTGCTTTGTTTAATTGTCTCCTTTGGCAAAGATAGTATTTTGTGCATTAGATATTCGAAAAATATTTTTGAATGGATTAGGAATGATGAGAAAGTAAATGTTCAAATTTTAGCAAAGAGATTTTTTGATATACGAGTTAAAAAACACAGACATAGCGGTGCTAAGACGAGTATTTTTAATGAAGTAGATCGGAAAATCTCAAAGATAAAAATGGATAGTTATTTTTGAATTATTCCTTAGTTCTATTTATATTTAATTATGTAGAGTTTTGAACTTTTTTACTACTTGATTTCGTGTATAGGAAATTAAAAAAATTTCCACATAATGAGGCAATGTATACATTTTCTAAAGAAGTATAAGTGCAAAAAATTATCATCAAAAAATTTAAAATTTTGCCTGGTAGTTAGTCAAGTTGATATTGTCGGATTAATTTGAGTTAAATTCGGACGATTACGAGGCAAGGTTATAAGGCATAGCCAAAGCTCTGTTCTCCAACGAAGTAGTCGTTCTAATTTTGCCAAAGTAACCAACAGCATGAGCTTGATTAACTACTAGTTAAATGTAAAATTAATTTTTTATATATTCCTTAAATAGACATTGATAAAGTTTTATCAAATTTAAATTGTATTGTTTTGCTTAAAGATTTAGAGCAGAAATAGTAGTTGCTATAATATAATTTAACAAACTTTTACAAAACAAAACCGTATACGGATGTGTTTAAATAAAAAATTTATACTCCATGACGCTTATTAAACAAAATAGTTTACCAAAGCTCAATAACGACCTCAAGGGATTAATTAGTCTATCTAATTACAACTTTACAAATTTGGATGAAACCTTAAATGCGTACCTGCGGTTTGGTTTAGATAAAACTGGCTTTGAAACTGGTATGGTTGGCAAAGTAAAAGGAAACAACTATAAAATAATGGAAGTAATTGGTAGCTCAAACACCTTAAAAAAAGGTTCTCTGGTTCCTTTAAATGATACGTTTTGCAAGCTAGCGATAGATTCTAGTTCAATTTTAGTTCGTGCAAATGTGGATGAGCCTGATTTGCTCAACTTACCGGTTCGTAAAATGTTGAGCATCAATTCTATAATTTGTACGCCTATTATAGTTAACCAACAATCATTTGGTACTTTAATGTTTTGTTCATCTAAGGTAAATAGAAATACTGATCGTTGGAAGTATAAAAGCAGTTTAGTTGAAATTTTAGGTCAAAGCTTAAGTAAAATTCTGAAAGAAAAATTTGACAAAGACGCGCTTAAAGCAAAGTCTGCATATTTAGAAAAATTTAATAATGACTTAAGAGCTTTGGCTAAAATAGGCTCAACTCATTACGCTAACTTTACTAAAAATCTATTTGCCTATATTAATCTTGCAAAAAAAATTACAGGATTAGAAGGAGTTATTGTAAGTGAAGTAAAAGGTAATGATTATAACATTATTGAAGCATCTACACATAAAAATGAACTTAAGGCGGGTGATGTTTTACAACTTTGCGATACACTATGTCAAGAAGTTATTGAAAAGCAAACGACAATTGCCTATCCTAAACTAAAAGACACTAAAAATTATGATGCTTCTGCGCGAATTAAATTGAAATTAGAATCGAGCATTATGGTTCCATTACGGGTGGAAGATAAAATATGCGGCGTAGTTAATTTTTGTTCAACTATAGAACAAGATGATATAGAACAGTTTAATTATGCGATTACTATTGCTGAGTTAATTGCAGAAAAAATGTGTTGTCTTATTCGAAAAGAAAGAGCAGCAAATGAATTAAAGAAAGATAAACAATTACTTAAAATGGGCGCTGAAGTTTTTGAGATGGCTTCCTATGAAAGTAATAATGATTTATTTTATGCAACCCCCGACTTTGCAAAGATTTTTGACCTTCAAGAGGAGCTAAAATCAAATACTATTTGTGCACTAAAAGTGATAAAAAATAAAATATTAAAAGAAGATAAAAAGTGTTTTTTTGAGCATATAGAAAAAGGCAAATCACAAAATATAGAGCCTTTTGAATACAGAATAAGGACAAAAAGTGGGGCTATAAAATGGATTAGACATCAGCTTCAATTTGATGCTAACTACGGCTATACTTTAGGAGTAGTTCAAAATATAACTGCTTTGAAACGGGTTCAAGAAAAATTACAAGAAAAGAATAATGAGTTGCAGCAATTTGCTTACGCCACCGCTCACGATTTGCAGGAACCCCTAAGAACTATAAATGGCTACAGTAAAGTACTGGCAAAAACTTGTATCGATAAATTTAGTGATACCGAAAAAGAATATTTTTTTTATATAAAAAATGCATCTATTAGAATGACCAAACAAATTGATGGACTTTTACAACATTCTCGAATAGGAAGAAAAAATGAGAAACAATTAATAAATATGGATGATTTGGTACAACACGTGCTTTCCGATTTAAAAAGTAGAATAGACGAAACGGGCGCTAAAATATTGTTGTATGATTTGCCCCAAATAGAAGGATATTCCAGAGAATTACATGTGCTTTTGCTTAATTTACTGAGTAACGCAATAAAGTTTGTAAAACCTGGTATTATACCAAATATAGAAATTGGATATGATGATAAATTAAAACATTATTGGAAATTTTATATAAAAGATAATGGAATTGGAATTGCTAAAGAAAATATATCAAAAATATTTAACTTATTTGGCAGGCTTAATAATCGTGATGATTTTGAGGGAACCGGTATTGGTTTAACGCATTGTAAAAAAATTGTTCATTTACATGATGGAGAAATTACTGTAAAATCAGCATTAGGAAATGGCACCCGTATTTGTTTTACCTTAAAAAAATAATAATGATGGATACAAAAATTAGCCGTGTTATGCTAATTGACGATCACCATCCTACGAACGTACTACATAGCTTAGTGATAGAAAACACAAATCAAGTAGAAGAAACTATAATTTTTGAAAATGGTTCTGATGCATTAACATATCTAAAAAAACCTTTTGATTTTCGGCAACCCCAACCAAATATTATATTTTTAGATATTAACATGCCAGTTATGAACGGTTGGGAATTTCTTAACCACTTCAAAAATCTTCCATATAATAAAAGATCTGAAATATCATTATTTATGTTAAGTACATCTTCACATCCTGATGATATAGCACGGGCAGAAAAGGAGGACTTGATTATAGATTATTTGTATAAACCTTTATCTGAAGAAATATTACAAGATGTTATAAAGCAATATTTTGAGATGACAGAAGTTGCTATGCCAATTAAAAAACTCGCATTTAACAGTAGAAAGTAATAAAAAAATGGATTTACTTTGGCAAACATCACATCATTTAAAACTTAAAATTCCATGTAATGGAAGGCAATACCGGAAACAATGATACTTGAATTAATTTAGCTTCAACAGATTCTTCAACTGCATCTCCTTCAATATCCACATAATAAAAAAATGGGTTTTTGCGATTGTAAACATTGTATACGGAAAATACTAAATCGTGATAAAATTTTGGACTGTCTTTAATAGTGTAAGTGGCAGAAAAATCCGAGCGATGAAAAGGAGCCATTCTATAGGAGTTGATTTCGCCATATTGAAAATAAACACTGCCACCAATAATATAATAGCGTTCGGGTAAGGTAGTGTTTTGCCCGGTTCCATAAATGAAAGAGCTGGATAAGTTCCATCGTTGATGAATAGCGTAAGACCCAACCACCGAAAGATCATGCGTTCTATCATATTTGGCTAAAAAGGGATCGCCTTCTTTTAAATCATTAAAACTACGCGTGGTTCTTGATAAAGTGTAGCCTACCCAACCGCTTAATTTGCCAAAACGTTTTTTCAAAAATAATTCCAATCCGTAAGATTGTCCGGTGCCGAAAACAAATAAGGTTTCAATATCTAAACCTAGTTCGGGTAAGCTAGATGCCCCAAATTCAATTTGATTGTTTAGTTTTTTATAATAGGCTTCCACCGAAAATTCGTAATTGTTATCTAAAAAGTTTTTAAAATATCCACCAGAAACTTGTAAACCTTTTTGAGGTTTTACCAAAGCGGTACTAGGCACCCACAAATCGGTAGGTAACTGCGATGTAGAGCTAGAGACCAAATGATTGTATTGATTGCCATAGGTAAAACCAAACTTTAAAGAAGCCGTTTTATCTATTTTAATTCTTGAGCTTAGGCGTGGTTCTAAGCCATAGTAATTGGTAATAAAATCGCCAAAGTTGTAGTTGATAGTATCTGCCTTCGAATTGAATTGGCTAAAAACAATTTGTTTATACGGACCAATATGATGAAAAGAAGAAGCCCGCAAACCCACATTAATTTTAATGGCATCACTCACACTCCAATCATCTTGAATATACACTGCATTTTCTAAAGCATGCTTTTCTAATCCTTCTTCCGAATTAAATTCAGTATCACCCACTTGAGCATTTGCAGTGTAGGGGAAATAGGTATGATGCGTAGATTGTGCACCAAATTTTATATTATGTAATACATTTGGGAAGTAGTCAAAATCTAATTTAAGATTATAATCGGTAATGCCGGAAAATAGGGTAGAGGTAAAAGTTGCTGCAGTTTGGTTGGCACTTACCGAAAAATCGTAATCGTTATACACTGCCGTTAAATTCATAAACAACTTATTGTTAAATAAATGATTCCAACGGATACTTGCAGTGGTATTGCCCCAAGGCATATTAATGGTTAAGCCATCATTAGAGGCATAATCAAAAACATCTCTACCAAAATAACCACTTACGAATAAACGGTCTTTATCAGAAAAGCGATAATTGAATTTGGCATTTACATCATAAAAAAAGTAACCATTGCCTTTATATTGTTCGTATTTTTTGGAGTTTAGAAAAGGCTGAGCCAAAATATCAATATACGTTCTTCTGCCCGCCAACATAAAAGAACTTTTGTTTTTAACTATGGGTCCTTGTAAAGTTAAACGGGATGAGATTAATCCAATACCGCCATCTACCTGATATTTTTTTTGATTACCCTCTTTCATCGAAACATCTAAAACAGATGAAAGTCGCCCACCATATTTAGCTGGGATACCGCCTTTGGTTAACGCAACATTTTTTAAAGCATCAGAATTAAACACAGAGAAAAAGCCAAATAGATGACCGGGGTTATAAACAATCGCTTCATCTAGCAAGACTAAGTTTTGGTCGGGTCCACCACCTCTAACGTAAAAGCCGGTATTTCCTTCGCCCGATGAAGTTACACCCGGCAACAATTGTAAAGTTCTTAAAGGGTCTACTTCACCGAGTAAAGCCGGTAATTTTTTGATGCTTTCTACGGTTAATTCCACTTTGCCCATTTCGGTACTTTCAATGTTTACATCTTTTCGCTCCCCCGTAACGATAACTTCTTCACCTACTACACCGGCTGGTAACAATTCAACATCGTTCTTTAAATCTTTATTTAAATTAATCTCAAATTGTTGATTATCATAGCCAATATAAGAGCAGGTGATCATGTACTTTTTTTCAGGCAGACTTAAAGAGTAATAGCCGTATTCATTAGTAGTGGCACCAATTGATTTATTTTCGGTTACAATGTTCGCCCCAATCAGTGTTTCGCCGCTAGCAGCATCTAAAACATAACCACTCAACGTAAAATTTTGTTGAGCGAACAATGGCACATCTTGAAAAATAAAAAAACTTACAAAAAGAAAAACCAAATTGGATTTAAGTACTGTTAGTTTCAATGAACATTTAATTTTAATAATTTATAATGATGAATAACCCGGTTATCTGTAGCATATTGCAGATAGTAAATACCCGGTGAAAGTTGATCGATTTGAGGAAAGGTAATGGTTTGAGCATAAGCATCGCGTTTGGCTTCCGCTTTCCCTTCAATTAGTTGACCACTTAAATTGTATAAGTTTACAGAATGAAGTTGAGTTTCATTGGAGGTATTAAAAATAGTTATAAACAGCACTTCGGAAAATGGATTGGGATATACCCAAACCAGATCATTAATTTCACTGACCGATTCACCTACTTGAGCCGAACAAAAATCTGGAATACCATAACCTAACAAAGTATCGGGTTGTTGATATTGAGAAGACGATTGCTTAATTAATTCAATAATATCCATATTATTTTTATTGGGAAATTTTTGCCATAAACAAGCTGCCATACCCGCAACTAAAGGCGAAGAAATAGAAGTGCCATAGGCTTCGTCAATTTCACCATTGGGTTTTACAACAATAGTTTTACTACCCATGGCAGCAACTTCCGGTTTAATATCGCCATCTGAAGACGGACCGAAAGAACTAAAATTTGATTTGACTCTATCCGCATCAACCGAACCAACAGAAAGTATGCTATCGGCATCAGCAGGCGCAGTAATGTAAGTCCAAGCTTTGGTGCCTGAATTACCGGCACTAGTAACCACCAACATACCTTTAGCAGCCGCAAAGTCAGCCGCAATACTAATGGGTGTGGTGTTGCCATCCATATCAGCATAGGTATGATTTTGTAAAGTGTCATCAAATAAACTATAACCCAATGAAGAGTTAATGATATCTACACCGGCACTATCTGCATATTCAATGGCTTCAATCCAATTAAATTCTTCTACTAAGGTTTCGCTGCTGGTATCTTCCGTTTTTAACAAGTGGTAGTTGGCTTTCGGGGCAGCCCCGCTATATTGGTTCTCTAAAACGGCTGCCATTGCCGACCAAACGACGGTCCCGTGTCCACTATTCCCTTCATCAAAAACAGTCGTATCATCTTCTACAAAATCGTAAGTAGATAAAACTCTCCCTTCTACAAATACGTGCTGAAAGGCTTCCATATTATTGGCATTTAGAAATCCGGCATCCAACACAGCAATATCTAAACCGGCTCCCCAATAATTTTGTTGGTGTAAACAAGCACTGCCTAACATGTTTAACTGAGTGGCTGTTGCACCATATAATTCCTGGCTTTTTTTTATTAGTTTAATTTTTTTATTATATGATGTATGAGAATTTAAATTGAGAGGTTGTATTTGGTTAAGGTGATATTGCCTTGCCGGTTCTACTTTTTTAATGTATTGCGCCTTGAGAATTGGAAGCTCTAAGGCTTGAATGGCAACCGCGTTTAACCATTTAGATTGAGCAATAATAACAAAACCTGATTTTTTTAATTGATTGAGATAGTCAACACAAACCGGTAAATCACTTTCATCAATTTCAATTTTTTGATTAATCCGCCTTGCTAAACTTTTAGTGGATAGAAATTGTGCCGGATGCTGCATTAAATTTGCCGAACAATTTTTATCGGTAAAATAAACCCAATAAGCCTTCAATTTTTCTTTAATTGGTGGCTTAATTGTTTGGGCTTTTGCAAAACAGATACTCGCTAAAATAAATAATATAATAAAAAATGAAATTGTGTTTATTTTTGGAGCCATGTAACAAAGGTATTCTAATTATGATCAATTAGCCTTTGCCGGTAAATATATCCTTCCTCTGTTTTATCGGGCCAAGATGAATTGGGGTCTAACTCACCGGTTTTTAATAAGATTAATTCTTTAGAAATTAAGCCGACATTTTTAGCGTACTGTTCGGTACTAAATGCTTTCTGAATTAGGGTTTCTGTATTAACGTGTTCTATTTTGGCTACCTCGTTAAAAGAAAGATTGCCATTGGTGTAGGTCTCATTTAGAGATTTTAGTTGATAATCCCAATCCCAATTGTCGTTGGGTTTCAAAACATCTGAAGATTCGTTTAGATAGGAATTCCCTTTCCATTTTTTACCAACCAATAAAGGAAATGCTAACTTGATGAAGCGTGCATTTTCTTCTGTCCGCTCGGCAAAAGTTTCGCTTGTTGTGGCTGACCAAGAGTCTCTTTTTTTCCAGTTGGTACCATTGTCGCTGTAACTGCGGTCAATTCTAACGGAAGGGCGACCTTCACTATCAGTAAATTCGCTAACCACTTCTTCTCTAACAAAAAAGCTAACTTGATAAGTGGTATCTCTAAATTTGTTCCAAACCGTACTGTCGGCTTGATAAATTAACCATTTGCCAACTTCGGTTGGAAAATACTCGTAACCTTCGTCAATTTTTAAATCTTCAATTTCATTTCCACAAGAAGAAAATAGAATAATAGCGATTAAAGCAATAGCGGATAAATATTTCATAAAAAACAATTGTATTATAATACGCGTGTAAAACGCAAGGATAGCTACAAAATTATGGTTTTGGGTTGATTTTTTTTTGAACACTCTAAAATAGTATACAAACAAAATGTTTGGATAATTGTGACTTTTTCACTGCAAAAGAAAAGTATTCAGTACGTTATTTCAAATGTTAAAAAATAGAATAAATATGGTCTTTATTTTCCTTTCTCTATTAAAAAAACTACATTTACAAAATATCGATATTAATTAACCTGCTTTAAAACTCGTTTTCTGCTAAAATACATAATTTTAAAAGACTGGAACAACCAGGTTAAGTACGGTAAAATACAGCGTTTAGCTCAATTGTATTTTGGTAAACCAGCGTAAACACTAAAGCAAGTTAAGCATGTTTTACATAAACAAACATTTTTTAACTTTAAAAATTTTCGTAATGAAAAAGAATTATTTTAACCTACGGCAACCTACGGCAACCTACGGCAACCTACGCAAAATTAGTAATAATTATAATTTGTTTATTGCTATTTCAATTTAAAATTAATGCTCAAGCCAACCCTAATGCACCTTGCCAACCTGGGCAAATTGGTTCGGGTTTATCTCTACCGCCTATTACCACGCCAACAATATGGAACGGCAGTGATATGCAAATCTATAATGATGTAATAATTGAACCTGGTGCTTCTTTAACCATTCAAAACATAACTGTTTTTTTTACAGGCAGAACCCGTATTATTGTAAAACGGGGTGCTAAACTGGTTATTGATGGCGCAATTTTAACAGCAGTTTGTGATTTTGTAATGTGGGAAGGTATTGAGGTTTGGGGTAACCCAAGCATAACACACCCAACTGTTAGCGTTCTTACTGCAACTAATTACCAGCCGAGTTTGCAAGAAAATGGATTAGTAATTGTAAAGAATAGCTCAGAAATACAACATGCCGGTAATGGAATTAAAACAGTTAAAGTACTGAACTTTGGTACAGCTAATCAAACACGGGATCTTGGTTATGTAAACGGTATAGCTTTGGTTTCCGACAGTAAATTTTACAACAATGGTTGTTCTATGGTAATGTTTGGTAATTATATGGACGTTGTGTCTAATGTTTCAAATACAGATTTTATTGTAGATCAAAATTTTCATGATCCTAATCAGGTATATGGTACAGGTGCTACACCTCAGGTGCAAATTTTTATGCAAAAAATTAAAGGTTTTAAAGTTAGCAACGGCTCAGTTTTTGACAATCAAATTGGAATAGGAGGTGGTGGTTGGTGCATCCAAACATATAACTCTTCCTTTACTATTGAAAATGGAAATAATTTTTACAATTGGAGCGATGCAATTTGGTCACTTATTTCGGTGCCAAATCCTTCAATCGGACAAGTATTCATAACTGGTAATACATTTGAAAACAATTTTAGATCCATATTGTTAGAAGGGTATGATCAAGATTTAATGATTAATGATTTCAATATTAATATAAGCTATAACAATATAAGACTAGCGCAGTTGCAATCTAATGAAAATTATGGTATTGATTTACACGGTTGTGCAAACTATAATGTAGAAAATAATTTTATTGATGGAGGAGGCGATTTTACCTACGGTGAAGGTATAGTGCTTATTGCTTCACAGCCAAGTAATATTTGCTATGTTCAAAAAAACAGGTTTGGAACCAATCCACCCGCAAGCTATGAAGTGGGTATAAGAACTTTTTCTAAAAATGAAACTACACAGTTACTTTGTAATTTTTTTTATGGTTGATGAAGAAATTGATGACCCTTCTTTTATTAGGTATGGTGTTGATTTTACGGGTGTTCTGGGTAGTGATTATCCTATTGCGCCGGAACAGGGTGCGTGTATTTTGAGTGATGCCGATCTAAGCATGCCAGAGACATTTCCTACAGGCAATACCTTAAGTTATACTACAAACCATATACGATTTAATGATGATGAATTAGGACCAACTATTAAATATAATCACTTCCCATACCAGGAAGCACTTTCTTTACAGGGGAAAATTATTGATGAGATTTGTGAAGACATCACTTATAGTCCGTGCTTCGACACACAAGAGCCCGACCCCGATCCTGATCCAAATCCTTCTTGCCAAGTAAGCACAGTTTTAAACGAAATACTTTCCGTTGAACAATTTTTAAAGCAGGACATGTTGTTACTTACAAAATACAATAGATTGGATGTAAGTGATGCAATAGCTACAGCTAACCAAGTTTGGTTAATTAACAATTTAATTAAAAATTTTGATGTTTATCTATCCGATGAAGAGTTAATGGCTATAATTGACAAAATTGGCGGAATAGGAACAGGATACTTTTTAAATGTACTATCAGAAAATGCTCCTTTAAATCAAAATGTTCTTGACCAGTTCAACTCAAAATTAAACGGCTTGTCACCATTGCTTTATAATTTTGTATTTAACAGATTTGGTTCATTAATCAGTAGCATCAATGAGGCTGCAGGAATGTCGCTTAGAACAGAGAAAGAATTTGACGTTTTAAAAAGGGTTCAACAAGAAATAGTTATATTTACAGGACCTATTATTACCGACTGTTGGCGTCAGGGTAATCAAACTGCGGTATTGAATAGTATCCGTAGATTAACTAACAGAACTTCGTTAAATAAAAATTGGTTTAAATTAAGATTAATTGAATATAGTTTAAGTGCAGGAAATTATAATAGAGCGCAACATACATTAAATAACATTGAACCAGGTGGAGATGAGAGCATGCAAAATTATGTAGATTTGTTAAAAATAGTAACACAAATGAAAATGGACGAACGTGATGTGGACGATTTAACTACAGAAGAAATTGATCAATTAACTATCATATCTCAAAGTATTTCTTATGCAGGTGTAAAAGCAAAAAATATGTTATTATTACAAGAAGACCCCTATGCTCAATTTCTTCCAGAAATAGAAGGCAACTTAAAAATCTCGAAAAATGATAAAGCAAAGTCTATTGTTTTTTTAGGTACTAATCCTGTAAAATCATCTATCAATTTAAAATTGAACAACTCGCTACAAAAAAATATTTCCACAGTGAAAATATTTAATACAAATGGCGAAGAGATTAAAGTCTATAATCTAAACATTAATCAACAGCAGATCAAAAATTTGTTTGTTGAAGATTTGTCCCAAGGTACCTATATATTGGCTGCATTTAATGCAATGGATGATTGTATAGATCATACAAAGTTTCTTATCATAAAATAGGTTTATTTTGAAAATATTAGTTACACTCATTGCGCTATACTTCTATAGCGCAATGATTTTTAGTCAGGCTACTTTTAATAACATATACAATCATAATAAAAGTAAAGAGTTTAACAGGGATTTACATACACTTAATAATTCTAATTATTTGACTGTTGGTTCTACCAGAGTTCCCACTACAAATTCAATAAACGGTTTAATTATTCGAGAAATAAATCCACAAGGTGAATTAGTTTGGGAAGATTTTTTTCAAGAACCTAGCGACTCATTATCGTTATTTTTTAATTGGAATCATAACAGTATGATTATTGGTGATAGTATGTTGGTGATAATGGGTTCTGCTCAACATCAAGCAACTTTTTCTAAAGGTATGCCCTTTTATATAAGCTATCACCTCAAACAAAAAAAAGTACTTGATTTTTATTCTTACCAACAAGACAACCATGTAGCAATACATAGTTCAATATATCATACAGATGGTTTTATTTATTCTGGTGGACTAATTCACACCAACATATCATCATTTGTTATCAGCCCTCGTGTTGCTGAATATAAACACCGGTTTATGTTTTACATGAAGGTAGATATACATGGAAATTTGATTTGGACAAAAAAATCAGCTATAAAGGAGGTCATGCAAATAAATGAAGTAGATTCATTTAATGATGACATACTTTTAGTTGGTTCGGGCTATGAAATAAACGATAGTATAGCAGAAAATCAAGCACATTTTTGTGCTAAGATCAATACATTAGGTGAAATAATGACATTCAAAAATTTAAGTGAAAATAATTCACAAGGGTCATCAGAAGTAGAAATTGTAAACAATGAGGTTTATTTTTTTGGTACAACAAAATATGCATCTGAAATTCATCCTACCATATACCTTGTAAAAATGAACGAAAATTTAGAGATAAAGTGGCAATTTTCAATACCTGTTAGTAGTACTTACGGAATACTTACACGTTCTATGAACATTTTGCAAGATCAAATCATAATTATGGCAAATGTTCACAAAGCATTAGAATTTACCAACAATAATGTATGGAGCTATGTTACCAGCTACGGCTTAGATGGTTCATTTAACTGGGAGCATCTGTACAACTATTCTCCCGCTTTTACACATCATATCGATGAAGTCGAAACTACACCGGAAGGTAATTTTGTTTTTTTAGGTACCGTTTTTAACTATCCTAACAATACCCAAGACCTCTGGCTATTCAGCACCGATAGCCAAGGCTGCGGCGTAGTACAAGATACTTGCTATTATACTTTAGAGCAATATTTTGGTTTAGATACTATGGTGAGTGTTATCGAAACACCAATTTACCATCTTAACAATATTCAAGTATTAAATAACCCCTTCGATGAGCTGTTAAGCATTCACCAAACTGTTAACCATACAACACAACAAATTTTTGTTTACAACACAAGCGGTCAAATAGTATATAATGGTCAGTTAAAACAAAAGCTCCATATAAATACAAGCAGTTGGCAAAAAGGCATTTATTTATTGCAGGTTTTTGAAGATGGGCATTTGCTTGGCGTTGAAAAGGTGATGAAACAGTAAGATAAAGTGTATGCCTTACGAAATAAAAAAACCGCCCAAATAAAGGCGGCTACTATAAAAAAGGGTGGAAGACGGGACTTGAACCCGCGGCCTCCGGAACCACAATCCGGCGCTCTAACCAACTGAGCTACAACCACCATATAATTTGAAGTTGCAAAGATACAATCTTTACTAAAAAAGTGTAACAGAAATTATGAATAATTAGTTCGCGTGGTAAAAATTAATTTTTGATCTGTGCTTTCTTCAAACAATGCTCAAAAGAAGAAACTGTTTTCACAATGTCCGCTTCCGTAGTTAACCACGAACAGATACTCACCCGTATCACCGCTTCGCCAAACCAAGTGGAGCCGCCAACCCAACAAACGCCATGTTGTTGAATGCCTTGTGTCACTCGTTTCGTTAAATCATCATTGGCGCATTTTACAATGACTTGATTAAAAACCACCTCATTTAAAACGGTAAAGCCGTCAATTTTGGAAATAGCTGTAGCAAACGAAAGGGCGTTTTTGTGCAAGCCGAGTATCATCTCATCTAAGCCTTGTTGCCCTAAATTTTTTAGGGTTGCCCACAACTCAATGATTCTCGATCTTCTTGACATTTCAGGCGTATAAAACATACCATCCCGTTCTTCACTTTGAATAATATAAGCTCCCTCAGCATGCAAAGCCGTTACCATCGCCTCTTCATCTTTACACAAAACAATACCACAATCATAGGGGGTATTTAAGGTTTTGTGTCCATCAACTGCCCAAGAATCAGCCAATGCTATACCCTTGGTTAAGTGCTTTAACTGTTTTGAGGCTGCTGCCCATAAACCAAAAGCGCCATCAATATGTATCCATGCATTTGCTGCTTTTGCTTTGGTACAAATTTTATCAAAGGGATCAAACGAACCACTATTTACATTACCCGCCTGCAAAATTAAGATGCTGCTTTCATCTAATGCCGGTATGGCTTCTGGTATGATGCTGCCTTGCTTATCAACGTCCACCCATTCAATATTATTTTTTCCGAAACCGAGTAAACTAATCACTTTTACAATAGATGAATGAGCGTGTTTACCGGTGATGATTCTTAAATTGGGCGCATTAAATAAACCTTGTTCATTTAAATTCCAACCTACGTTGTTTAACTGCCTAAACCTTGCTGCTGCCAAGCCACAAAAATTGGCGGTAGACGTTCCGCTGACATAACCGGCAACCGTTTTATTCGATAAATTAAATAATTGTTGTAACCATTGTTCAACAACAGTTTCTAATTTGGCGCAAATAGGGGAGAGGATATTTAATGCCGTATTTTGGTCCCAATAAGTGCCTAAAACTTTGGCTGCCAAACCAGCAGGTGTTGCTCCTCCATTTACAAAACCAAAGTAACGGCTTCCCATAATACCGGTTGTTGCAGGTGCACCATGTGTATTTAAAAAATCGATCAACCCATTGGCTTCACAAGGTTCAATAGCTAGTTGCTCATCAAAAATAGAAAGCTTGTCAATTGCCACTTTAGATGGAAATACTGCTCTTTCCTTAATTTCATCAACATAATCTTTTGCATAAGCAACCGCTTTATTTATCAAAGTATCATCATGCCTTTCATTTAATAATTTTTGTTGGATGTTCGATAGGTTATTTGTTTCGCTCATATTATATAACTTAGGTTCTTAATTCGGTATTGCTATTCCGCCATTTGGTATTGCTACCCCTGCATTTGGTATTGCTACCCCCTGCATTTGGTATTGCTACCCCCTGCATTCTGCCTAACTACCCTGACATTTGGTATAACTACCCCGACCTTTTCTAAAGAAAAGCCCACCCCTTCACAAGTGAAGGGGAATTTGTCCGGCTCTTCACAAGTGAAGGGGAATTTGTCCGGCTTTCATTTATGGTTCGTCTTTAGAATGATTTCAAAAATAGAAGAAAATATTGTTGTACACTTTATTAATACTTACTTTAGCCAAAATAATTTCTGTTAATTTAAGAAAGTACAAGTTATCAAAATTAGTAAAATAGTTTAGCTATTAAATGGATAAAGAGGGTTTGAAAGAGGATCATCAAAAATTATTGAATGTGACTGCCGCCGAATTGAGGCACGAACAACAACGGGTTAATAAATATATTCGTGCTCATCAAAAAGATAAGCAAGCAATTGTCCATTCGTTAAGCTATCGAATTGGTTATGTTTTGACTTTTCCTCTAAGAAAAATATTGGGTATTTTTAAGGGAAAACCAACTCCTTTATTTCATAAAATCAAGTCTAACGAATATTTTTTAGAATCGTTTAATAAAAGAATTGCTGATATACGGCGAGTAATTTCTGATAAATCCGCTCCATCATTATTTAAATCTCAAAATTCTATTCAAGGCTTTATTGATGAACTAAACCATGGTGTTGTAAAAGGTTGGTACAGAGATGTGAATAATCCATTTAACCGGTTAGAATTGCAAATTCATCATAACGAACAAATAGTAGAAAAAATAATTTGTGATCAATATCGTTTAGATTTAGCTCAAAAAAAAATAGGTGACGGACATTATGGTTTTGAATTGGATTTAAAAGATTTGCAAAAACGGAACAAGGGCGAAATTATCTTAAAATTTAAAAATGGTCCTATTATAGCCACCTATCTGCTATCTGACGATGCTATTGAATTATTACAACAACATGAGTTAAAGACAACTTCAATAGACGATGGTCATCATTTAAAAAAGTATGATTTTACATTTGAAGGCATTCAAAAAGATCATATTTGTGGTTGGATAATTGATGTGGAAGACCCGGCACATAAAGTAAATGTTTTCTTATTTTTAGAAGACGAGTTTTTAAATTCGGCTATGGCAAATTTATATAGATCAGATGTAGAATTTGCGGGCAAAGGAGATGGGAAGTTCGGCTTCAACATAAAAATACCCTATGAGAAATTAATTGGAAAGCCAGCCGTATTTAAGGCAATTACGCAAGATGGCGTATACTTGGGAGAAGCGGAATGGAATTCGAATTTGTATAAAAAGCAACTCAGCATCCATCCCTTTAAGCCTAATAAAACCATGTTCCTTCCTATAGATGATGGCATTTCAGAATTAAAATTAGAAGCTTTTGATTTTAAAATTGCTGTTCATATTCATGTTTTTTATGTAGATGTTTTTGAAACTATTTGTAGCTATTTGAAGAATATTTCTGGTCATTTTGATTTGTTGATCTCTACCAGCCAAGAGATGAAACAGGAGATTCAGCAAGTTTTATCGAAAACAAATTTTAACGGTAAGGCAGTAATTAAAAAAGTACCCAATCGCGGAAGAGACATTGCTCCAATGATGATTGAGTTTGGAAAGGAGTTGTTAAGCTATGATTTGGCATTGCATCTTCATACCAAAAAAACGGCGCATAATAAAAACCTCGGAGAACTTTGGATGCTGCATATTTTAAAATGCCTGTTGTCCGATGAGTTATATCTTAATAGTATTTTTAAACTGTTCAAGTTAAATGATCAATTGGGTATTGTTGCGCCTACTTTAATTGATGATTTAGTCCGCTTTTATAATTGGGGAGATAACCATCAGATGGCAACTCAACTTTTTAAGGATATTAATATTCAAAAAAAATGGCTGCCCAATGAAGCCGAAGGAATTGAATTTCCTGCCGGCACTATGTTTTGGTTTCGACCAATTGCCCTAAAAAAACTATTGAATAGTAATTTAGCATATACTTCTTTTCCGAAAGAACCCATTGATGCAGATGGAACGATAGCCCATGCTATTGAGCGTTGTATGTATTACGTGGCTAAAGAAAGTTCATTTGATTATTTAATGGTTCAACCGCTGAAACCCAAAGCTGTTTTACCAAACAATTCAATTAAAATAAGTATTATTGTACCTGTATATAATGGCAAAAAATGGTTGTTAGATGCCGTTCAATCTATCATAACGCAACAATCATTATTGTCAACTTATGAAATTATTTTGGTAGATAATAATTCAACAGATGGAAGCGATGTTTTAGGTAAACGTTATGCTACTATCTACCCACAGATTAAATATTTAAAAGAAGAAAAAAAAGGAGCAGGTAATGCAAGAAACTTGGGTTTAAAAAAGGCAGGTGGCGATTATATTTTCTTTCTTGATGCTGATGATTTAATTGGAAATACTAGCCTGCAAGCGTTGTTAGATAAAGCGGAATATTCGGATGCCGAGTTGGTGGTTTCTCCCTTAGTGATTTTTGATGAACATCATTTTAAAGAAGCTAGTCCATATGACTATACCAAATATCAGCATACTTTAGCAATGAAAGAACTTAAAAATAGAAAAGCAAATGCCATAGAAGAAAAATTATTATATGCTTTGTTTTCTGATTTTGGACCTTGTGCTAAATTATACAAACGCTCTTTTTTAGAGCAACATCAACTATTCTTTCCTGAAAACACAAATTATGAAGATAATATTTTTATCTACAGCGTTTATTTAAAAGCTGAAAAAATTGAAATTTGTGGCAGTCCAACTTATTATTACCGAAAGTTTAATGAAGAAAAAGGCATTACCCAATCTACAGCATCAGATGAGCATTCGTTGATTGAACAATGTCTCATTATTAAAGAATTGCAACAATTAAGTGCGCAGAAAAGTCATCAGCATTTGAGTCCATTTGTACAAGCAAGCTTGGTAAAAAAACTGTTTTGGTTTTTTAATGTATTGGATAAACTACCTCATGCTCAATCTCCATTTTATCAACACTTAAAGGATATCTTAACTAAAATACCAGAAGAAAGAATTGACCAGGAAGGGCGACAATATGTTTCCTTTTTTAAAGAAATCCGAAAGGGAGCGTACTCTAAGGCAAAATCTATATTTTCATCAAATAAATAAAACAGTTGGTATACGTTTATACATCAATTAATGGAGCTTATTTGTCAAACGCTCGTATTTTGGCAAAATCGGTGAAAAAAATGCATCCTAATTGGCAGTTTGTTTTGCTATTTAGTGACATTGAAAGTGATTATATTGATTGGCGAAATGAACCATTTGATGAGGTTTTGTATGCACATCATTTACCCGTTAATAATTTTAGAAGTTGGTTTTTTAAGTATACTGTTGTTGAATTGTGTACCGCTGTTAAGGGTATTGCCGCTCAGTATTTATTTGATGAAAGAGGTGCAGAAAAAGTAATTTATTTAGATCCGGATACGGTGGTGTTTTCTGATATGAGTCAAATTGTAGATTTGTTAGAGGAGTACAGTGCCATATTAACACCGCATTTAACCGATGCCGAAGAAAGTATGGAAGGCATATTTAGTCACGAAATGGCAGCCTTAAAACATGGCACCTTCAATTTAGGTTTTTATGCATTTAACCAAAGTAAAGAAGGTAGGCAATTTTTAGATTGGTGGGCAAACCGGATTGAACAATTTAGTTATGCCGATTTTAATAAAGGGCTTTTTACTGATCAAAAATGGTGTAATTTGGCACCCTATTTATTCGATAATATTTTGGTTTTAAAAGACCGGAGTTATAATGTGGCGACTTGGAATATTAAAAATAGAACTATTACCCAATCAAAAGAAGAGGTGTGGTTAGTGAATAATACGCCATTGAAATTTTATCATTTTTCTGGTTTTGGTAAAAACTTTCATTGGGCAGATAGAGAATTGGAAATATTTTCAAAAAAAGGAGATGGTGTTAGAGCATTATGGCAATGGTATAAAAAAGCCTATCACGACCATGCTTTATCTAAGCCCTTGCATTGGTATTGGGCAAACTATGAAAATGGAGAAATTATAGAAGCAAATCATAGAAGAACATACAGAGATAGTGAGGAACTACAAAAAAAATACCCTAATCCTTACAATGACGACTTTTATCTAAACGAAATAGTATGAGCATTATTAAAAGTCCAATTTTTATTGGTGGTTCTGGAAGAAGCGGAACCTCTTTATTGTTTAAATTAATTGCCAGAGAAGACTGTTGCTATAGCTTTAATTTTTTAGAAACTAAATTTATTATTGGGGTTGATAGTTTGTTGGATCTATATAATTCTATTTCGTGCGATTATAGTACTGGTAGGGCGAAATTAGCAATTGGCAGGTTTCGTAAAACGATGAACCGTTTAAAAACCGGCGGTGTTTATAAAGATGTGGGGTTTGAAACGCTGTATAAAGAGAGCAATCAATATGATAAAATCGTAAAACGATTTCTACTATCGCTGCAACATCCAAATGAGGTGGCAAAATATTTGTCAGATCAACAAGCGATTCAACTATTTAGAAATTTTTTGGTAGATATGATCTCAAATTTGAGTGTTTATTCAGAGAACAAACGCTTTGTAGAGAAAACACCCCATAACATATTGCATCTGAATTTTTTATTCAACTTATTTCCTGATATGAAGTTTGTGCATATTATAAGAGACCCCAGAGGTGTTGCCTTTTCATTGAGTAAGCAAACTTGGGGACCCAGCAATTTTGAAGATGCATGTTATTGGTTGTGTCATGTATATGATGCTTTTTTAAGTCAGGCTAATTTTCAATCTCTAACTTCGCCTGCAAATTTTATGCAAGTTAAATTGGAGGATTTGGCGGGCGATCAGTTAAAAAAAACCAACAGAAAGTTGCGCTCCTTCTTAAACATGGAAACTTTTAATTTAAAGCCAGATGAAATTAATGAAGGTCAAATTAATTATTGGCAAAATGAAATTACTAAGGAACAGATGATTAAAGCCAATTTTGTACTTGGTAAATATATTGCTCACTTTAACTATGGAATGTAAGCCAATATCAATTGAAAAAAATTTATGTACATATTGGTTTAGAGAAAACAGGTACTTCAGCAATTCAGTACTTTTTAAAGTTAAATCGATATCAGCTTAAAGTACAAGGCGATATCTATATTCCACAATATCGAACAAAAGATACTACCTATACGCATCATAGATTAGCTAAAAGTTTTTTTGCTAATCAAAACATTGCCAAAAAACACCGGTCTTATTCAAACTTTGAACTAGACCAACTTTTGCAATTGCTCAAATCAACAAAATCATCTTCAATTATTGTTTCATCTGAACTTTTCTCTTACTATAAATTGGAACAAATAAAACAGTTTAGAGCATATTTAAAGGCATTTAAGGTTTACATTATTTTATTTTTACGCCGGCAAGATGAATATTTGGAAGCGCAATATGCGCAACACTTAAAAGGTATTTGGACAAAAGGAGGCACTCCCGTTAAGCCTGATCAATTTACAGCTCATAATTTAAACTACAATCAATTTATTGGTCAATGGGAAAAGGGCGGTTTTGATGATATTGCAGTCGAAATTTATTCCACCGGCGAAGATAAAAATCAGATTTACCATCAGTTTTTTAAGAACATAAATGCTAGCTTACTAAAAAACGATTGGATCATGTTTCCTGATTCGATAAAAAATCCGTCGTTATCACCATTTCATTTAGAGTTATTGAAAAACTATGTACACCTTATTGAAGATGATGACATACGGAAAAAAATATCCTTCTTACTATTTCACCATAATAATGAAGAAGCGGGGATAAAAGGGTCATTCATACAAAATAAACAAATTTTCACTAATGAATTTAAAAGGGAATTGCTTGCCAAATACGAAGCATCTAACAAGCAAGTATTAAACAGATATCCTCAAATTGGCTATAATGCACAACATTTATTTCAACCTTTACAAGAATCAGATGATGCTAATGATTTAATTATCAATGAGTTAAGTCAAGAAGAAATGATTAAACGATTTATGGAAATCCTACAATTTGCTTTTGAGGAGGGATTGATTTCCAAATAGCTCAACTTTAAGGATTAGAGCAACAACTTATCAAATAGTTAAATATACAAATCATTTAGATTTCAATCGATGATTTAGTTTCTTTTCAAAATCTAATAATCCCCCAAAGTCTCTTCCAACTGATTCAATGCTACAGCAGTTTGTTCTTCATTGGTCGCTTTGCCGTGCCACTGATATTTGTCGTGCATAAAATCGACACCAAAGCCCATTTTGGTATGCATAATTATACAAACAGGTTTGCCTTTTCCTGTTGCAGCCTTAGCATCGTTTAAGGTATCTATTACACTTTGCAAATCATTGCCATTTTCTAAAGTGATGATATGCCAACCAAAGCTTGCTATTTTCTTACCTACATCTATCAAATCCATCACATCTTTGGTTCGTCCGTCAATTTGAGCATCATTACGGTCAATGGTAGCAATAATATTATCTATATTATGATGGGCAGCAAACATAAAAGCTTCCCAATTTTGACCTTCTTGCAACTCGCCATCTCCGTGTAACGAAAACACTAATTGCGGATCATTGACTAATCTTTTAGCAAGTGCTGCACCACAAGCCACCGATAGTCCTTGCCCAAGCGAACCACTAGCAATTCGAACACCCGGCAAATGTTCGTGGGTTGCCGGATGCCCTTGTAAACGCGAATTGATCTTCCTAAAAGTATTTAGTTCTTCTACCGGAAAATAACCGGCTCTTGCCAATACACTATAAAATACTGGTGAAATATGCCCATTAGAAAGGAAAAACAGATCTTCGTTGTGTCCTTCCATATTAAATGCAGGATCGTGTTTCATCATATGAAAATACAGTGCAACAAAAAATTCTGTACAACCCAGCGAACCACCCGGATGACCACTATTGACTAAATGAGTCATCCGAATAATATCACGCCGTACCTGGCTACATATTTTTTTCATTTCATCTGTTGATGCCATATCTTCTTTTTATTTTGCAGTGAATAAATCTCTTTTAGGATTCTATATAATGCTACAAAAATAAATCTATATTTCTGTCTTTGCCATTTTTCGATATACTTCGTTGAAAAGCCTCGTCTTAGTCCCACTATGACTACGTTTTTCGCCTCGTCTATCAAAAAATGACTTTGACATAAAAAGTAGATTTATTTTCTCCGCATTACTATTTTAAAAACTTCTTTGATAAAATACCATGATCGGTTGCCAATTGAACGAAATAAAAACCCGAAGGTAAATTTTTAGTATTCAGTTGTATGGTAGAATTGTTTAGGAGACGAGCGTTGTAAGTATATTCTTTTCCGGTAATATCAGAAATTTTAATATCAAAAGCTGTGGTCAGTAGTTCGGTATCTAAAGAAACGTTTAAAAAATCTTTAACTGGATTTGGCCAAACTTCTTTTATAATTTTTTCATTTAAGATATTATAGGTGCTAAACCTTGGTGCACTTCCGTTTTCTAAGCAAAAATTGTTGCTTTGAGAAGCACCAAATGCTCCACCACCACTTGCTAAGGTCATGCCGTTCGCATCCTTAATGTTGTAATTGCCACACAAACCTGGTGTAGCAACTAAACTTAAGGTACCCACTATAGAGCCAGGCATAATTAAAGTACCTGGCGTTATAAAGGTAGAAATTCCAATGGCACTGCTTTGAAAGGGACACATGCCATTATTCAGTGCATCGTTTACTACTAAGGTGTAGCATCCATCTGGTAAACAAGTATTTTCAGTAGTATTTGAATTAGCCGGGAAACTACTATAATTACCACCAGAAGCCACCGCCATATTATTAGAGTCAAAAATAGTCCAACTGGTTTGTCCTGGGAAACCATCAAATGTTAAGTTTAAATCAACATTAGCACAACAATTGCCAACGCACGATGCACCTGAATAGATAACGGTTATTTGATCTTGCCTAATAACACCGGCATATAGATCCGTAGTTTGAATAGTAAATTCAATTTCGGTACCATCACAAATATCAGAGGGCAAATCGGCATACGATAAAACATAGGGAGCGGTATCATATAAAACGCCGGCATAACATAAGCCACCAAGGCTGGGGTCTGGTCCGGTATTTTGGCCGCCGGCAGCACCACTTGCGGTGTTCGCTACAACTACAGGACTGCCGCCATTAATGGTGTAATAAAAATTATTAATTAATTCAGATGGAATACCCGTACTAACATCGGAGTACGGGGTGCAGTTGCTTAAACGGCTTAAGCCTTCCACATATAACTCAATATCTTGTCCACAATTTAAGTTTATCGGACCATCTGAGCCAGAGTTATAATCATTGATAATAGCTGTGGTGAGCGGCTGCCCGTTGCCAGGAAATTCATTATTTATATTTACATCTATAGTGCCTAAATTGATTACAGCGTATTCTGTAGTATTGAGGTTACTGTAAACAGAACTATTCAGGGCATCAAAAGTAGTATTGTTAGTTATATATAAAATGCCTTCCATTTCATAGCGAGCACCATCGCAGGCTTCAAAACCATTTGAAGGGTCGGCAATAATCGAACCTAATGGAATAACATTATTGCAAAAACTGGTTTGTCCAAAAGTTAACGAGATGCTGCCAACCACGTTAAAAGGCGACGGACCTTCGACAGAACATTGGTAAATTCGGCTACCATCTGGCAACAGTTGATAAATATAAAATACTACTCCCGAAAGGTAATTCGCATCATTGCACGCGAAATTACCAATGGTTATGTTATTAAAATTAATAGAAAGATTGGCAGCATCAAAAACCGGTGGGTCAACTGAAAAAGCAACCGAGCTGGCGCAACCTGTGCTAATATTACACTGTGCCTTTACAGAATTTAAATTAAAGACAATTGCTAAAAAAAGGGTGCTTAAGAAAAAAATTATATTACGCATAATCATACTATTCATAATTGTTACTAACAAGTAACAAATATAGGTTAAATAGAGGGGGATTGCGGTTTTGGATGATAATTTTATTTGAAAAAAAATTTACATTTCTTACGTTTTGTAGGCTTGATTAAATTTTGTTGGTTATTCGTTAAATTGGTTTAAATAAAAAAGATCGACAAGTTTATCCAAACATTAAAAGTAGTTGACACTTTATTAAAATTCTCAATTAAGAAGACCCAATCAAAAACCCCGGAAACTCCTTATGTCCACTGCTGTCATCTCAGAAAATGTGGAGAGCAACGGAACATTTATCTGAGATCTCTCCTATAGCAAAAGATATTGATAAAATCAAAAGCATAATTGATGGTTACGAGATATATTTATCAAATAGTGAATTGAAAGCAGTAGCTCAAAAATTAGGCAAATTACCACCTATTGATGTTTTGAATATATTAATTGAAAATGCGCCTTTGCAAGAAGAAGTAAGAGCAACATTGCAAGACCATTTAAATACGTTACCAGTTTTTGTAAAGAATTTTTTAACCAAACAATATAGCAGTCAGTTTGATCAATTGCTCAATCAAGTAACCGGCTTATCCTTACGTGCAGAAATAGAATTGGATATTATAAGATATATCAAAGCGCAACCGGTAATTTGGCAAAATCCATTAGAAGATAATGGAGGCGGAGGCATAGACTGTAGAAATGGTATGAATATAAAACAGTATGCACTCCAATCTTTGCAAACATTGTCAAAAAGTACAGTTGAGAATAAACCATGGTTTAAAAAGCAAGAAATCGAATATCTGATGGAAATAGGTGAATATAAGCAGGCTAATCAGACCTTAGAATCACTTCAATCAAGTATTGAAGAAGATGTTGCAGATTATGTTTATCTAAAACAATTAGAAATCCGTTTAAAGCAAGAAAGCAGGGGAATAAAAGACTTAACGAAAGCTGAGCTTATTCAATTAGAAGATATTAAAAATAACAACACGGTTGAAGGTATTTTAGCCCGTAATACCTTAATTATTCATAATGAAGGTAGCTTAGATTTAAAGGTACCGCCAATACCGGTTGAAAATTTAAAAGAAGATCGACCGGTAATTGAAGGTAATGACAATTGGATAAATACATTGGATGTATGGCCTAACCCTTCAAATTATGAAATAAATATTGATTTGAGTGCAACTTTTAACGTATCTTCACAACTTCAGATTGTATTATTTGATCATACAGGAAAACAATTGAAAGAATTGAAATTACCATACCAAGAGCAGCTTAAAATGTCAATTGATGATATTGAAGAAGGAACTTACATTTTATCGGTTATAGATGTAGTTACAGGTAATCATAACAAAGCTAAAATACTAATTATCAGATAAATGATAAAACAATTTATTATTGTCCTATTGGTGTGTTTGAGCACCAATAGGATATTTTGTCAAGCACCATTGAACCATACCTATGACCATAATGGCATTAGTGAATTTGCTAAACATGTACTAAATTATAAAAATGCTTTTTTAGTGTTAAGCAATATGAAAACCCAGAGATTTACACCACCATCTGGTATATTAATCAGGGTGATCAATGAAAATGGAAATTTAATTTGGAGCGATTTTTATAAAGATGAAAATGATTCACTCAATTATTATGTGGAAGGTAGTGATAATGTAATACTACTTAAGGATAGCTTGTTGTTTGCATTTGGGCAAGCACAAGATAAAAACTTAGATTCAACACCAACCTTTTTTAAATATGATTTAACAAAAAGGAAGGTAGTAGACTTTAAACTATATAATTCTGAGTTTGGTGGTGTTTTTAAAACCGCCCAGCTACATTCGGACGGTTACTTTTATGCAGGAAATAAAATTTATAAAAACAGGGCTTACACGGAATATGATATACTGTTAATGAAAATTGATAAAAATGGAGAGGTAATTTGGCAAAAAGAATTTGCTTTCGGTGGTAGAGAAGATATAACCGATATTGAAAGTTATGGTGATTTATTGCTATGTGCCGGTAGAACAGTTCAAGGAGAGCTTGGAACACAAGTTTATTTATTAAAAGTTGATACCTATGGTAATGAAATACAATTCAAAACCTTTTTTGAATTTGGTGATGTAGGCAATACACAAATTGAAGTAGACAATAATGATATTTATTTTACTTCTAACTCACAAGTTGAATTGGTCAATGAAGAAACGACTTACTTAGGTAGATTGGATGGTGATTTTAATGTTGTGTGGGATACTTTAATTGCCAGTTCAAGTAAATATGATCTGCGGACTCAAGAAATGATAATTGCTAATGATGCTATTACAATAATCGGGGGAATTAATCCCTCTTATCAATACACTAATTGGAAAAAATGGGTGTACGCTACCAGTTGGAGTGTAGATGGAGAACTAAATTGGGAGCATCGTTATATTTATAAACCGGATTTTCTCCACTACTTAAATGATGTAATTAGCTTACCTAATGGCGATCTTCTTTTTATGGGGACCTTAATGGGCTTTTTTGTAGAAGATTCTTTTAATCAAAATCTTTGGCTTTTCCGAACTGATAGTGATGGCTGCGGTATTATACAAGATACTTGTTTACATACTTTAGATGCATATTTTGGTTTAGATACCATCGTAAATGTGTTTGATTATGCTGAAATTGAACATAATGGTGTACAAATATTGGGTAACCCTTTTGCAAATGAATTGGTTTTGCAAGTTACCGGTAAACAACTAAACATAAGCATCTATAATATACAAGGACATTTAGTTTATGAAGATTTGACAAACGGAACGTTATCTTTAAATACCACAAATTGGCAAAGTGGTGTTTATTTATTGCAAGTTATGGATGAAAGTAAACTGCTGGCAGTGAAAAAAATGCTTCGGGAGTTGGCAAGATTGAATTTTTCAAACACCAATACTCTTTACAAAAAGCCTATATTTGCGCTGAGCAAAATAAAGTATACCATTTATTTAACTTAGCTTACCTAAAATCATATAAACCAGCATTTTTTACCTGGTATTTTAAAAGAAATATACTGGTAGAGAAAGCCATCAACACAAAATATATATTTTACCGGATTGCGAGACCTATTCTAAAAGTCAATTATGCCTTGTTTAGAAAGTTGAATCAACCTAGTCCTTGGCTTAGCCCAACTGCTACACTGTTCTTTAAAAAATATTTAACACAAGATATGATAGACTTAGAATATGCTAGCGGATTCAGCACCTTGTTTTATGCACAAAGAGTTAAGCAAATGGAAGTAATTGAACATCATAAAGGATGGTATAATAAACATTAAGACTACACTAATGGAAAAACAAATTGACCACAAAGTCAATTATCATTTAATTGAACAACATGAAGAAACGATCAATCAAGTACCTACTTTTTTAAATCAAGCAGACTTGCCAAAAAAATTTGTCTGGCGAAAAACTTATTTTAACTATTTTGAACATGTAAAAACCTATCCCAATGAATATTTCGATTTTATTGTTGTATATGACAGAATAAAAGCAAAATGCAGTTTTAATGCCACGGCGAAATTGAAAAAAATTGGTTTATTCTACTTAGATAATTCTGAAACAAAACGATATCAACCCCTATTTTACCGATATTAGTTTATATTTAAAGCCTTAATTCATAATTAATACTTTATAATTATTTAAGTGGGCATTATTCAACGGCAAAGTATTAAAAGCATGGTTATTGCCTATATTGGGGTGCTGTTAGGTTTTATTAATCTGGTTATTTTAATGCCGCGAATATTAACACCCGATCAAGTAGGTTTAGTAAGGGTTTTATTAGATGTTGCCATCATATATTTAACTTTTTCGCAGCTTGGTTTGCCTACATTAACGGTTAAATTTTTCCCCTGGTTTAGAGATCAACAGAAAAAATTTTATGGCTTTTTAAACTTTGAATTATTAATTGCTTTAGTGGGTTTTACGGGCATTGGTCTGGTATTCTACTTTCTAAAAGCACCAATTGAACAATTTTACGCCAAAAAATCATCTTTACTAAATGAATATTTATACTTAAGCTACGGCTTTGCTTTTTTTATGTTGCTCTTTGTTGTTTTTGAAGCCTATGCCCGTGCGTTATTTAAAATTGTAATGCCCAATTTTTTAAGAGACAACTTGGTAAGGGCAAGTGTAACGTTGTTATTAATTGGAGTATATTTTTCGGTAGTAAACTTTAATCAGTTTTTGTTGGGTTACATTATAGCTTATGCAGTATCTGTTTTAGGTATGATATTATATTTAAAAAAGCTAAACGTTTGGTTTATATCGGAAAAGCCGGCAATATTCAAGCATCCAAAATTTAAAGAGATGTTGCCTTTTGCAGTTTTTGTAATTTTTGCCGGAGCCTCAGGTATGGTGCAAGCCAAAATAGATACACTAATGATTACCGGTTTGGTTGGTTTAAGTTATACCGCTGTTTATAGCATTGCTTTTTTTATGGCAACCGCTATTGAGTTACCTCGTCGCAGCATTGGTCAAATTGCCATACCTTTTGTAGCTCAAGCCTGGAAAGATGAAAATTTAGAAAAAATAAATCTGTTGTACAAAAAAACAGCACTTAATCAAATGGTTGCTGGGCTTGGTTTGTTTTTATTAGTATGGTTAAATATTGACAGCATATTGCTGTTTTTACCAGAAATTTACAGAACTGGCAAATGGGTAATTTTGTTTATTGGCTTAGCAAGGGTTATAGATATGTCAATGGGCATCAATACCGAAATTTTAGCAACATCCAAATACTATAAGTGGGATTTACCTTTAAAAATTTTGCTAATCGTATTGTCTATAATTTTAAATTTTTATTGGATACCAATATGGGGCATTAACGGAGCGGCACTGGCAACTTTAGCAGCATTTGTTATCTATAACATATTAAGAGCAATTTTGCTATGGCAAATGTTTAAATTTATACCATTTACCTTTGGGCAGTTAAAATGTTTAATAATTGCTTTGCTTACCTTTGGGCTGGTTTTTTATTTGCCATCTATTGATCATTTTATTATAGACATCATTTTTAAAAGTATGCTAATTAGTATTTTGTATGGCGGCGGCATGGTATACTTTAAAGTATCAGAAGATATCAATCAAGCAATAAACAACATTTTACAAAAAATAAAGCGTTAAAAATAGAATTGAAACGAATATTAATTATAACCTATTATTGGCCTCCCTCTGGGGGTTCTGGTGTACAGCGTTGGCTAAAGTTTAGCAAATATTTACCCAACTATGGCTGGCAACCTATTGTTTACACGCCCGAAAATCCTGACTTTAATATTAAAGATACTTCCCTTTTAAAAGATATACCCAAAGAAGCCATTGTTTTAAAGCAACCCATTTGGGAGCCCTATCAACTCTATCGAAAACTAAGCAGTCAAAAAAGCACCGATAGCAATTTTGGTAATACCAGAAAAAAGAAAGGCTTCATTAGTAATTTAGCTTCGTGGCTAAGAGGCAATTGGTTCATTCCTGATCCGCGTATCTTTTGGGTAAAACCTTCTGTAAAATACTTGAGTAAGTACATCAAAGAAAACCCGGTGGATGCCATTATTACAACCGGACCGCCCCACAGCATGCACTTAATTGGTATGGGTTTGAAAAAGAAATATCCCAACATAAAATGGTTAAGCGATATGCGAGACCCTTGGGCAAATTTCGATATGCTGAATGCTTTCAATTTAAACAAACGATCTAAACAAAAGCAACAACAATTAGAGCAACAAGTTTTGAATACTTGTGATGCGGTAATTATGGTCAGCCCAAGCTTACACGAAGAATTCAATCCATTCGACCAAAGCAAAATGCATTTGATCAACAATGGTTTTGATCACGAAGATTTTCAACAAGATTTTACAAAAACCAATAGGCTAGGAGCGCACTTTAATATTTATCATACCGGCTTATTAAATCATATCAGAAATCCTGAACAATTTTGGGTAGCCTTAACCGAGCTTTGTGAAAGTAACGTAACATTTGAACAGCACCTGAAATTGGTACTAATAGGTACAGTAGATGCTAAAATTAAAGAAGCACTTTTAACATCACCCATCTTAAAAAACAAAGTACACATTGCCGGTTATATGGCACACGATCAACTACTCAAAGAATATCCCAATGCCGATTTAATGTTGATGGTCGTCAACAAATCGAGAAATGCTAAAGCGCAATTAACCGGTAAATTGTATGAATATTTGGCGGTTGGAAAACCCATTTTAACCTTAGGTCCTTTGAATGGCGATTATGTTGACGTATTAAAAGAAACCGGCTTGGGTACTTTTTGTGATAACAATGATAAAGATGCCATCAAAAAAGCTTTATTAACTCAATTTGAACACTTTCAGCAAAACAAAGTAATTGAAACCAACACCCAAAACATCCAAAAGACCCAAAAATACACCCAAAAAAACACCCAAAAAAACACCCAAAAAATTAATCAATACAGCAGAGAAAACCTTACTTTGAAACTTGTTAACGTTTTAAATAATTTATGAAAATTAATTTCGCCATTATCGGTTGTGGGCGTATTGGGCAACGGCATGCCGAGCATATTCACAATCATCCTGAATCAGCATTAACCGCCGTATATGATATTGTTGCAGAAGCAAGTTCAACCCTTTCACTGGCACATCCAAATTGTAAAACCTACGATACCTTAGAAGCACTTTTGCAAGCCGAAAACATTCATATAGTTAACATATGTACACCAAACGGAACACACGCAGAAATAAGTATCGCCGCTTTGCAAGCCGGTAAAAATGTGCTGGTAGAAAAGCCGATGACCATTAGCCGGCAAGCTGGCGAAGCGATGATTAAACAAGCCCTTAACGTAAACCGGCAATTATTTGTGGTTAAGCAAAACCGGTTTAACCCACCTGTTGTTGCCGTTAAAAATTTGATGGAGCAACATCAATTGGGTAAAATATACGCCGTTAACATCAACTGTTTTTGGAACCGAAATGAAGCCTACTACAAAAATTCGAATTGGAAAGGCACCAAAAAATTAGATGGCGGAACCTTATTTACCCAATACAGTCATTTTATTGATATTGCTTATTATCTGTTTGGCGACATTGAAGTGTTAAGTGGTGTCACCCAAAATTGCAACCACCAAGGCTTAATTGAATTTGAAGATACCGGACATTTTTTATTGCATTTTAAAGATGTTGGCGCACGAGGTAGTATGAGTTATACCACCTCTTGTTATCAACAAAATATGGAAGGATCTATCACCATTTTTGCCGAAAACGCCACCATCAAAATTGGCGGAAAATATTTAAACACCATCGATTATCAACAAACCAACGGCTTTGATATCACTGATTTACCGCCTTCTGGTCCGGCAAATAACTATGGTCATTATCAGGGCTCTATGTCAAACCACGATAAAATTATTCATAATGTGGTAGAAACCTTAAACAATCGCCAACAAATTATGACTAACGCTTACGATGGTTTAAAAGTAGTAGAAATTATCGAGCAGATGTATCATGTTGCCGAGTTTGTATCCTAAATAATCATATTCTTTTTTTTAGAAGCGATTCGTGTAAGGTGTTTACAAACGCGCAGCCCGCTGTCCGTTCAAATGCTGCGGCAATGCGGCAAAAGCAAACGCTTCAGGCAGCATAACCACTGCCATCGGGGCTAAAATTCCAAGCTCGCTCGTCTTCAATACCTTTCCAAATGTTAAGCCTCCAATCGTAGAAAAAATCAAATTTATAACTCAAGTTTTGGTAGTAAAATAATGTTCGGAGCGGTCCTTAAAATTGCTGTCACTTCAAATGAAATGAGAAATCCTACTTCAATTCAATCTTCTAATACTTAGCAATAATATTTTTGAATCATTCCTCATAAAGATAACTGTGCATAAAAATACCGGATAAGTTCAATCCTATCCGGCATTTCATCTATATTTTATATTGAGTTTTACCTCTTTTTTTCAAAAGAAATACTACATTAATATATTATTCTTTAATAAATTTTTTGGTAGCCAATCCTTCATTAGCATTAATTTGTATGAAGTACACACCTGGTTCTAAGTCACCAACATCTAATCTAAAGGCAGACTGACTTAATTGAACAATATCATTAGTCGCAAGTACCCTACCCACTACATCTATTACCTGAACATCAACAGTCGATTTAAAATGATGATTAACCGTCATAATATTATATACTGGATTAGGCATTAAATCAACTAAAGGAGTATCAATATCTTTACGGATAAATTTATCAATAAATTCAGGGTTGGTATCATGATCATATTTTGGTGCTAAACCATTATTTAAACAAAAAGTTGTAATTTGCTGCGAACCAAAACTACCTCCACCTGAAGCAAGCGAAGTACCATTAGCATCTGTTAAATTATAGTTGCCACATAAGCCGGGTGTTGCTACTAAACTTAAAGTACCCACAATACTACCCGGACTAATTAATGTACCCGGTGTAATAAAAGTAGAAACACCAACCGCACTACTCTGGAAAGGACACATACCATTATTCAAACTATCATAAAAATTCAAAATATAGCATCCATCACTTAAACAAACCGCTGGAGCAATATTCATTTGCGAATTTGGTGATTGACCGCTGTATAAGCCACTATTCGCAACTACATTTCCATTAGAATCTGTAATATCCCAACTGGTTTGCCCTGGGAAACCATCGAAGAAAATAGACATATTTACATTGCTACAACAAGCAGAAGGTTCGAGAATACCGGCACAAGGTGTACATATAGCACCACTGGCAGCTATGGTAACCTGATCATTAATGGTGCAGTCATCTCCATCATCGCAAGCTTGTATTGTAGTACAAGCGGCATTACAACTGCTCGAATTTACAGTGCCAATACAAGGTGCACAAACCGAACCATTGGCTGCCAGAATTACAACATCATTAGTACTGCAAGGATTGTTATCATTGCAAGATTGTGTTGTCGTACACGCTGCATTACAACTATTTGTATTTAAAGTTCCGGCACAAGGCGTACAAACTGAGCCATTGGCTGCTAAAATTACTATATCATTTGTGGTGCAAGGATTATTGTCATTACAAGATTGCGTAGTAGTACACGTTGCATTACAACTGGTAGTATTTATGGTACCGGCACAAGGCGCACAAACCGAACCATTAGCAGCTAGTGTAATTTGATCATTGGTTGTACAAGCGTCTCCATCATTACAAGATTGCGTTGTGGTACAAGCGGCATTACAACTTGCTGTATTTAAAGTGCCTGCACAAGGTACACAAACTGAACCATTGGAAGCCAAAATTACTATATCGTTGGTAGTGCAAGGATTGTTGTCATTGCAAGACTGAGTAGTAGTGCATGCAGCATTACAACTCGATGCATTTAACGTTCCGGCACAAGGTACACATACAGATCCATCAGTGGCAACTGTTTCTTGGTCGTTGGTGGTACATGGATTTCCATCATTACATGTTTGAGTGGTTGAACAAGCGGCAGCACAACTGGATACATTTACTGTTCCAGCACAAGGCACACAGACAGAACCATCGCAAGCATCTACCACTCGAACATCACCTGTTGTACACGGGTTACCATCATTACAAGAAACCGTATTTGTAGAACCTGAACAAGAAGCAATAACAGTTCCAGCACAAGGCACACATATTGAACCGTCGCAATCATCTATAGTTTGAACATCATTAGTTGTACAAGCATCAAAATCATTACAAGCTATTACACTGGTTGAGCCTGAACATGAAGCAATAGCCGTTCCAGCACAAGGCACACAAATAGAACCATCGCAATCATCAACAGTTTGAACATCGTTTATTGTACAAGCATCAAAATCATTACAAGCTACAACGCTAGTTGAACCTGAACAAGAAGCAATAACAGTTCCAGCACAAGGCACACAAATAGAACCATCGCAATCATCAACAGTTTGAACATCATTAGTTGTACAAGCATCAAAATCATTACAAGCCACTACACTGGTTGAGCCTGAACAAGAAGCAATAGCCGTTCCGGCACAAGGCACACATATTGAACTGTCGC
>CALHDG010000037.1 GCA_938023075.1 uncultured Chitinophagales bacterium
GATTTAACTAAAGCCTCATTAATTATTTTTGACATAGCTGGCAAACAAATGGCTGAATATCCAGTTTCCGGTTCGGGCAGCCTTCAAATTGATGTTAAAAATTTTGCCAACGGAACCTATACTTATGCAGTAGTAGCTAACGGACAAAATTTAGTTAATCGTAAAATGATAGTACAGCACTAAGTAGTTATTTTCCAGTGAAATAATCGTTTCTATTTTTAGAAATGTAGTTAACAGTATGAACTTGATTAACTACTAAGCTCTATTAACAAATGCAGGTTGCTGGCAACCTGTATTTGTTGCATAATAATCTTATCTTACCAATAATTTAAAAATCTTAAATCAATAAATGTCAATCATGAAAAATATCAAATTAACCATTGTCGTAGTGCTGATCTTCAACTCAATTTTGTTTGCACAAAATTTAGCACAGAATGCATGTTATACTGTTTCAAATACAGGTGCCGAAACTAATGTTCTGTTTATATTTAACCCTGATTTACAAGCTTGGAATGAAGTAGGGGCAACCAGCAAAACCAATATTGAAGCTATTGCTGTTGATGTTTCAACTGGAATTATTTACGCGGCAGATAATGGACAATTTGGAACACTTGATGCTAACACTGGCTTGTTTTCATTAATTAGCAATAGTTTAGGTATTGCTACAGGTGCATTGGGTAATTTAGGTTTCAACCATATTGTTGGCTTAACTTATGATTATATAAATGGCGAGATGTATGCTGTTCACAGAGTCGAAGGAGTGGAGTCCGGAACAAACGATTTACTTTTTAAAATTGATGCAGCAACGGGTAGCTTTGTACCTGGAGCTATGATTGACCCTGCAACAGGTGACCAAATAGATTATGTTTTGATACACGAAGTTTTCAACAATTTTTTGAATAAAGAAGTTTATAATGTGAACGATATAGCTTACCACGCCATTAGCGGGAAACTGTTAGCCATACAAAGTGAAGATGGGCATGGGCTAATCACAAACCTCAACTTGTCAACAGGCGAAATAGAGGATGTTGTATTCGGTTCTTCGATAGAAGGTTTAGAAGGGCTTGCTTTTACCCATGACGGTCAATTGCTGGCTACTATTGGAAATCAAACTACCATACCTGCAAATCAAAATGCTTTAGTATTTGTAGATTTAACAAACCAAGCCATTATACCCATCAATAAAATTGACCCAACCGGTGTACATACCAATTTTAAAAGCCTGGATTGTTTTAACAAAAATGTTTCATTCCCTACAACACTTCCAACAGACCCGACAACCTTTCAACTTAAAAATGCCTACCAAATCGCTCAAGAAATTATACAAGGTGATAGCGTAATCATTTCTATTCTATTTGATTTAGCAATAGATTCACTTGGGCTGCCTATGAGTGCCGATGACTTGTGTTTTACCATTCATTCACCTTCATCTTACCAAAATTTTGAAATAAAAACGGTATATGCACCCTTAACTTTAAATGAATTGGAAATTAATGAAGCACCTGGTGAATTTATGGTTTGCATTGATAGGGAAAATAGTGGAAATAATAAAAGACAAAGTCAAAATGAAAGTGAAGAAGATATAATGCCCGGCGCGTCAATAATACAATTTGGTGTTTGTATTGTTGTTGATGATGTTCCTGGGAAATACATTGATATTGACTCCCTTTATCTTTCTGGATATAGAAATATATCATCTGACCTAATTTTTAGACTTCAATCTACAAATTTGTTAATTGGCTTTGATGTTAATAAAGGCGAAGATTTGGAAAATAGACTTGAATTGGCTTTGAGGCTTAAGCATCAAGATTGTGACAATCTCGGTTCTATTGAAATTGAAATACAAAATAATCAAATCTCAGGAATTGCACCTTATACTTATTCATTGATTGGTATAACTGATAATCAATATATTAAAATTGAAGAATTGAACGAAGCATCTTTTACCTTTGATAACCTAACCGAAGGTGTCTATGAATTAAGGGTATCGGATAAAAGTTTCATTAAGGTTCGTAAAAAGTTTACGATACGCTTTGTTGCTAAAATTAATGGCAGTTTTTGTTGTATTGAAAACTTATTTATTGAACCAGGTAATTATATTGGTGAGTTTGATGCATCTAATGAAGTGAGCGTTAGTGCAGGCACCTTAATAACAAAAGGTACTATTAGTAATGCTTGTAATAATTAATCAATTATTTTGTTGCCTCTTCAATTTTACTTAATAGCCACTGTTTTTCGCTTATTAAATTTTGTTCTAATAGATGTTCCTTTAATTCAGATTTTGTTTTTGTTGCTGTCATTTTCTTATGTTTTTTATTTCTTATTTTCTTAAACTTATACAATTCATTATAAATTTTAATAAAATTTAAATATGCTTCTTTTTGTTGGGGCTTCAATTTTTTATTTTGTTTAATGTAAGCTCTAAGACTCTTTAAAAGCTGAATTGTATTAGGGTCAAATTCAATATCTGTTTCAAAATAGCATTTTAACTGAATGATTCGAAAACTTAAATCGTAAGTATCATCTACTTTGTTTACTACCTTAAAATGCGTTAGTGCTTTATCATAGTTCTGCTGATTAAAAGCAATCACACCTTTGTTATATTCAAGGATAGAATGGCGTATCTTTTTGGGAATGAATTTTTCGTAATGATCCAATATTTCGGTAGCCCAATCAAAAGCATTTACTTTACAAGCCGTAGTAATTATATTTTTTAACAAACGAATATCAATAACGTTGTTTTTGGTAAGCAAGTTGCCTTCGTGCATAACTTCATAAATTTTATACTGGTGATTGTAATATTTGAAATAACCTTCATTTAATTGATATGTACAATAATTAGTTAAATTAGTATAAAATGGTTTTAAATAATCAGAAGGTATAAATGCTTGTTTTTCTTTGAGTTGTTTTAGCAAATCAATAAATACTTCTTCTTTATGGGTTTCTCTTAAATTAATATTTAAAACATAAAGTTTTATTAATGTATTAGATTCATAGTCGGGTTGTTCGAGTAATTTCTTTAAAGCATTAAATGGTTCAAAGTTAAAATCTTTATGCCCAAACCGATCTTTCAAAGTCACTTTAGCCAAATGATACTGCAGTTTTTCTAACAAATATTTGGTGTCTAAATGTTTTTGTAGTTCATCATAATTATCTTCTTTATGTAGTTGATTTTCAATAAAAAGTAAGCGTGCTTTTTCAGCTTCCATTTTATAGAATTGCCTTTGGTATTTTACGCCTTGCTTTTTTTCACTGTCCAATCTTTTAAGGAAAGCTTTCCTGTGCTTTTCATACAATGGCATCTGATTTCGTTTGCTCAACTCAGGTAAAAGCAATTCTATATCATATTCATCAGTAGCCATCAAGGCTTCAATTTTTAAAAATTGCTCAGCCAATACTCTTAACTCATTCAATTCTCTGTTCAACTCTTTGTTTTGATTGGTATCGAAAACCTCACATTTTTTTTTCCTTTTAAAAATAGTATTGAACACTTTCAATTTTAGATTATCATCAAAAGTTGCTTTATTTAAAACAAACTTTTTTAAACATGTTAAAAGCAAGTATGGCTCTTCCTTTTCGATTAAATAACGGCTTGCAAGCAATCGTTCAAAGCGTAATAACTCATGTTCACTAAAGGTTTCGAGTAAGGCAAGTGGTTTCGAAAGTCTGCATTTCGGCTCTTGATGTCCTTCTATTGGTAATTGATTCCATTTATCCATATTGCATTTCATTGAACTAGAAAGGAATATACAAATAATTGGCAACCCGTATAAGCCCGGACACCCGCGTCATACTGAGATTTATGGAGCGAAGTGGAATAAATGCTCAGTATCTCCCAACTACTTCGACCATAGTTAGCATAACCAATACGCTGTTTCAATCTTACAGATTCTGAGCATGCTACTTCACTTTGTTCAGCATCTTCTCAGATTGACGGTTTTTGTCTGGTGCTAGACTGGTAGCCAAATAAGGCTACCTAAAACCGGACAATAATAAATTTCACTGGGCTTATACTATGGAAGATACTGCGCATTTAAAGCTAGGCAATGAATTGAAGCATGACGGTTTTGGGTACTACAACCGTTATGCTCCGAAACTTGTGCTGAACTTGATTCAGTATTTGAGTGGAGCGGAATTACTTGCGCAATTACTCCTTTTTTTACTATTGTATGGGCTAAAACGGGTAGCCTGATTGTTGAAGTTTGGAATATGACATTTGGAATTTTACTTTTTCAGAAATTATCGTCTAATACAATAAATATATAACAAGTGAAGTACTGTAAAATTTTAATTGCTTTTTCATTTTCTGTTTTTATTGTTTTGGCTAGTGTTTCTGGTCAATCATTAAAAGCCAAAAAAATTTATAAAACCTACAAAAAGAAAGAAGGTTTTAAAGAAGCCAAAATTCCCCGTTTTTTAATTGGTGCTGCAAGGTTGGTGGTTAAAAACGACGAAGCCAATACCATTATGAAAGCTATTCAAAAAGCCCGGGTATTAAGCCGATTGGATAAAGGGGAAGGATTAAACAGACAATATTTTGCTGATATGACTAATAGTATCTCTACCGGTTTATATAAATCAGCCAACAGTGAGCAAAAAAACATTGAAGTAAAGGTTCGTGAAAAAGGCAATAAAGTAAAAGAAATGGCAATTATAACGAAAGCCGGACCTACCCTGCATTACATTTTTTTAAAAGGCAATATGAAAAAAGCAGAAGCTGATCAATTTTTGAACAACTTAGATAAAGCTGGATTAAACCTTGACAATATAAAAGACAAATTGTTTGATGGCATTGATAAACTGTTAGACAAAAAAAATGGTTCGAGGCAAGGATAAAAAAAGAAATGAGACTAAAAAGCCTCATTTCTTCCAATCTATAGTTAAACATCTTACTGCTCAAAATTTATTAAAGCCAAATGAATAACTATTTTCACACAGATCAAATATCTCTTTCGATTTCATTTGGCATTTTCACTCCGGTTTAATAAAAGTGAGATAAAGTTAATTTACTTTATCCCACTTTTGGAATACGCGGATAATTTTAAAAATTTTATTTTTTTACAAACGACTTTGTTTTTACAAGGTCTCCTTTTACAGTAGTTACAAAATATAATCCTTCAATTAAATGGCTAATATTGGCTTTATAAGATGTACCGTCATAGCTAATCTCATCTTGGTTAAGTTCAATTTGACCTGTTATATTATATATATTAATTGCATCTACCTCAGCATCGCCGTTTAGTCGAATCTCAATATTGTTAGTTCCTGGATTTGGATAAACAGAAATTGATTGTTCATCCTGTAATAAGCCTTCTTTAAAACCGCAGTCATTAATGGTAAAAGTGATTGTATGTTCATCACATATAGTACCTTGTGCATTGTTTTTACTATATAACTTAGCATTAATAGTATACACACCGGGTTCAGCCAAAAATTGATATGAATCATATGGCAGATAATTTTCAATATTACTAAAGTGGGCAGATCCGCTAACAGTATAAACCAAACTCTCACTATGTCCTGCTACTTTGGTTGAAATAAAAATATCTCTACTTAAGTCAGAAGAACAAAAAACATCTCCGTCATTAACAGTAGTATATCTATATCCATATCTGTTAAAATCAACAATTTTGAAGTCTTTAATTTTCCCGGTGCAAGAAGAAGCACAGTCTTCCCGTACTACTTCAATTGGATTTGAAAGTTCATAACATCCACTTAAGTCGGCTGCATTTAATCCTACTTCGGCGCCTTGAACGTCATCATAACTTAAATACCATATTAAACAAGTACCAAAGCCTGCCACGTCGAAGTTAACCACTCCCGGCATTGGTGGTAAACCTAATAT
>CALHDG010000038.1 GCA_938023075.1 uncultured Chitinophagales bacterium
AGAGGTCGCAATTTTTGCGAGCTATATTGGGATTATAAGAGTGCTCGCAAAAATTGCGACCTCTACGGTAAATTTAAATGAGAATTATCGCAATATGGTTTAACCTTCGATAATTTGCAGTTGCACAATTTTACGGTTCCGTTGCGTTTCCCTTCAAATAAAAGCGGTTTAAATTTAGTGCCGTGATGCGAGCCATCGCAAAAAGGTTGTGTATTGCTTAGTCCGCATTGGCAAAATAAATATTTGGTATCTTTTTCTAATGCAACGTATAGGGGTTCGGCAGTGCTTGTTTTTACTTTTTTAAAAGTAGCTGCCAACTCACTCTGCTCGTTGTTTGATTTAATGATTGGATACAGATAAGCTTCTGCCCACTTATCGTTGGTATTGTTTTGCAAGCCGTAAGAAGCCGGATAACTTTTGGTGAACGTGGCAGTGCCAAACAACTGATCCCAAATTGAGAACATATTGCCGAAATTACCGTTCGGGTCGCTCACCGAATCGAGCTTTGATTTACCGTGGTGGGCATGGTGAAAGGCAGGAGTAATAATAATCCGTTCGAGCAAACGGATGATTGGTTTTAATACCGGATTTTGGTAAAAGGGTTTATCCCATTTAATCGTACTGTGCGAACTGATAATGACCAACTGTTTTAAAATTAAGCCCAAAGCCACTGCCTTACCTCCGCCCAAAAAAGTAATAAAACCAACCCACCAAATATTGGGCATCATTAAATAATATAATGCAGCATTTCTATAAGACACAAAAAAGCCCATTTCTTCTGCCTGATGATGTGCCCGGTGTAATTTCCATAAAAAAGCATTTTCGTGGGCACTCCTATGATACCAATATTGTAAAACATCATCAATTAACAGGTACACCAAAAATACAATTAGAAAATTTACATGAGTTAGATAGCTCGCCGCTTTTGGAGCCAATATACTTCCAGTAAAAAATATGGTAGCGACAATAGCCGGCTTTATTAAAGTAGATAAAGCGAAAAAGCTGCCAATCTCCTGAATCCAATCGTGTTTATTTCTTTTTGAACTGAGGAGAAAACCGGAAATGGTTTCGATGGTGCCGAAGAGTAATAATATGCCAATAACTAAATAGGCATCAATGTTATCTATTTCTAAAATTTGCTGTAGCATGTAAAATCTTTGATGAATAAAGATACCATTTTATTGAAGACTATTATAAAAATTCGGTGGCTGTACAGATTCTATTCTGCTTGGTAAGGTTGTTTTAACCCCAATAAAATTTACTAACAATATTAATCAACCAACACTTCTTTAATAATTGGCAAAACCAATTCCTTAATAATTACTTAACCTCTAACTGTCGGGTGAACACCATCATCTGCTAAGTCCTCGTTCAATCCAAATAAATACAATATAATTTTCATATGCTAATTTTTATTTTTAAATATATTCTCTATAATTAACGACAGCAGCGGGTATTATAAGATTTGGGGGGGTCAAAATATCAACTACTTTATTGTTTGGATAAACTTGTCCTAAAATTTGAACATATATTTTCTCACTTTTCCTAAATGATGAAAAAACGCAAGAAAATTGATACTATAGAAGCATTGCATTTCTAAAATACCACTTGGCTATTTGATATTATACTTAATTTGGCATACTCATTGATATTGTATTAATGTTTTATAAGATGCCTAATCTAACTATTAATTTTCTCAATTTTTTCAATGAAAAATTTTATACTACTTTTTCTTTTGGGTTTTATGCAAGTAAATGCACAACCCATCTTTCAATTTGATACGATATCTATTCCTGCTTTTGCCGGTGAAAATAAAATATGGAGTTTGCAAGCCAATCTGTCGGATGATTTTAACTATACCTACAATCCGAATACCGCAAATGCCTCTTTTGGTGCAGATAGCCTTAGCCTAAAATGGAATAATTACTTTTTAAATGATTGGGAAGGACCGGGACCAACTATATGGAGAAGAGACCACGTGCAGGTAAAAGATGGACATTTAGAATTATGGGTAAGCAGGGAAGAAGGGGAAACAAAATTTTTAGAACATAGTACCGCACCGGCATATCCGGCAACAAGAGCAGGTTGTGTAACATCAAAAGAAACAATAAGCTACCCGGCTTTTATTGAAGCGCGTGTTAGAGTTATGAATGCCACCATTGCCTCAAATGTATGGTTATTGAGTGAAGATAGCCAGCAAGAAATTGATGTTATGGAAGCTTACGGTGGACTAGGTTTAGATGGAAGAAATACTTATTTTTCTGAAAGAATTCATCTAAGTCATCATACTTTTGTTAGAGAGCCTTTTCAAGATTATCAACCTTTAGATTGGAACAGTTGGTATACCCAAAGCGATGTAAACCAATGGGGAAACATGTGGCTGCGGGTAGGCATACATTGGGCAAGTGCTACCCGGCTTGAATATTACATTAATGGCGAGCTAGTCAGAATATTAGACGATACTGCTATTGCCAGCAAACTACCCGATGGTACCTGGCAATATACCTATCCGGCTGGCTTTGACGATAATACCGGTTTATTAAAGAAAGCAACAAGCGGATTCCAAACCGGTTACCAGGAAATGATTACAGCAAACAGCCTTGAAGAGGCGAAAAGCCTTTCAAATATAAGTGTAATTGATGCTTACGACTATTTAGGAAATGGGAAGCAGCTTGATGGAGACCTGCATATTATTTTTGATATTGAAGACCAGGATTGGTTGGCTTTGGGTGGTCGCTCACCAACTGATGAAGAATTACAAAACCGGGATAATCATACTTACAAAATTGATTGGATAAGGGTTTATAAACCCGAAAATTCAAGCTGCCAAGAAGCCTACATCGACTTAAACGGCAACCAAATTACCCGTTCTATTACTGTTTCAGACATTATTCAGTCTAACGGGTTTGTTGATTCAGGCTTTAATATCAGCTACAAAGCCGGCAATTACTTAGAGTTTAACAACAACTTTGAAGTGAAGTTAGGGGCTGCATTTGAAGGCTTAATTGAAGGGTGTGTAGCCCAATAACTGAACTTAGGAATGATGAAAAAATAAATGTTCAAATTTTAGCAAAGAGATTTTTTGATATACAAGTTAAAAAACGCAAGCTTAGTGGTGCTAAGACGAGTATTTTTAATGAAGTAGATCGGAAAATCTCAAAGGTAAAAATGGACAGTTATTTTTGAATTATTCCTTATAACAAATTTGCTATAAAATGTCACACAAATTTCGGTTTAAAATTGGAACAAGTTTATCAAAGTGGTTAATACTTTCCTGTTTTTGAGTGCCTATGTTTTTTTTTCTACGAAGAACCGGCGTTTTTAAACTAGCCCCGATTGCAGCGGTTATGCTATTTTGCAGCGCAGAATTTGCAGCGCAGCAATAGCATTTGAGCGGAAAGCGGGACCCAAAGTTATTATAAGGCTACAAGGTTTCGCTTCAAAAAAAAATTGATGCGAAAGTGGAAATTACTTAGGTTATGGTCTTCTTTTTGTAATAGTATACTCACCAAATTGATTGATACAATTTACGGGTGGGCAACAATTTACGGGTGAAGAGGTTACATCGGCGGTTCCTAAACTTAAGCAAGTATTCAGTATATCATTTACGCATCTTGCCCGAACGGTAACCGGATTTTCCGGGTCATAAGTTGGTACTGTGGTACTCCATGAAATCCCACTGTCTGTACTCCATTCTAATGTATTGCCCGCAGAACAAGGTGTTACTACCGAAATTAATCCTGGTGTATTAGTAGCACAGTCATTATCTACAATATCAATAACAGGGTTAACCGGTTCTTCGGAAACACAAACGTTTAAAGTAATGTTGAAAGCACCACATTGGTTGGCATCGCCCATACCATCAGATACTTTGGAAAATGTGGCGCATCCATCGCCGGTTATTCTTAATACACTTTGGTCGCAGCTTTGATAGTTCAACGATTGATCTATGTTTTCAACTTCCCATAAACCTTCGCAAACATTGCCTTCGCAACCATATATGTCATTAAGAAAAACTTGTTGAACACCACCAGCCGGGATACACACATTTTGCGTAATAGTTTGTATGGGGGTATTAGGGCAACACTCACTCGAAATATTAATGCCCTTTGCAGCTTCGGCTCCTCCTGATGGGCCAATTATGGGACCTATCAAATTTAAGTCGGTATCAAAGGCAGTAACACAGTCTTCTAAGTTGCTAATTGATGATAAATACAAAAGACCGGTTGTTTCGCTATATACTAAACCAATAGCCATTGCATAACCAGTGCCGTCTAAAGCGCAATCTCGCGCAGAGGTAGTCACTAATGTTCCGGTTGCATCGTACTTTAATATGTAAGAACAGCCGTTTAAATCTTCTGAAACGATATAAAAATTACCGTTATTGTCGCTTTCAATTGCCTGTATTTTCTCGCCTGTTACAAGCGTAGGAGTTAAAGGAAGGGCACTAACACAAGTAGCCGGGTCGTTATCAAAATCATTAATATCAAATATCCAAACAAAACTATCAAAACCGGGGCTAAAGTTTCTGTTAGATACACTATAAAATAAACCAGAATTTGCATTATAGGTAAAGCCCCAATCTCCAAAAGGATTGACGTTTTCACAAAAAGTTACAGATTGGTCCGTTAAATTTCCTGTACATAAATCGTAAGCCAAAATATTTTGTTGGGTGTAATAATCTGTATCGTTTATAAACAAAGTGTTTCCTACTGTGGCTATATTAAATTGTCCTTGAGTGGGAATAGCAAATTCGTTGACAGGAACAATTGTACCATCACAACTTAGCTGTCTAACATTTGAAGGATTGAGGTCTTCTCCAACATAAATATTTCCATTAATGTCTGTACCTAAACCGTGCGGATTGGGTAATTCACTGGCATTTCCACCAGGATACCAAACATCGCCATTATTAAATATTTCAGTTAATGAACCATCGGCATTTGCAAGGTATTTATGTACCCTGCCTATACCATTAACTTCATTAACATAAACATATTCATTGCAGGTGCAATTTTGTGCTGTTAGAGTGGTGGCAAAAAAAGGCACTAACAGTATTAAACTGATTAGTAAAACAAATTTATTGCCGGTAGAATTATATGAATTAGTGTTTTGTATAGTATATAAGATTTGCATTGCGCGATACTCTTTTTTATTTTTCATAATAATAATTTTAGCTCTTTTTCAAATTCATATTAAATTAAAATAGTTTTATGTACTACATCAAGATAAAATTGTAGTTCATCTTATATTTTATTCTAATAAAAATAAATATACGATTGTTTTGTAAAAAAGGTACAAAATTTATATGATTTTTTTCAAGGATTTTTGAATGTATAGATTATTGTTATTTTTTGTACTAAATAATGCCGAATTGGTTACTAAATATTATTTATTGGTGAGGGATGTGGCAGCACAAATTATATTGGCAAACAGTTTTTGTAATTTCGACAAGTTTATCTATACCATAAAGTAGTTGAAACTTTTTACTCAATTTTTTCAGCATTTGTTTTAAGCGTATATAACAGTAAACAAAGCAGTTTGACCGTAGAGGTCGCAATTTTTTGCGACCCTAAAATGCCTAAGACTCAATTACTGTTTAATAGCACACAGGCTTTAACTTAAAAGTAGTTTTAGAAATTATGAATTTGTTTTGTGCAAGCACAAAAATTGGTCGCAAAAATTGGTCGTAAAAATTGCGACCACTACTAAAGTGTCAACCACCTTGATACGCTTGTCGGAATTTCTAAGCCTTTCTGGTAAGGTTTGCTTTAATTAAGGTATGTTGAGGATTATTTTGCGCTAAAGAATTTGCTATAAAACACAACTCCTAAAAAAAAATTGCATGTTCAAAATAATATTTAGATATTTGCCTAAATATTTAAATAATCAAAACAAATGAACGCATTATTTAAAGCACTTAATGATAAAACCAGACGAGACATTATTGACTTATTAAAAGAGAAAGATATGAACGCTGGCGAAATTGCCGATCAATTCAACATCTCTAAACCCAGTATTTCGCATCATTTAGATATTTTAAAAAGAGCCGATTTAATCAACAGCGAAAAGAAAGGACAATTTGTAGAGTACTCGCTAAACACCACCATCCTCGAAGATTTACTCAATTGGATACTAAGCTTAAAAAAATAAAAACATGAAATCAATCTTAAAAAAAGAATTGCCAATATGGGGCATCATAGTGCTCCCTCTAATTTATCTGGCTTTTGTTTGGAATCAACTACCAGACAAAGTACCCGTTCATTGGAATATGAATGGAGAAGTAGATCGATACGGAGCTATTCACGAAATTGCTTTACTCGCCACCTTACCCTTTTGGTTTTATCTCCTTCTACTCCTTATTCCAAAAATAGACCCTAAAAACAAATTATATAAAATGGGCAGCAAATTTCAACGTTTAAAATTTTGGCTAACTTTAGTATTTGCCATCATCGCTGTAATGATAGTATATTCGGCAACTCATCAATCTCTTGTAATGCCCGGTTACATGGGTGTTATTGCTGGTATCTTGCTTATTATTTTGGGCAATTATTTTAAAACCATACAACCCAACTATTTTATCGGTATCCGCACCCCATGGACTTTAGAAAGTGAAATCGTTTGGAAAGCCACTCATCTTCTTGCGGGTAAAATGTGGTTTTCCGGTGGCTTACTATTGGTTTTAACAAGTTTATTGATCAGTAAAAACAGCCAAACTTATGTAGTAATATCCCTCGTAACTGTAATAAGTTTAATTCCTATTGTATATTCGTATTTTAAATTTACCGCAATAAAAAAGCACAACACTGCTACTTGAAGCGAAACCGCAATCGTACTTGGAAACACCCGTCTCGCTTTCCGCTCAAATGCCATTTGCTTGCGCTGTAAAAGCCACTCAAAATGGCATAACCGGTGCAATTCTATCTTAGTGTCTTTCGCCATATTGAATGTCATTTATCTATACAATTAAAATAATTTAATATTCGTTAATCGATATTCATTAAATGATCAACCAAAAAATATCGAATATCGAACACCGAACAGCCAATTTTGAATGACGACTTTTTCCATTTGAAAACCAACACTTAGCTGCTAAACAACCCAACACGCTTTAGCAACGTTGGCTTGGAAATCGGGACTAGTTTAAAAACTCTGGTGCTTCGTGGCAATAAAAAAATAGTGACAATCCAAAACAAAAAATATCAACCACTTTTATAAACTTGTTGTTTTTTTTGATGCAAAACGGATTGCTCGTATAAAGAGCAGTCATGCCGTCCACTCCAATCTTACCCAACCTTACCAATTTTTAGAAAGGATTATGACTACTATTGGGCTTAGTTTTCCAGAGATAGGTTATGAAGAAAAACCGCTACATTTCGCCAACAAAAAAGCCTACTATTGTTACTTAAGTTAATATATTTGCAGCCATGAAAATAATGGAGGCACGGAACATACAAATGGTTGATTTGAAAGCACAGTATAAAAAGCTGGCAAAAGAAATTGACCTTGAAATGAATAAAGTTATTCAATCCGGTGCCTTTATTAATGGACCTGCTGTTAAAGAATTTACCCAAAATTTAGCACAATATTTAAACGTAAAACACGTAATACCTTGCGCCAATGGCACCGATGCTTTGCAAGTAGCCCTTATGGCTTTAAATTTAAAACCCGGCGATGAAGTCATTACAACCCCCTTCACCTTTGTTGCGACTGCCGAAATAATTGCTTTATTGGGTTTAAAACCGGTTTTTGTTGATATCGATCCAACAACTTTTAATCTGAATATAAGTGAGGTTGAAGAAAACATTGGACAAAAAACAAAGTGCGTAATTCCGGTACACTTATTTGGGCAAGGCTGCGAAATGGATTATTTAATGAATCTCGCCAGTCAACATCAGTTATATATTGTAGAAGATAATGCACAGGCAATTGGAGCATCTTACCAAATAAATGAGAAACAAAACCATCAATTAGGTACCATTGGAGATATTGGAACGACCTCTTTTTATCCTTCAAAAAATTTAGGGGCTTATGGAGATGGTGGTGCTATTTTTACCAATAACGACATTTACGCCAAAGCTATACAGAGCATTGTAAACCACGGGCAAGGTGAACGCTATATGTACAATAGTATTGGGGTTAACTCTCGCTTAGATAGTTTGCAAGCTGCCATTTTAAACGTAAAAATAGCTCACTTAGCGCATTTTAACCAGCAACGGCAACAAGCTGCTAATTGGTACGATGAACAACTAAGCAATGTAGAAGAAGTAATCACTCCTTACCGGCAAGCCAACAGCAGCCATGTTTTTCATCAATATACTTTGCGAGTTCCTGAAAAAAGAGATGAACTAAAAGACTGGTTAAGCCAACACGATATTCCCTCCATGGTTTATTATCCGAAGCCCTTGCATTTGCAAAAAGCTTATCAAACTTATGGATACAAAACAGGCGATTTTCCAGAGGCAGAAAAAGCAGCTACCGAAGTTTTATCGTTGCCGATGCATCCTGATTTAACAGAGGAAACTGTATCTTACATCACTCAAACCATTCTAAATTATTTTAAATAACATACATGATAGAAGCTTTAAAGCTTAAAGAAAAAACAATGGCGGTAATTGGGTTGGGCTATGTAGGTTTACCTATTGCCTTGGCATTTGCTAAAAAAATTAAAGTAATTGGCTTTGATATTAGTGAAGAACGGGTGGCTTTAATGCAGCAACATATTGACCCCAGCAAAGAATTAGAAACTAAAGATTTTGAAGGAGCTGATATTGCATTTACGGCAAATACCGATGATTTAAAAGCGGCTCATTTTTTTGTGGTAGCCGTTCCAACACCCGTTTCAGAATATAAGGTACCGAACTTAAATTATTTGAAAAGTGCCAGTAAAATTATTGGAAAGGCACTTAAAAAAGGAGATTATGTGGTGTACGAATCTACCGTATATCCGGGCTGTACGGAAGATGATTGTTTGCCTATTTTGGAAAAAATCTCTGGTTTAAAATTGGGGGACGATTTTAAATTGGGCTTTTCACCCGAACGAATTAACCCCGGCGATAAAGACCGCACCATCACAAAAATAACTAAAGTGGTTTCTGGCAATGATGCCGAAGCATTACAAGTAGTGCAACAAGTGTACGAATTAATTATAGAAGCTCCTGCCTTTGTGCATCCTGCGCCTTCTATAAAAGTAGCGGAGGCATCTAAAATTATTGAAAATACACAACGTGATTTAAACATTGCTTTAATGAACGAGTTGGCTTTAATTTTTGACCGTATTGGCATTAGAACTGCCGATGTATTACAAGCTGCCGGTACCAAATGGAATTTTTTGAAGTTTTATCCGGGCTTAGTTGGCGGGCATTGTATTGGTGTTGACCCTTATTATTTAACCTACAAAGCCAACGAATTAGGTTATCGCCCCGATGTAATTTTAAGTGGTAGAAGAATTAATGATGAGATGAGTTCGTATGTAGCCAAACGGGCTATTCAATATTTAATAAAAGCCGGTAAGCAAATAACCAAATCGAAAATATTGATTATGGGCACTACTTTTAAAGAGAATGTGTACGACATTCGCAATTCAAAAGTATCTGATTTGGTGAAAGAATTAAACAACTTTTCGGTTTTGGTACACGTAACCGACCCATATGCCGATTCGGAGGAATTGATGCACGAGTATGGCTACAGTTTAGTACCCAAAATTGATGATGATTACGATTGCATTATTGTCGCCGTTAACCATAATGATTATTTAAATTTAGATGAAGCCTATTTTAAGGGCATTTCATCTAAAAATGGAATACTAATTGATATAAAGAGCATATACTTGAATAAAATTACGGAGATGAAATATTGGTGTTTGTAAAACTTAAACTATCAAACCCTAATTTCATCTAATCTTCAAACTATTATTATTATATTAATTATTAATTAATGGCTGATTTATATTTTCCCTTTTCTGTATCTATTTTAAGTTGCTTGATGGGCTTTTTAGTTGCCTGGATTTATAGAGGCTTTACCATAAAAAAATTAGATAAAGAAGTAGATAAAAAGCGCAACCACTTAAAAAGTGCTGATTTAATTATTGAAAATTTGAAAGAGCAACTAGCATTTACCTCGCAACAAGCCAATGGTTTAAAAGAATTTACCTATGAACAAAGTCATAAATTAGAACAATTAGAAGCCGACAACAAGCGATATTTTGAACAGTTAAACGAGCAAAACTCAATCGGCTTAATTGAAGATGATGATTTTAATGATCAAGCATATGACGATAGCCCGGTGTTAAACAGAATAAAAGCTCGTAAAAGAGAGATGCCATTTAATCGATTAGGCTATGCTACCGAGTTTGAAAAAGATGATTTGAAGGAGATTAACGGTATTGGTCATTTTATGGAAAGAAAACTAAATGCTTTAGGTATTTATGCTTTCCACCAAATTGCCGAATTTACTGAAGCTGATACCAATTTAGTTAATGAAGCTATTGAATTTTTTCCAGGGCAGATAGTTAAAGATAAATGGGTTGAACAAGCTAAATTACTGACAGCCACCCAAAAAGCCTAATTACTTTTGGTGCTTATTCAATTATTTCGCAAGCCCCACTTTCCACATCGTTCATTACTTTTTTGTATTTAACCGCTGTTTTTATTGTTCCATTTTTGTATTGAACGTTTACTTTATCATTGCGTCCAATTTTATAAAGATTAATCAAGTTGTTAATTCTAATTTTTGAATAGCCTTCAACATTAAATTAGATTCTCTTATACTAAATTTATATCTATTTTGATTAGATGTGCATACTCGTTACAAAAAGCCGGATTAAAATTTCTATCTTTTACGGAATTAACCAATACAAGATATTTTATTTTAATTTTTACAGGAAAATAGTTTTATGCAACTTCAAAAAATTAATACCGGTGTTATACAATGCAAAAAATGCCCAGAATTGATTAGCTATTGCGAAAACGTGGCTAAAAACAAAGTGAAACGACATCAAACCGAAACCTATTGGGGTAAACCAGTACCGGGCTTTGGAGACCCTAAAGCAAAATTGTTAATTATTGGTTTAGCACCGGCGGCGCATGGCGCTAACCGAACCGGCAGAATGTTTACGGGTGACAGCTCTGGAGATTGGTTATTCAAAGCATTGCATCAAACGGGTTTTGCCAACCAACCTACCAGCAACTCTTTAAACGATGGTTTGCAATTGAACAATTGTTTTGTAACTTCAACTATCCATTGTGCTCCACCTCAAAATAAACCAACAAATCAGCAGATCAGTAATTGTACCCACCATTTACTACAATACTTACATTTTTTTAACAAGCATAAAGTTGTTATTACACTTGGAGGTATTTCTTTTAAAAATTATTGCCGTAGTTTTGAACTGAAAAAATTAGCCTTTGGTCATCATAAAATATATGCATTACAAAATGGTAAAACGCTAATAAGCAGTTATCATCCATCAAAATACAATACCCAAACCCGCAGGTTACTTTGGAAAGATTGGTTAAAAGTTTTTGAAAGTGCGGCTTTATTAATTCTCTAAAGTTTGCGCTTCAATTTATTTAAAATGATAGTAACTGAATCATTGAATAATTAACTAAAACGAAGTAATTGTGGAAAAAAAATATAAGCATTTTAAAAGTTGGTATATTTTATGATAAATATTGGCTATAAAAACTTAACTTTAGCCTCCTGAAAAAACGAAAACGCTTGATTGCAGTGTTATAATTCATCCAGTAAACAAAACAATAATTCAAGGTTATTTATACGCTATTATGAATCGTTATTTGAATCCGTTAACCGGTTTCTTTTTGTTGAGTGTTTTGGTGGTTTCATTACTTATTTTTTTAAGTGATGAAAGCCTTACCAAAGAAAAACAAACTATACGATCACCACATCATAAGCATGAGTATAATGATTTTTTCTTTTCTACGCGTAATTATCCAGAAGATAAGCCAGATATTGAGGCTTATATAAATCAACTTGAAGCCCTAAAGAAAGCTAAAATAAAACCTTTGCCCAAAAAAGCTGAAGATTGGCGTTTAGAAGGTCCCAAAAATCTAGGAGGGCGCATTAATTCTGTAGCCATTCATCCAAGCAATGCCAATATTATATTTGCCGGCACTGCTAAGGGGGGTATTTTTAAAACTATTAATGGAGGTAGAAATTGGTTGCCGATATTTGATGATCAAACCTTACTTTCTATAAGTAAAATTGTGTTAGACCCTATCAACCCAAATATTATTTATGCCGGTACGGGCGACGTGAATATTTCGGCGCAACCTTCAGTAGGAAATGGTTTGTACAAAAGCAGCGATGGCGGTATTACCTGGGAAAATATTGGTTTAAATTATACCAGAATTATTTCAGATATTTATGTAAACCCAAAAAATACCAATGAAATTTACACGGCTACCATGGGTTTACCTTTTGAACGAAATGCCTTTAGAGGCTTGTATAAAACAACGGACGGCGGAAAAAACTGGGATCAGGTATTATTTGTTTCTAATGAAGTAGGTATTGTTGATATAGCCGTACATCCTGAAAACGCCAACATTGTATATGCTGTTGGCTGGAATAGAATACGAAACAATAAAGAGTCTACCACAGGTGGCTCTGGGGCAAAAGTTTTTAAAACTACAAATGGTGGTATTAGTTGGAAAAGCTTAAAAGGAGGCTTACCTCAACAAAGTTTTTCAAGAATGGCAATTGAAATTTCTCCTACAAACCCTAATAAATTGTATGTAACCTATATTAATTTGATGCACGGCTACGACAGTACTTACAAAACTGTTGATGGTGGAGAAAGCTGGACCAAATTTGTAGAAAACGATAAACAAAAGGGAACTTACGGAGGTCCTGGAAAAGACTTTGGTTGGTACTTTGGTAAAATTCGCATCGACCCGAAAGACGATGACATTGTTTATATCCTTGGTGTCGATTTATGGAAAGTATCAAACAACGGTGCCAAGTGGGAGCATTTTATTAACGATGTTTTGTATAATGTCCATCCAGATTTTCACGATCTGAAATTTATTAATGCCAATACCGTAATAGCTGCTACAGATGGCGGCTTATACAGAGGCGATAAAGATGTTACCGGAACATGGAAATGGAGAGACATTGATGATATTCCTAATTCACAATTTTACAGAGTAGCCGTTAATCCACACAAAACCGAAGTATATGGAGGCGGCTTGCAAGACAATGGAAGCAGCCAAGGCAGTTTTAGAAATATTAATGATTGGACTCGCCTGTGGGGTGGCGACGGCTTTACCGTTCAATATCACCCTACCGATCCTACTCGTATTTTTATGACTACTCAAAACGGGTATCTATATTTCGTACAACATTATGGCGCCAATTTTAATGACAGCACCGCCGATTTTACATGGAAAGAATTTAACAAAGGCGTTGACCAAAAAGACCGAAGTAATTGGGATACCCCTTTTTTAATAAGTAAACACGATAACAAGGTATTATACAAAGGCACTTACCGGATGTATAAAACAGCCAATGACACTATTGCCAATTGGAAACCAATAAGTGGCGATTTAACCGATGGATTAATTTTGCACGAACGTTTCCATACCATCTCTACTATTGATGAATCTCCTATTAATCCTTCCATTTTATTAGCGGGTACAGTAGATGCCAATGTTTGGTTAACTACCAATGGCGGGCAAAGTTGGAATGATATTAAATATGACTTACCTAATCGCTACATTACCTCAATAAAAGCCTCCCCAAAAAATAGTAAAACAATTTATGTAACACAAAGTGGTTATAAAGATAATGATAACCAACCCTACATTTTTAAAAGTGCCAATTCAGGAAAGTGCTGGGTTTCAATTAACGGCAATTTACCTGCAGTAGCTTTAAATGATATGGCTGTTTACGATAATGGGCTGGATAATATTTTATTTGTAGCTACCGACGGTGGCGTTTTTTATAGCAACAATGGTGGTTATATTTGGACTTTTATGGGTAGCCAAATGCCGCTCGTTCCTGTATATGATATTGAAATTGACTACAAGGCAAACCGTTTAATTGCCGGTACTTTTGCCCGCTCTATGTACAGTTATCCCATACAAGATATTATTACCAATGGAACAAATATTGTCAATCAATTCGATACCATACCTCCGGCACTATCGGTATCTGGTCCAAAAGTAATTACTAGGCAACCTGGCGAGCCATTTAGCTACCCCAATGCAAATGCTACCGATAATGTAGATTGTGATTTAACCAACGCCATCAAAATTAGCAGTAATGTTAATACCGATAAAACCGGTATTTATTTTGTAACCTATAGCGTAAGTGATTCAGCCGGCAATACTGCCGCCCAAACCATACAAGTAAACATTGCCGGCGATGCACCTCCACAATTATATGTGAGTAGTATCCATTCCATTTCTTTTTGGCAAGGCACTTCAATTAGCATACCCCATGCTACTGCTCAAGATGATATAGACGGAGACCTATCGGATGCAATAGAGGTACATCATAACATTAATATTAATATACCAGGGCAGTATGTTATTACCTACAGCATTACCGATAGCAATGGAAGCACCACCATTAAATTAATTGATGTGTTTATTGTTAAAGATGAACCACCAACTATTAAAATTGAAGGCGAAAGTGAAATGATTGTTAACCAGTATACCGAATTTGAATTGCCTACAATAACTGCCTATGATGAGGTTGATGGAGATTTAACTAACAAAGTAACTATAACCAACGATAAAATTAATGTAACCGTTCCGGGTACCTACATCGTTAAAATATCTGTAGAAGATTCTTTTGGCAATATTACTACCGAAGATATTACGGTTCAAGTAATGATGGTGAGTAGTTTAGATGAGGAACTTGCATTAAACCCTATCATACATATAAGTCCTAATCCTGCAAGTGATCTAGTAAATTTTACACTTACCAACAATCCATATCAAATAATCGAATTCACCTTATTTAATGCTGCCGGTCAATTAGTTTTAAAAGACAATTTTAAACCACAATTAAACATTCAACATTTAAGTAAAGGTGTATATTACTGCACCTTCAAAACCAGCAATCAAGCCTATTTTACCCTTCCAATAATAAAGCAATAAACAAACACCTATACCCTACCCTATTATCAACACTTACAACGCTTCTTTTTTTTTTGAAGCGAAAGAGTTGGTGTGTTCAAAAACGGTGGTCCCGCCATCCGTTCAAATGTTGCGGCTGCGCTTCAAATCCATCGCTTCAGGCAACATAACCACTCCTGTCGGGGCTAGTTTGGTTACTTTGGTTGGTATCAGTCAAGCATTTTTAAACACTGTGTGGCATTATTACCAATTAATATAAATACAATTCAACATTTTAAATCAATAGCTACTATACACTTCAAGTACAAGTTGGTATCTTTGTAAAGTTATACATGCATACATTTTTGATATTCCTTTTGCAACACTATAAATACATCAATCCAGAAGATGTAAACAAACATTGGAGCGAGTTTGATAAGGTCAGTGAAATTATTCAACCCGGTATTGACATTTTTGGTTTTCACTTAATGGAGCCCGTTACCGTACTTACCGATTTTTTGGTAGCTGGAGTTTGCTTTTATGCCTGGCATCAACTAAAAAAACTACACCATAAAACACAAACCCAATATTATACTCAAATTTTTATGTTGCTAATGGGCATAGCCGCAACACTCGGTGCCATTTTTGGGCACGGACTAATTCATATAGTACATCCATTATGGAAAATTCCAGGATGGTTTTTCAGCATGTTTTCTGTCGCTTTTATTGAGCGGGCAGCCATTGCTCAGGCAAGTCAGGTAATGTCAAAAAAAGTAGCCAATTTCTTTTTGAAATTAAATATTGCAGAATTATTGCTGTTATGCCTCATTACTATTGTTACAATCGAATTTAAATATGTTGAATTGCATAGTGCCTACGGGTTTTTAATTGTAGTACTATTTTTTCATACCTACCACTATATAAAAACCAAAAACAACGGAAGCCGGTTAATGCTGCTCAATACTATTTTATTGTTAATCGCGGTAGTTATTTATAATTATCCAATTATCCTACACACCTTTTTTAATCACCGGGATTTAGCGCACATCGTCATGGCAATTTCAATATATGTAATTTACAGAGCTGCATTAGTTTCTACAAAACCGTTATTCAACTAATATCTTTTTGCTAAAAATACCCTGTTGGTTTTGTATGGATAAGATGTATAATCCTTTATCTAAATTTTGGAAGATTCTTTTTCCGGTATATTCAATAGTATGTTGCAGGTGCAGGTTTTGACTGAGCAATAGCTTGCCCTGCAAATCAAATAAACGGATTGCACAATTTTCAGAAGCATCAGAATAAATCACCAACTCAGAATTTGGTGTAATTTTAGGTTCTATGATACCTAACTCGTAATTTACAAAATTATAAAATATATTGTATACTAATATTTGGGTACGGGTTTCACTTAGGCAGTTGTAGCTATTGGTATAGGTGTAGGTTAGAGTATGCAAACCCAAACCCGCAATATCAGGATTAAAATTTTCAAATATTACTCCAGTACCGCTAAATGTGCCGCCGGTTAGGCTAGCACTTAAACTTAGCGTTTCGCCTATACTAATTTTGTAGGGTAAAGAGGTAAACATAACAGGCGTTGATTCATTTACGATAAGCGTTACACTATCCGTATCAAATCCTGCAGCATTACTTACTTGTAAATTGATAGTATAGCTACCAACTTCATTAAAGGTTAATAAAGCTGGATTACCTGTTGAACTGATTCCATTACTGGTGGTCCATAAAAAATCGGTATGGTTAGTACTCGAATGACTTAACATAAAAGGTGCTCCCTGGCATATACTTACATTGGCTTGCCCATCAATAGTAGCAACTGGTAAAGCAGTATTATCTTTATAATCAACAATTCTAATATCATCAATAAACACTCCATCAATGGAAGAAAAATTACCACTTGCCTTCATACCATACCGAAATTCAAGCATCGAACCAATGTATGGAGACAAGTCAACAAATTGTTTTGACCAAGCATTATTTAAAACAAAGCGGGGCTCTCCGTTAATTATTTGAGTATCATTAGTAGTAACGGCTTCCCATTCACCATTGTTTACCCGCACTTCTACCACACAATTAGAGGCATCTAAATTACTTGGTGTAAGACCCAAACTGTTCGATAAACCCCAAGCCATCCAAAATTCTAAAACAGGTTGACTAGTATTATTTAAATTTACAGGAAAAGCGCTAGCTAAATAAGAGTGGGAATTATAGTTGTCTCCATACTCGGAGTCTGCAAAGCAATAAGAATCACTTCGGCTCATAATATTAGTGGTACCCCAGTATGAAAAATTGAAATCATCATCATAATAACTGTTTAAAGCGTTTAAACCATTGCTTCCATCTTCGTAAAACAACACGTTTTGGGCACCAACTATCCATTTTTGAGTTTCGTTTTCGTATTCAATACCATTAGCAGTAACGGCAATATTTACTTCAATAACCTCGCCGGCATTTGCGGTATTGCTTACACTAATTTGTAGTGGAGCTTCTGCAGTAGACCCCCCCAATTGCCGTGCTTGAATAGGCTCAACCGAAGCCGTACCATTTACAATACTAACGTTTGAAGAAGTGTTGGTAATAGATACATGTACATTTTCAGCCGCTAAGGTTTTCCCTTTATTAAACAACTCTACTTCAATAGTATAGCTTCCGCCCGGTAAAATATCGCCACCTTGGTTAATAAGTACTTGTTTTATATCAGGGTATTCACCGGCAATTTGAGCAAGATATATAAACGAGGGTAAATGTTTTTCGGCATAGGGAATAATTTGAGCGGCGGGCACATAAAATTCGTCGCCTATTTCGGGCAACCATGCAATGGCACCAATTGAATTTAAATATTGCATAGTTAAGCCACCGGCAGTAACTGTTGCATAACGAAATTGTTTTGTACTACACAAATCTAAGCTATAATCTGCATAATAATGTTCTTGCCCATTGTTGTGTAAGCCTGCCTCTAAATAAATTTCTCCATACGAATGGCTACTAAAAGCCATTACAGGATTAATGCTCAATACAAAATCTCTTATTGCCTGTGTACAAGGTTCTGAAAAAGGCGATGTTCCGCGAAAAACTTGACTACATGCATCGGTGCTTCCATTAAAGTACCAATCAATGTCGTAGTTTCTATTGGGGTCGGTGCCAATACAATCTCCACCATAAGGGTCGGGTGTTCTGGTTTTGCGCCAAAAGCCTCCGGTTGGGCTGGTAGCTATATTATGGGCATAGCCATCTGGGTTTACAAGAGGCACAAAATATAGCTCTCTATTATTTATTAGGTGAGTAGCTGTAGAATCGATTCCATAATTTTCAACTAACCAAAACATATAATACAAGGTAGTCATCATAGATAAGGGTTCACGGGCATGGTGCATCGCATCGTAATATACTACTGGCTCTGTTGCCGATTCATCGGTATTCGGATTATCTGATATTTTTATCATGTATATCGGGCGATTATTATGCGTGCGACCTATAATTTCTCTTTCAGCAGCTATATGAGGATAGTTGGTACTAATTTCAATCATTTTCTGATAGAGTTGACCAATGTTATTATATCCGGCGTAATTACCTAAGGTAAAGCCATCCTTTTTGCTGCGTATCATATTTTGTATAACAGGATCTTTCATTTCAGCTGCAAAACGTTTGGCTTGATACTTTTCCATATCTTCAATTAATACTTCATAAGGTAAATTTGATGTTTCAATCAAATCTAACTCATGTTCATCAAAAACTACCACGTAGCCTTTTGCAGTAGCTTTCATATGATCGGGGTAAATGCCTAATTGTTTCAGGTTTTCAAACAAATCAGCCTTATCTGCTTTTAGTAAAACTCTGGAATAAATTAACTTATCTTGAGCGGAAGTTGAGAGTGAAATGAATAGGTGAAGAATAAGTAATAAGCATAAAAAATTGATGAATTTCATGGTTTTTATATTTGATATTTTTCAAATATACTATTATCGTTTTATAAATTAAACATTTTACTTGTATGTTTTTTATACAAACTTATTAAAGTAATGCTACAAAGCAGTTTTACATAACTCTATTTAAAAAGTTATGTATGATTTGAAGTTAACCAATAACTACGCCCATCAATAGTTCGATCAATAATACCTTTCCCAAACATTAAGCGACGCAAAGTTGCCGGATCATTAAAGGTATGGTGTTCGTTTAAAATATCGTTCACCTCTTGTTCAGAATACTTTTTATCTGCAGAAAATTGTTCAGCTAAAAACTGCAACATCAAAGCCTGTTTTTTCTTTTGCTTCTTCCCTGGAAAATTTTGCAGCTTTCCTTCCTCATTAAAATAACCTCGTAAAGCTGTGTATTTATTGTTTTTGTTCATTTTTTTGATCTTTTATTTGTAACACATTTAATATAACGAAAATTTCATACTAAGTCTTACTATTTAACCGAAATTTGTTTTGCATTTTATAGTCAATTTGGTATTACTATAAGGTATTTCTTAAAAAAGAGTTAACTTTGAAAAATTGAATTATTTAAAAAAAATCAAATGAAGTTTGAGACAATAACCATAAATAATGGCAAAGATGGTCAGGCTATCAAAATTCCAAAAGAAATGGAAATAAAAGATGATAAGGTTTATATTAAAAAAATAGGCAACTCGTTGCAAATTATTCCGTTTCACCATGCTTGGCAAAATCTAATTGAAAGTTTAGATAATTTCACTTTAGATTTTATGGACTCAAGATAGCAACCTGATAATCAAATGCGTGAACCAATTGACTAATGGAATATTTATTGGACACTAACGTTTGTATTTACATAATTAAAAAAAGACCTGAATCCGTTATCAATAAATTCAAAACTATTGCAGTTGGAAACATTGGAATATCCTCAATTACAATGGCTGAGTTGCAGTATGGAATCATGAAAAGCTCAAATCCTGAAAAAAACAATATTGCTTTAAATAAATTTGTTACTCCATTAAAAGTGCTGGATTTTGATTTTAAAGCAACTGTTGAATATGGTAAGATAAGAGCTAACTTAGAAAGGAAGGGAACTCCAATTGGACCATTAGATACATTAATTGGAGCACACTCTAAAAGTCTAAATTTGACATTGGTAACCAACAATGAAAGAGAGTTTTCAAGAATTACTGGATTAAGAATTGAAAATTGGGTATAGAGTATAGTGAAAGCTTACCTTAACTACTTCTGGTGGAATTCCTAAAAATATGTCATTTTTCAGATGTATAATTTTTGCATACTAGTATAGAAAGTGTTGATAATTATGCCATCACTTCTGCTTCTTAAAATTAAAAATAGATTGATAATCTTTAAACGACTTTTGATAGCTTAAACCAATACCGGTTTTATTGTATTTGGCAAAGATGTCATAATCACTTCTACTGTAGGCTTTTATTTTTATTTGACCATCATTGGTTAAATCGTATTCAATCAAAAAATCGCCACCTAAAACACTATTCGATACGTCAATTACATCATCCACTTGCAAATTACCGCCAACGTTAATGTACAGGCGATCATTAAAAAACTTCTTACCCAAAGCCAATTGAAATTCATTGGAAAAATCCTGATCTTGATTGGTGCCGCTGGCATCAAAATTTTGGTAAGAAACGTTTACATCATCAAAAACATTAGAGAGCGCATCACTCAAATAAATAGAAACTTGATTTGAAACATATTCGGACAACGTGTTGACACCCGACTGTAAAGGATCGGATGCAATAGCAGAGATATCTCCATTAACCGGCAAGAATCGATTGAGTAAAAGCAAACCCACTACCTGTCTGTTCAGTTGAGCTTCATCGCTGTTAATTTCGCTTAATCGATTTTCTAAAGCGAAGTTGCCCACTCCTTTATTTTCTAAAGCAACCGACATTTCAATAACAGGTTTTGAAAGTGGTCCATCCATATTTAGATTGAGTATGGCATTAACCGCCTTTTTATATTGTGCTTCATCTTCTGATGAGATCACATCTTTAACCAAATCATAGGGTACGGCTTTTCTTTCGTACTGTGCATTTACATCCAACTGCGCTGCCAAGGGGTCACCCGACCAAACAATCTCGCCGCCCGGTTGTATTTTAAATTTTTTATTGATGATGTTTTGCAGGGTAAATAAATAGTCGCCTTGTGTAATTTCGTAGCTGCCAAAAATATTGAAATCACCAAGCGTACTGATCTCCATACGCAAATTTCCTTCACCCCGGCTTTTGATAATATCGCCGGCTTGCTGGTCAAAAATAATTTGTATTTCGGCACTTTCTTCAATTTGCATATCGGCAAAAAAATCTAACCTTGAAAAATCAAAATCATATTTTTTGTCTTCAACATTTATGCTATCAGCTTCAACACCCGTATTGACGAAAGTGTAAAAGGTCTCGTTGCTTTCTTCATAATCGCTATCTAAGGGTAACTTAATGCTGGTGCCTTCAGCACTTGTTGCGTTAATGGATAAATCTATATCATCTAAATAACCTTCAATAAATATACTACCTTCTGCAAAGGCTTGACCGAAAAAGTAATCATTATCTTTTCGTTTCGTATCTAACAATTGAAAACCGGCTGTAAAAATACCAATGTCTGTATATATTTTTTGAATGTCTTCTAAATCTAAAAATCCGTTTACAATAGCTTCGTTATTGTTTTTATCTTTAATAATAAAATCATTAAAATAAAGTTGCCTGCCAAAAATATCGATGAGTTGGTTGGTAGCCGTATAGTCGCACTGAATGTAACGCAAAGTGGTCCCAGCATCGGTTACAAACAGTTGAGCATCAAAATCAGGGTCTGTTAAATAACCGCTTACCTTCAAATTGCCTGAAACTTTTCCTCTGGTATTGTAAATATGGTCTCCCACAATATCTTCTAAAATTTGAAGGGAAAATGCATCAATGCCCACGTTAAAATCTAAGATCGGTTTTTGTTGACCATAATCTATACTACCCAATGCACTAACTTTGTTAAGGGTGTCTATTAAACTTATAGCGGTTTGTATTTTTTTGGTTTTTGGTTGTTTGGTGGCAGAAAATTTAAAGTCGCCTAAAAAGGTTTGATCATAATAAAAATCATCAATCGTAAAATCGCCTTCTATAGCTGGTAATTTTAGCAAATTATCAATAATAACATTTCCATTTAAGGTACCCTTTACTTTGTACTTACCGGGTCCTGCAATAGATGCCAAATCTTCAATATTCAAACTATCGCCTTTAATGGTGGTGAGGCTATTGCCGTTTTTTAAGGGTTGGTTATTAATATAAATATATTGATCGCCCGAGTACAAGTTAAAGTCTTCAATTAAAAAATAATCTTTATTTAAATATTTAATAATGCCAGAGTTGGCTGCCCATAACTTATCGTTTATAACAATTTTGGTCGAGTCTATGCCTACGGACAAGGTATCTTTAAAAACAGATAGCTTACCGTCTATCATAATCCGGTTTGGCGCATCGGCTTGAGCAGTATTTAATACAAACTGAAGTGTGTCATTTTTTATACTACCTTGTATTTCAGTATTGTCAATTTTTATACTATCAAAAGTATACCATTCTTTAATAGAACCTTGTACTTTTAATTCTCCATTTTCGGTATAACTGTTTAACTGTATATCCCCTGCGGCATTGCCAGCAAATACCAATTGAGGTACAGTTAATTGGGCGTTTATAGTGTGATTAATGGCATTAAACTGACCGGTAATTTTGGTGCCTTTCAGAGAATCTATTTTAATTGGTAAAAAGGCGTGCACCAAACTTGGGTCATTCAGGCTAATTTCAAAATTGGCATAAGTATCTTCTTTAAAAGATTTTTTGGGTAAGAAGGTATACGATAGATATTGATTAATAACATATTGCAAAGCAAAGTGCATATCTCTAAAACTAAACTGACCATTAAACGTCGCATCAAAAATTTCAGATTTTAATTGAACGGTTCTTTCATCATCTTCAGTAGCTTCAACTATCATATCTCCAAAAGGGTAAGCTAGGTCATCTTTTAGCATCACTACATCCAATAGCTTGACCGTGCCGATAAAATTATCGGTATCATCTCCTTGAATATTTAATGCCATTTTCCCATTTATTTCAATATTTTCATTGGTTAAATTCAGTTCTTGAAAATTCAAATTGTTGATATTGGAGTTAATCGCGAAGATGGGTTCGCGTTCATTTAAATCAATCGCTCCATCAAAGTCTATATTTAAAACCGGATCATCAATCTTCAATTTTCCAGTAAATTCTTTTTGATCTAAGATTCCATTTAAATACATTTTTTTGTAAGGATGCCCATCAAATTCAAAATAAGCAACCGTACCATTTACATCGGCATTTAAATCATCTAAAGTAAAACCCGAACCATTGACTGATACATTAAATGAGGTTTTACCAAAAGGATTGGGTTGTTCATCTAACCAAGCGTTTACATTAAAATCAGTCACTTGTAAATTACCTTTGTACAAGGGAACTTCAAATAGTTTGACGTTAATATCGCAAGTTACTTGTCCATAAGTTGAATTTAAATCACCATAAGCAACAAAGTCGTTATAAAAACCGGTGAAGTTTCCTTTAAACTCGAAAGCACCCAGTTTTTTAATTTCATTTGGGATATTGACTTGCGGAGCGAGCCGGATTATTTCGTCAATATCGGTTTTTAATTGATTGAGTTGTACATCCAGAAAAGTATTGTCGGGCTTTGTAATGTCGCGTAAACTAAACTTGCCTTCTGCAATGGTATGATTAGCTAATTCGATCAACACATTTTTTGCCTTCAGCGCATTAATTTTACCTCTAAAATCACCACTGATCTTTACCACTTCTTCCAGTTGGCTATTGGCAATTTGCGAAATGGTATCTAAAGGAAAAAAATAATTGATGTCGCGTAAAGCAATTGTACTATTTGTTAAATTGCCGTTTAACTTTACTTGATCTTCAAAATTATTAAAATCATCAATATCATTAAACCGAAGGCGAAGTGCGTGTTGCAACTGACTGTTTGGTGTTTGTATAGATAAATTGCTGAGCTCTATTTTTTTTGGCTCTATGGTAACTTTCGCTTTGGCTTTATTAACGGCAAAACCAGAACGCTCTTTCATGTTTAACTGCTCAATAGTAAAACGCAAGGTGTCATCGGCTAAAATAAATTGATCTAGTGTAGTATGTAGGTTAGAAAAAATAAAATGCTGCCCATTAAACAAACCTGCCGTGTTTTGAGGATTACTTCGGCGGTTAAAAAACTCAACTTTGGCGTTTGTAAGATCAACTGCTTCAAAATTGAGTAACACATTCAAATCTAATAAAGCTGGGTTAGGTTCATCATCGTTATTTTGATTATATGATATACGCTGTTCAATATACACATCGGGCGATTGAGCAGTCAATTTCCCAAACTTCAACACATCACCTAATGACTCTATCGTAGTGTTAAGTTGAGGAGCCATTACCTTCAAAAATAAACCGCCATTGGTATCATCTAAAGTAAAAGCGGTTTCCAATAATTCTAGTTGATTGAATGAAATATCCCAGCCAGCAGTGTCGGTGTCTTCATTTGGCGAGGCATTGTCATTTCCTTTAAATTGATTGATGAGATGGTCTATATTAAAATCGCTTTCGCCAATACCTTTAGTTAAGTTGAGGCTTACACCAGTTGCCTTAATTTTATCAATATGAATTTTTTTATTTGCGAGGCTAAATACACTCAAATTAATTTCGGTATCATCAATATACGCTAAGGTTTCATTTTTTTGATCTTTAAGGTGTATGCCATTTGCTTGAATCCGGTCGAAGAAGGTAATATTGATCTCATCAATTTCAACGGGCATGTTTAACTTTTTTGATAGGTATTGCGTAGCTTGATCTACCAGGTAATTTTGTACTTTATGATTTTGAACGGCAATTGGAATACCAATGACAAGTAGCATTATCAATAGTATGATAATAAAAAATATGATATATATTACTTTTCTTGACAAATTGTAAATGATTAAACCGCTGCAAAAATATACCTAATTTGATCAAAATATGGTGTTTGGGTTTATAAAGTAGGTTAATAAGGTTTATATTAAGCTGATATTTGTGTTACATTTTATAGTCAATTTGGTATGTACTTTCTTGTTTACAACGGCGACTGTTTTTTTTCTACGAAGAACCAAAGTTGGCAAACTAGCCCCGATTGCAGCGGTTATGCTATTTTGCAGCGCAGATTATGCAGCCAAGCAATAGCATTTGAGCGGAAAGCGGGACGGGTGTTACTACAAAGCATAATAGTTTCGCTTCAAAAATAATTATGCAAAAGTGTCAACTACTTTATGGTTTGGATAAACTTGTCTATTCCTTTCACGTTCTTTTAGTTTTACGGCAAGGTGCTTACTGATTTAGTATAATAAAGAAACTTGCCAATTTTTACGACGCTTATTCAAATTTCCCAAAAACCAGCCAAAAACTGTATCTTTAGGGCTTTGAGAATTAAAAAATTAAGCTGGTGAAACCAAAGCCAAATAAAAAAAAGAAAAACCTCAAATCGAAAAGACAAAAACGGAAAAGTTCTTTTTTCGCCTTTTTATATGATGGCAGAGGAGCGCGAATGTTGGGCGCAATAGTCATGTTGTTTACCGTATATACCCTTATCGCCTTGGTCTCTTATTTGTTTACTTGGCAAACCGATCAGAGTGCTATTTTTCATTTGGCTTGGGCAGAAGTGTTTAGCTCAGGCATTATAGTAGATAATCATTTGGGACGGCTTGGTGGTCTACTTTCTCATCAACTCATTTTCAAATGGTTCGGCTTAGCTGCTTTCATAATTCCTTTATTAATGTTTTTAGGAGCTGTTAAATTACTTTTTCCTTTCTTTAAACGAATCGATTTTCAAAAATACTTTGGTTACGGCATCTTTTTTATGGCGTGGACATCCGTATTTTTATCATTTGTTTGGGGCACTAAAGCTTTTGCTTACGGTGGTGGTTTTGGTAACAGTATGTGCCTATGGTTAAACAGCTTTGTTGGTACAATTGGCACCTTGGCTTTTTTAATTTGTTTAATATGTATCGTTGGCTTTTTACGCTTTAACTTCACTTTAGATTTTAATTTCCCAACTATTCATCTACCCAAAACAGCAGTACAAAATGAAACTAGTAAAACACCCAATCAATCAATTTTTAAAGGCTTTAAATTCCCATCCTTAAAAAAATGGTTTAGTAACCACCTATCTTTAAAAACGGCAGGAGCCAATACTAAATCTACAAACGAAATTAAAGGCAACACTTACGAGTTTAAACAAGCCGAAATTAAAAAACCCAAAGGCAAAGCTACTTTGTTAGACATTAACGAATCACTATCTTTAGAAATATTGAATCCGGACTCTGCTCCTCAACAAGATATTGGGGGCAAAACAGACAATCCTAACACCCTCATTATTGAAGAAGATGTTGCCTTACGTTTTCCCGAACTGATAAAAAAACAGGAAACCCCAATGGATTTGCAAGTCAACAAATCGGCAGTTAACCGCGAGGGTGACCATTTAACTATTGATACCAATTATGACCCCACTTTAGATTTAAGCGATTATATTTTTCCTGATGTTGATTTATTAGAACTGTACGGCGGCGATAAAATCACTATTGACCGGGAGCAGTTAGAAAAATATAAAGACCAAATTATTGAAACGCTGTTAAACTATAAAATACAAATTACCAAAATTAAAGCTACGGTTGGTCCTACCGTTACGCTTTATGAAATTGTACCGGCACCGGGCATCAAAATATCTCGTATTAAAAATTTAGAAGATGATATTGCCCTGAGTTTAGCGGCACTTGGCATCCGTATTATTGCCCCTATGCCCGGCAGAGGAACGATTGGCATTGAAGTACCCAATAAGAAAAAGCAAATTGTTTCGATGAAAACGGTTATCGCTTCAGAAAAATTTCAAAGCTCAGAATACGATTTACCTATTGCTTTGGGTAAAAACATTTCTAACGAAGTATATGTAACCGACTTAGCGAAATTGCCGCACTTGTTAATTGCCGGTGCTACCGGACAAGGGAAATCTGTAGGGCTAAATGCTATATTAGTAAGTTTGCTATTTAAAAAACATCCCTCCCAATTAAAGTTTGTATTGGTAGACCCCAAAAAGGTAGAGTTGAGCCTTTTTAACATGATCGAAAATCACTTTCTTGCCAAATTACCCGGCGAAGAAGAAGCCATTATTACCGACACCAAAAAGGTAATTACCACTTTAAATGCCTTGTGCATGGAAATGGACAGCCGCTACGATTTGTTGAAAAAAGCCACGGCTAAAAATATAAAAGAATACAATACGAAGTTTACCAATCGCAAGCTCAACCCACAAAACGGTCACCGTTATTTACCATACATAGTATTGGTAGTAGATGAATTTGCTGATTTAATGATGACCGCCGGCAAAGAAGTTGAAATGCCCATTGCCCGTTTAGCGCAGTTAGCCCGAGCCATTGGCATCCATTTAATTATAGCCACGCAACGTCCGTCGGTTAACATTATAACCGGAACTATTAAAGCCAACTTCCCGGGTAGAATTGCCTTCAAGGTAACCTCAAAAATAGATTCAAGAACCATATTAGATACCGGCGGTGCCGATCAGTTAATTGGACGAGGCGATATGTTGCTATCGATCAATAGCGAAATTGTTCGCCTGCAATGTGCCTTTGTAGATACGCCGGAAGTAGAACGCATTGCCGAATATATTGGTAAACAACGCGGTTATCCTTCTGCCTTTTTGCTGCCCGAATATTTAACCGAAGAAGAGGCTGCCTTGAAAGGTGAAATTCGTGTTCAAGACCGCGATGATATGTTTGAAGATGCCGCCCGTTTAATTGTCACCCATCAACAAGGCAGCACCTCGCTTATTCAACGTAAAATGAAATTGGGCTACAACCGTGCCGGACGAATTATGGATCAACTAGAAATGTGCGGCATTGTCGGACCCTCGCAAGGCAGCAAAGCTCGCGAAGTTTATGTAACCGATATGTATAGTTTAGAGCAGCATTTAAATAGTTTGAATGGCGGAAATTAGAGGAATGGAATTTTCTATAACTTGTATCAAGAGTATAAATTTTATTCGATTTTAATCACATCGCTTTGTAGTCAGTCAAGTTGATAGTGTCGAATAAATTTGAGTAAAATTTGGACGAGTACGAGGCAGAGGTTGTCAAGCATAGCCAAAGCTATAGTTGGCATAACTAACCTATAAAGTAGTTGACCATCTTTTTGATATTTTTTTGAAGCGAAACCTTGTGGTATTATAATAACGGTAGTCCCGCTTTCCGCTCAAATGCCATTTGCCAACGCTGCAAAAGCCTTTCAAAATGGCATAACCGCTGCAATCGGGGCTAGTTTGCAAACTTCGGTGCTTCGTAGCAAGAAAAAAATAGCGACAATCCAAAACGAGAAAGTATCAACCACTTTGATAAACTTGTCAAGCAAAGCCACCAATTATTAAGAAAATATTACCGATTTCCTTTATTTCGGTACAATGGCTGCGTACAGCCCACATATTATCTATTTACTTTTTAATTAGTCATAAAAGTATAGTTTTATTCCAAAGATTTCAAGCAAAAAAAAGGACAAGTATAACCAAACAATAAATTAGTTGATACTTTGAAAAACTTCAAAAGCTTGTAATACCCGCTGCCGTCATTGCAGAAAATGTGGAGAGCAACGGAACATTTATCAGCAATCTCTCCTAAAGTCTCCCCCTAATTTAAAGGTTTAGTAGGGTGTTTTTATGAGAGATACCGGATAATCTGTTCCGCAAGTTCAGATACTGTATCGAGTCCGGCACAAGTTTCCGGCATGACGTTTATTACGCTTACCTCTATCTTAAGTCAACTACCTTGATAAACTTGGCAAAAAAAGTTAATTTTAACTCTTATGAAACTATTTGAACGCTAAATAAGTTAAATTAGATTGGCACCTAATAAAATTGAGTGCAATTGAAATAACTTGCACATTCAATAAAAAATAATTAT
>CALHDG010000039.1 GCA_938023075.1 uncultured Chitinophagales bacterium
AATTTATGCCCAAGCGAAAGAAGATAACAATGCACCGCAACGGGTAAAGGCATTAATTCATCAATTAAAATATATAACAATATTAGAAGAAGTAGAGCAGCCCGTTTTAATGCAACGCTTAGAAGATGAAATTGCTGCCAATGAAGCACCTGTTACTAACATATTGCACTCGATGCTCGCAGAAGCCTATTGGCAATATTTTCAAAATAATCGTTACCGATTTTATAACAGAACAGAAACCGTTAGTTTTAATAATGAAGACATTTTAACCTGGAGTTTGCCTCAAATTTTCGATAAGATTATTAGTCAACATCAACTCGCTTTACAAAATGAAGACCGCTTAAAACAAATACCCGTTGAGCAATTTGAAGATATTATAGACTTAGCTGACCGCACAAAAAATGGCAATCCCCGACCAACCCTTTTTGATTTTATCGCCAACCGTGCGGTCGATTTTTATTCGCACGATGAAAGCTCCATTAACAAACCGGTGTATGAATTTCAATTAGTGGACGATGCTATTTTTCAATCAAGTCAAGATTTTATTCAACATACTTTTGAAGCCCAAGAACAAACAAGTTTAAAGTTAGCTGCCGTAAAAACCTTTCAGCAGTTAGAAGCCTTTCATCAAAACGATGAAGATAAATTGCCCTTGATATTGTCGATACTGAAACGAATAAAATTTGCTTATCAAAAAGCAGTATACGATAATAAATCATCTGATTATGAAAAAGCATTAGAGCAACTTATTAATCAATATAAAAATGATACAATACATACTCTGGTTAGCTATACCCTTGCTGAACATCTTTTAAACAAAGAAAAAAACAGCTCAATAAAACATAACGACATTAATTATATAAAACGAGCATGGCAAACTTGTACTGATGCGGTAACTGCATTTCCAGATAGCAAAGGTACTCAAAATTGTAACGTAATAATTGGAGGTATTGAAGCAAAAACATTACAGTTTGAAATTGAAGAAGTCAATGTGCCTAACAAACCATTTCGGGCTTTGTTAAGTTACAAAAACTTAGATAGAATATATTTAAAAGTTGTGAAAGTGGATTATGACTTAAGCCACGACTTTCGCTTAGGTTCTACACGGAAAGGAATGGAAACTATGCAAGAATGGGAATTAGATATCCCCGATCCAAAAGATTATTATACACATAATTTAGAGTTTAAAATTGAACCACTTGAAGCCGGACACTATTTTTTATTCATATCTGATAGTCCAAATTATAGCAGAAGAGGTTATGTTAATGTTTACAAAAGTTTTTGGGTTTCTAATATGTCCATAGTTAAAAGGAGTACTCCTTATAGTAACAAAGAGGTTTTTGTGATAGATAGAAATAGTGGTGAACCAATAGCTAATGTAGCGTGTAAAGTATTTCAAAAATACCGGGATAAGTACGAATGGAAAACAAAATTTATTGATTCGGTTTATACAAATGAAAACGGGTTGGCTGTATATCCTGATATTGATATGGAACACCGCAATGGAGACATTGTTGTAAAACTTAAAAAAGGAGATAATGAATATATGTACAAAGACAGAGCCTATAATTTTAGTGCAAGAAATGAAAGAAAACCTGTGCCTTTTACCAAAACTAACTTATTTACTGATCGTTCCATATATCGTCCTGGTCAAACGGTTTATTTTAAAGGTTTGGTATATAACTATAACGATGGAAAAAGTAGTATAAAAGCAAATGAAGAAATAAAGGTAACCTTGCATGATGTAAATAGGCAACTTATCGCTTCTGAAACTTTTATTACCAATGAGTTTGGCTCATTTAATGGTTCATTTACATTGCCGCAAACAGGGCTTACCGGTAAATTTCGTTTAGGTGGTGGAAATGCGACAAACTATATAAATGTTGAAGAGTACAAACGCTCTCGCTTTGAAGTTAATTTCAATAAAATTGAAGGAAGTTACGCTTTAAATGACTCAGTAGTAGTTACCGGTAAAGCAAACTCTTACGCGGGCGCAGCCTTAGATAATGTAGAAGTGGAATACGAAGTTAGCAGGAGTTATTATTTACCTTACATTTGTTATTGGTGGAATTGGAGCAGACCAACAGTTAGCCAATGGACTATTATTAATAATGGAAAAACTAAAACTGATGAGAACGGAAATTTTAATATTAATTTTGAAGCTTTACCCGATTTAGCCATCAGTAAAGATCTTAAACCCATATTCAATTATTACATCCACGCAAAAATAATTGACAGTACTGGTGAAACACAAGAATGTAACACAACAGTTAAAGCCGGTTATGTTGCATTAGAGGTAGCTATGAATTTTTCTGAAAGTATAGAAAAGCAAGATTCTTTTAGCATCAGCATCAATACCAAAAACTTAAATGGTACATTTGAACCTGCAGATATTAATGTTTCGATAAGAAAAATAGAACAATCTGAAAGACCATTAAAAGAACGATTTTGGAATGAACCCGATCAGTTTATTATTAGCAAAAAAGATTATGTAAAAGATTTTCCTTATGATGTTTACGCTAATGAAAATTTATTGAAAAACCGGCAGAAGGGATCATTATTAAAAAGCATAAAACAAACAACTACAAAAGATTTGATAATAGAAATACCAGAGATAAAAAATTGGGCAGCTGGAGACTATGAAGTGATATTGAATACAAAAGACAAAAACGGAAGTGCAATTGAAATAGCCAGTTTGTTCAAGTTACACGATTTAAAGAGTAAAACATCAACTACTAATAAAATCTGCTCATTTAAGGTGTTAAAAAAAACCGTTGAAGTTGGCGATACCGCAAAAATTATTATTGAAACAAAAAACAAAAATGTAAAGGTGTACTATACTTTAGTACACCAAGGCAATTTTGAGGAAGATGAAGTAGTAGAAATTTCAGAGGAACAAAAAATTATTAACATACCTGTTAAAGAAAAATTGAGAGGCAATTTTACCATCAATTTAATTGCAGTAAAACACAACCGGGTTTTTTCATTGTCAGAATATATTACAGTTCCTTTTCCCTCCAGAAAATTGGATATGGAGTTTCTCACCTTTAGAGATAAACTGAAACCCAACCAGGCAGAGCAATGGAAAATTAAAATACGTGGACCGGAAGGAGAAATGGTTGCCGCTGAAATGTTAGCCGCAATGTACGATGCTTCATTAGATGTGTTTACTCCTCACAGTTGGTCTTTTAAAGTAGTAGAAAAAACAGATCGCACTTATCAATTATTTAGCAATGTTGGGTTTAGTAAAAAAGAATCTGAACATAGTAGTCTTAATTTAGGTAATTCTGGTCGTATTTTTAATAGACACTATGATAGATTGAATTGGTTTGGATTTTCTATGTGGTACAGCATGGGCATGGCTCGTGCTTTATATTCAAATCCACCCGGTGCTGCCCCAATGATGAGAAGCAAAGCAGCAAGGCAGGCACTTGCACCGCAAGCAATGGATATGATTGAAGTTGAAGAAGAGGCAAGTTATATGATGGCAGACTCCGAAGTTTCAGACAATTCGAATGATGGCAGAGATGGAATGAATGAACAAGCATCTAACCAAAAAGATAACATTAAAAATGTAAGCCCACGAACCAATCTAAATGAAACGGCTTTCTTTATGCCCGAATTACAAACCGACCAAGAAGGTAATGTCATCATTGCTTTTGATGCACCGGAAGCCCTTACCCGTTGGAAATTTTTGGGTTTCGGACATACGCAAGATTTAAATTATGGTCAGATAGAAAACGAAATGACCACTCAAAA